>CALJAP010000174.1 GCA_938027655.1 uncultured bacterium | reverse complement strand
CGAGGTCACCCTGTTCGACTTCGGGCAGCTGGTGGCGGCGTTCGGCTCCGTGCCCGGCGACGCGAACTGGAACGCTAATGCCGACCTGGACGGCGACGAGGAGGTCACGCTGTTTGACTTCGGCATCCTCGTCAGGAACTTCGGGCTACTTGGGGAGGAGTAACCGAATAGAGTGGTTAGGACGGCGAACATCCGGTTGGGCTCACTATGTGGTCGTCTCACGCGCTCCGGCGGGTATAATAGAGAAAACCGTTCCTCGAAGGAGCTGCTGGATGATTGCGGAGCGCGTTCTCGGCAACGAGTTGATGCCGATATACGAGAAAGTGACGGCGGGTGTTCGCCTCGACGAAGCGGACGGACGCTTACTGTACAGGACCCCTAATCTCACGGGCGTGGGCTATCTGGCAAACATAGTGCGCGAACGCCTGCATGGCGATAGAGCCTACTATGTGCGTAATCAACACATTAACTACACCAACCTGTGCAACAAGCTGTGCAAGTTCTGCTCGTTTTATGCGAAGAAAGGTGGTCCCGCACCTTACACACTCAGCCCAGAGCAGGTGAAAGCACGACTGCGCCAGTACCTGCACGTGCCCATCACCGAAGTGCATATCGTCGGGGGCATCCATCCCAAACTGCCTTTCCAGTACTATTTAGACCTGCTGCAGGCGGTGAAAGAGGTGCGCCCTGCGGTGCACATCAAGGCGTTCACCGCAGTGGAGATTGTGCAGATTGCAGAAGTCGCCGGCATGGACTATGAGCATACCCTGCGTGCGCTGAAAGCGGCGGGGTTGGACAGCCTGCCGGGAGGCGGTCTGGAGATTTTCTCGGAGCGGATTCATCAGGAGCTGTTCCCGCGCAAAATCGGTGGGGAGGAGTGGAGCGAGGTGGCTCGCGCGGCGGCGCGCGTGGGGCTGAGTCAGTATGCCACCATGCTATACGGACACATCGAGAGCATCGAGGAGCGTGTGGAGCATCTCCTCCGCCTGCGTGAACTGCAAGACGAGACAGGGCATTTCCTCGCGCTCACGCCGCTTAGTTTCCACCCAGAGGGCACGGAGCTGGAGCACCTGCCTCACCCTTCGGGCTACGACGACCTGCGCAACATCGCCGTCTCGCGCCTGATGCTGGACAACTTCCCGCATATCAAATCCTTCTGGGTAATGAACACCCCGGCGGTGACGCAGGTGGCACTGTGGTACGGCGCAGATGACATGGACGGTACGATACATGAATACGAGATTACCTACCAGGACGAGGCGCCGGGTGAACGCCATCAGGTGCTCACGCGCCAGCAGATGATCGAGATGATTCTGGAGGCGGGACGCATCCCCGTAGAGCGCGACAGCCACTACAACGAAGTACCTCCGCGCCCGGAAGAGAAGGTGCTGGTTACCGTTTAGGTGGCGGCAGGGTGAGAACTCTCTGCCATGCCTGCTCCGCAACCTCTCTGCCTTGTTTCACGCAATCGGGCACACCCACGCCGCGGTAGGCGGAACCGGCAAGAAGGAGCGCAGGGTATGCCGATAGCGCGGATTCCACCCGTTGCAGCCGCGCGAGATGCCCCACCTCGTACTGCGGCATCGCCTTCAGCCAGCGGTTGACCTGAATCATCACCGGCTCTTCGCGGATGCCAAGCAGAGGCTGCAGGGCGTCGTGCGCCGCGCGTGCCAGCAGGTCGTCCCATTGCTGTTCCACAATCTGGTCTGCGCCGGCGTAACCGATGAACACCCGCAGCAGCACGCTTCCGTCGGGAGCGCGCCCCTCCCACTTGCTCGACGACCAGGTGCAGCCGGTAATGGGTAGAGGCTCCGTGCGCGGCACGAGGAACCCACTGCCGTCCAGAGGGTGCTCTATGCCTTCTCGGCGATAGGCGAGCGACACCACGGCGGTAGATGCGTAAGGGATTTCTTTGAGCAAACGCGCGGCGTCGGGCGCGACAGGTTGAAGCCACTCCGCGGTGGTGTAGGCGGGAGTGGTCAGGATAACAGTCTGGGCATGTAACGGTTCATCCTGCTCGAGACGGATGTTTACCGAGCCGTCGGGCAGGGGCGTGACCCCGGTGACCGTCGCCGTGAGCCAGATGTCCACCTCCTTCAAGTGCTGGTGCAATCGCTCCACAAGGCTACCCATGCCGTAGCGCAAGGCGACAAAGGGCGAGGTGTCGCGCGAGCCTTTGCCTGCCTGCCTCTGCCGGCGCATCTGCATGATTCCGCGTGTGATGCTGCCATACTTGCGTTCCATCTCCCAGTACATGGGGTAGACCGCCGCCATGCTCAGGCGGTCAGGATGTCCGGCATGTACACCCGCCATCAACGGCTCCGCGAACTTCACTGCAAACTCTCTGCCAAACCGCCGACGCATGAACGCTCCCAGCGATTCGTCCTCTGCATCCCGTTTCGCAGGCACGAAGCCTTCCATACTCGCTCGCAGTTTGCCCCACAGTGAGATAAACGTGGCTTGCCACAGCGCCTGCGGTCGGGATGGTACCAGCGACACCAGCTCGTGGGGTACGGCGTGCAGTTTACCCCTGATGAGCATGAAGAACTTGCGAGCAGAGGGGGAGATGATTTCGCCCTCCATGCCCAGCTCGCGACAGAGCTGCACCGCCCAAGGCTTTTGCGCGAGGAAGGAGTCGGGACCGGTGTCTATCAGGAATCCTTCCTGATGCACCGTGCCCACTTTGCCCCCCAGGCGGTCTTGCGCTTCTATCAACGTGATGCGCAGGGGCGTGCCCGCCTGTTGCCGGAGACGCTGTAGATAGTAAGCCGTCGCCAGTCCGGTGATTCCGCCACCAACGATGACGATGTGCGGTGTACTCATCACGACCTGCTCTTTGCTGCCTATTCTATCCCCGTGTGAACGGTGTCAATCAGAACCTGCACATTCTCCACCGGTGTCTCCGGTAGCACGCCGTGCCCCAGGTTAAAAATATGTCCCTTCCGCCCGCCGGCGCGCTGAAGCACATCCTGCGCCTCCGCGCGTACCACATCCGCAGAAGCCAGCATGACCGCCGGGTCCATGTTTCCTTGTATTGCGCATTCCCCCAACTGTTGCCATGCTTCGTCGAGGGGGATGCGCCAGTCCACGCCGATAACATCCGCGCCGGTTTCACGCATTGCTTCCAGCAGCGATGCTGTGCCCGTGCCGAAGTAGATGATGGGCGCTCCTAGCGGCTTGAGGTCGCCGACGATGCGCTGCATCACGGGTAGAAGGTGGCGGCGGTAGGTAACAGGGCTCACCGCGCCCACCCAGCTGTCGAACAGCTGCACTGCTTGCGCACCTGCCTCGATCTGCGCTTTTAAGAAGCGCACCACGTTCTCCGCCAGCAGTGACAGAAGCGTGTTCCACAGCTGCGGCTGGCTGTACATCAACGCACGCACGCGGCTATAGTCGCGCGAAGCACCGCCCTCCACCAGATACGCCGCCAGCGTGAAGGGCGCGCCTGCAAAGCCGATTAACGGCACGTTCAGCCTCTGACGCAGCAGACGAATGCTCTCCATGACAAAGGGCAAGTCCTCCTCTGGTTCCATCACGCGCAGGGCAGTCACGTCCTCAGCCGTTCGCAGCGGATGTGCGATAACGGGTCCGACATTTTCTTTTAGAGTGAAAGGAACGCCCATGGCTAGGAAGGGAATAGTCAGGTCGGAGAAGAGTATCGCCGCGTCCAGTTCGAAGCGTCGCAAGGGCATGAGGGTCACTTCCGCTGCTAGTTCGGGGCTGGTGCACAGTTCCAGCATCGGATGCTTTTCCCGCAGCTGGCGGTATTCAGGCAGGTAGCGCCCCGCCTGCCTCATAATCCAGATGGGGGTAACGTCTACCGATTCGCGCCGGCACGCCCGTAGAAAGCGGTCATTGAAATGTTCGCTCATACCGCCAACGCCTCTTTCAGCGCGGCGTGGAAAGCCTTCGCCGTGCGCTCGATGTGTGATTCGGTATGTGCGGTGCTCACAAACCAGGCCTCCAGCGCGGAGGGAGGCAGAAATACCCCTCGCTTTAACAGCGCGTGGAATAGCCGGGCATACAGCTGGCGGTCAGTAGTGAATGCGGAAGCGGTGTCTGTAACAGCGCACTCGGTGAAAAAGACGTTGAGCATGGAACCGGCGCGGTTCACCTGAGCGGGCACGCCCAGTTTGTTTGCCGACTCGGCAACTGCCTGTTGCAGGGCAGAGGCAAGCTCTTCCAGCCGGGTATACACCTCTTCACCCAACTCGCGCAGGGTTGCCAGACCCGCCGCCATGGCTAGCGGATTGCCCGACAGCGTGCCCGCCTGATACACCGGTCCCAGCGGGGCAACCATCTGCATCAGGTCACGCCTGCCACCATACGCTCCAACCGGAAGCCCCCCGCCGATAATCTTGCCCAGGCACACCATGTCGGGCACGACGCTGTACAGTCCTGCTGCCCCCTGTCGCGATACGCGGAACCCGGTGATGACCTCATCGAATATCAGCAGGGAACCGTAGCGGTTTGTGAGATCGCGCAGGGTCTGTAAAAAGCCGGGCGCTGGCAGCACCACGCCCATATTGCCCGCTACCGGCTCCACGATAACGGCAGCAATCTGTTCCCCCGCTTCCCGGAACAGCGCCTCCACCGCTTCTGGATGATTATAGGGCGCAACCAAGGTATGCTGAGTCAACTCGGCGGGTATTCCTGCGCTATCGGGCAAGGCGAAGGTGGCAACTCCCGACCCCGCTTTCGCCAACAGGTAGTCAGCGTGCCCATGGTAGTTGCCTTCGAACTTAAGGATTTTGGGGCGTCCTGTGGCGGCACGGGCAAGGCGTACTGCGCTCATCGTCGCTTCGGTGCCTGAGTTCACAAATCGCAACATCTCCACCCAGGGCATAGCCTGCGCAATCTCCTCTGCCAGCAGGATTTCGCCCTCATGTGGCGCACCGTAGCTGGTTCCTCTTGCTGCTGCCTGCTTGATGGCTTTTACTACCGCAGGGTGACTGTGCCCTAGAATCAGCGCACCCCAGGAGCAGACGTAATCGATATAGCGGTTGCCGTCGACGTCGGTGAGCACTGCACCCTTTGCAGAGCGGATGTAAAAGGGAGTGCCTCCTACCGCACGAAACGCCCGCACGGGGCTGTTCACGCCGGCAGGCATCCATTGTTGGGCTTTGGCGTACAGCTGATCTGACCTTTCGTGAATCATCTCCGTTGTTTGTCCTCGATTTGTCTACATTATACCTCAGAGGTATAATGAACGTGGAGGAGGCGTGATATATGGTTCAACTGGCTGAGATAGTAGAAGAACTCAGCACCGTGCTGGATAGAGCGGCTGCAGAGAAGATAGGCAAAGTCATGCTGCAGGTGTACGAACGGCTGCATGAGAGCCTGGTGCTGCAGAGGCTGGATTCTTTGGAGAACGCCTTAAAGCAGTTTGCGGAAAACATGCTTCGTTCGCAAGAGCAGTTGGCGAAGCATGTCGAGGAACAACTAGCCGCGCATCGTATCGAAACCGACGAGCGCTTCCGCGAGTTGCGCGAGGAGTTTCAGGAGTATCGCAAGTTGACGGACGAACGCTTCCGCGAAATGCGCGAGGCGCAGCAGCAGATGTATGCGGAGTTTCAGGAGTATCGCAAGTTGACGGACGAACGCTTCCGCGAAATGCGCGAGGCGCAACAGCAGATGTATGCGGAGTTTCAGGAGTATCGCAAGAACACAGATGAACGCTTCCGCGAGTTGCGCGAGGAGTTTCAGGAGTATCGCAAATTGACGGACGAACGGTTCCGCGATTTAGCGGAGACAGTGCGCTTGACGCAGGAGGCTCTGCGCGAACTGGCTTTAACTGTTAAGGACCTCCAGAAGCAGGTAGGTGGTCTGTCGCAAGCGTTCGGCTACGTTCTCGAAAACGAGGCGATGAAGAAGTTGCCGAAACTGCTGCTACGCGACTACGGGCTGCGCGTTGAGGGCAGGTTGAAGCGGGGATACGTGCAAGATAGCTCAGGCAGGCACATCGAAGTCAACCTGTTTGGCAAGGCTAAGCGCAACGGCGAGCAAGTGACCATTGTTGGCGAGAGCAAGTCTCAGCTCTCCAAGCGAGATATCGACCGCTTCCTGCGACGCACGGTGGAAGCCTTGCAGGAAGTCTATCCCAACATCCTGCCGATAGTGGTGACGCACATCGCCTCCGAACCGGACGCAGAGGAGTATGCGCGTAGTCTCGGCGTAGCGGTATACTACTCTTACGAGTTTTAGACCGCTACCAGTCCATACCCTCTGCTTCGCGCTTCCTCTGAGATGTAGGGGCAAAGCGGGTCGCTCTCCAGCGGGTCACCTGTGTAGGCGAAGGCGCGTGCCCGCGAGCCTCCGCACACCCTTCGATAATCACAATACCGGCATTTGCCCTTCAGCTGGTCTACATCCCGCAGGGAGCGGAAGAGCGGCGAGTGCCGGTAAATCTCCACTGGGCTTTGCTCGCGCACGTTGCCCGCTTTTCGCGGCAGGAACCCCGAAGGGTATACGTCGCCTACGTGTGAAACGAACATAATGCCCGCGCCATCGCGGATGCCGAAGCCGCGCCGGACCGTTTCGGCGATGCGGTTGGGTTTCTTTGACAGGTCGTGTTGCAGGGCAACGCGGCGGTAGTGCGGCGCCTCGGTGGTTTTGATGTCCACCTTGCCTTCGTTTGCCTTCTCAAAGAGCCATTTGCAGAGGCGTTCGCTGTGCTCCGGGGAGACCTCTTCCAGCCCCTTGCCTCGCCCCACCTGAATTAGGAAAAAGAGGCTCCAGCGCGCTGCGCCAAGGCTGGTAATCAGGTCGTACACCGCAGGCAGGTCGTCGGCGGTCTGTTCGCAGACGAGGGTGTTGACCTGAATCGGCAGGTTCGCATCACGCGCCCATCCCGCCGCGCGCACCGTTTGCTCGAAGCTGCCAGGCACCTGGCGGATGCCGTCGTGTCGCTCGGCGGTGGAGCCGTCGATGCTCAGCGCCATCATCCAGATACCCTCCCCTTTGAAGCGGCGCACAATATCGGGAGTGAGGGCATAGGTTCCGCTGGGTGTGATGGCGATAGTAAAGCCCCGTTCGCGGGCGGCGCGCACCAGTTCCCACAGGTCTGGACGCTTCAACGGGTCGCCCCCCGTGATGACGATATGGGGCAGGGGCGTACCGAACGCTGTCAGCTGGTCTAACAGCCGAAACCCCTCTTCGGTAGTCAGCTCGTCGGGATGGCGGTTTGGTACCGCCTCTGCGCGGCAATGGCGGCAAGCCAGTTCGCACGCGCGGGTGAGCTCCCAATATACTAGCAGCGGTCGCTGAGTGATGTCTAACATGCTCGTTTACCCCCAGGTTTGTAGAAATCCGTCCATCGGCTGGTATATGGCGGTGTAAATGGGCGTATCGCGCAGGGTATAGCGACGCGCCTCTGTAGAGCGCAGGGCGTTCACCAGCTCCGAGAACTGCGGCAGGTTGTCGGTCTCGTACACCACCACGAACTCCTGATCCTGCAAGCCGGTGGAGTAGAGCAGTAACTGGGTAATCTCAGGGTACTGCCTGCCGACCTTAATGTGTTCGTTCATCATGCCCTGTCGCGCATCCTTGCTCATTAGGTACCACTCGGACGTCTTGGCGAATGGGTACACGATGAGGTAGGGTTTGCGTGTGTCGTCGAAGGGGCTGAGCTCCTGCTCCGATTTGCCCGGCGCGTAGACGGAAGGGCGCGTAAACCCCCACAGGGTGTTCACCGGCTGAACGAACTCGCGCCAGCCTGCGGTCACCTTCGCGTAGCGCAAAAAGAACCGGCTGGCGTCATCGGGTTGCTCCGCGAGCAGCGCACTCCACAGCATGAAATCCGCTTCGGGGCGGGCTGGAAAAACGGTGTAAGTGTACACCCGCTCGCCCAGCGATTGCGCCTCCTCCACCATGCGCTGGAGGATGTCGTGTCGCTTTGAGCGGTGCTGCTCCCAGTATTCCTCCGTAAAGGCGAAAACGCCGTAATGGTTCAGCTGCCTTTCAGCCACTGTGCTGCCTCCTTCGCTAGGTAGGTGATAATCAGGTCTGCTCCCGCGCGACGGAACGCCATCAGCATCTCCAGTGCCACCGCGCGTTCGTCTATCCAACCCTTCTCGGCAGCAGCTTTAAGCATCGAATACTCACCGCTCACGTTGTATACCGCCAGCGGCACTTCTACCGCCTCGCGCACGAGGCGTACCACGTCCAGATAAGCCAGCCCCGGCTTCACCATCACAATATCCGCGCCCTGTTCCACGTCGGCAATCACCTCACGCACCGCCTCGCGGGCGTTAGGCGGGTCCATCTGGTAGCTGCGCCGGTCGCCGAACTGCGGGGCGGAGTCCGCCGCCTCACGGAACGGTCCGTAAAACGCGGATGCATACTTCGCGGAGTACGCCATGATCGCGGTTTCGGTGAAACCCGCCTCGTCCAGTTTTTCGCGTATCGCCTGTACCTGTCCGTCCATCATCGCGCTGGGGGCCACGATGTCTGCTCCCGCTTCGGCGTGTGCCAGAGCCATCTCCGCCAGGATGGACAGTGAGGCGTCGTTATCCACATACCCATCCTCGCGCACGATGCCGCAGTGCCCGTGCTCCGTGTAGGCGCAGACGCAGACGTCAGTGATAACCACCAGATCGGGGTTTGCCCGCTTGATGGCACGAATCGCTTGGGGTACCACACCGTCGCGCCTCGTTGCATAGCTGGCGCGTGCATCTTTGTAGCCTGCGACGCCAAACAGCAACACCGCCGGCACACCCAGCACGGACAGCTGTTCCACCTCTGCAGGCAGCAGGTCTACGCTCAGGCGGAACTGCCCCGGCATTGCGCCAATCGGTTCGCGACGACCGGTTCCCTCCTGCACGAAGAGGGGATAGATGAAATCATCGGGCGACAAAGTATTTTCCTGCACCATGCGCCGCAGGTTCTTCGTGCGACGTAAGCGTCGCAAACGGTAAGTGGCATCAAGTGTTCGTTGCTGTGTGAGCATGTGCCATCGCCTCTTCCAGAATTGCTTGAATCAGCCCTTGTATCGTATGTTCGTTCGCCACGCGGGCAGGCTGGTAGCCCATCTCGCGCACCGCTTCGGCGGTAATCGGACCGATGCAAATTAGGGGTATGGTGGTCAGCCACTCGGCTCGTCCAGCCGCCTCCAGCATCCTCGCCAGCGAGCGTACCGTCGATGGACTGGTGAGTGTAATGTAGTCGGGCGTTGGCAAGCCGGCGACATGTGCCTCTGCCTCTTCCACCTCCTGTTGTACCCGATAAGCGGCGACCTCTACTACCTCCGCACCGCGTTGGCGCAGCTGCTCCGCCATTGCCTTCCGCGCGATGTCTGCACGGGGCAGCAGGATGCGTAAGCCTTTCACCTCGCCCAAGGCATCTGGCAGGGCGTCGGAAAGGAATTCATCTGGTATCACCTCTGGCGCACGACATGCCCTTTCCAGTGCCCTTGCGGTAGCGGGACCGATAGCCGCCAATCTGCACCTGGCAAGAGCAGATACCGGAACCCCCAACTCGCCCATCCGTCCGATGAAGCTGCGCACACCGTTCACACTGGTAAACACCACCCAGTCAAACCGCTGCAGTGAACGGATAGCATAGTCCACCGGTTGCCAGTGCTCGGGGGGCAGGATAGCGATAGTGGGAAGCACCATCGGCTCCGCGCCCAGCGCACGAAGCTGTGTAGCCAGGTCTTCGGCTTGGCCAGCGGGGCGGGTAATCAACACCCGCTTGCCCTGCAGCGGCAGGCTCATCTCCACACCTCCAGCAGCCGCGACGCACCGCGAGCCAGCAGCTGTTTCGCCAGCGTAGCCCCCAACATCTCCGCCTCTGCGGTTCTGCCCGCTATTGCATCTCGAATCACCTCGTGCCCGTCCGGGTCGGTGACCAGCGCGTTCAGGATGAGGTCATCTGCATGCACTTCGGCATACGCGGCGATAGGCACGCGACAGCCGCCCCCCAGCGCGTGTAGCAGGGCACGTTCGGCGGTTACCGCCTGGCGAGAGGGCAGATGGTCCAGTTTCTGGAGCATTTCCACAGTGGTCGTATCGTCCATGCGGCATTCCAGCGCAAGCGCGCCCTGTCCGGGGGCGGGGAGTACCTGCTCGGTGTCGAACAGGTAAAGGCTCAACTCGTAGCCTTCGGGTGTGGTCAGGCTGGTGTCTTCCGGCATCTGGAGGAACCCTAGCCTCTGCAACCCTGCTGCGGCGAGCACGATAGCATCGTATGCCCCTTCGCGCAGCTTGCGGATACGGGTGTCTACGTTCCCCATTAGTGGCAGGTATCGCAGGTCATGTCGCAAACGTCGTAGCTGTGCGGAGCGGCGCAGGCTCCCCGTTCCCACACGGGAACCCTCGGGCATCTCTGAGAACGTCATTGCTCGGGAAACCAGCACATCCCGCGCATCCGCCCGGGGAGGCACTGCGGCAAGGGTTAGTCCCTCCACATGCTGGGTGGGCAGGTCCTTCAGGCTGTGTACCGCCACGTCTATCTGCTCCTGCCGTAAAGCCTCTTGCAGTTCCCTCACAAACGCGCCAACCACCTCGCGCTGTTGGCGGTCACCGCTAGTGCGGATGACAACGGTTTCAATACGCAGGTCAGGATACTGCTCACGTAGCGCCTGCACTACCGATGCGGTTTGCGCCTGCGCGAGCGCACTTCCTCGTGTACCAACGCGCAAATTGCCTCTGTGGGGCAGACGGCTCACTGCTCCTCCTCCGACGAGGTAACAGCGGCAAGTACAGGTTCTTTTTGTTCCAGTCCGAACAGGCGAGCGAATATCAGCAGGGCGTCGTCCTCATCAAGGATATTGCGCAGCTCGGAAACAGGGTGATGCAGAATCTGCTTCACAATGCGAACGGTCATCTGGTCGATAATCCGCTTCTGGTGTTCGGTCAAGTTGCCCAGTTTAGGCAGTGCCCATTCTATCTGTTGCCGGCGTATTTGCTCGGCACGCTCTTGCAGTGCCGCGATGAGGGGGGCAGCGCCGCGCGTATGCCACCAGCTCAGGTAATCCTCCAGCTCCTCCTCGATGATGCGCAGGGCGGCAGGCACTTCGCGCTCACGTGCCCTGTAGTGCGCATCGGACAGCGCTTTTAGGTCTTCGATATCATACAATCTGACGAAGGGCAGCAAACGCACCGCGGGGTCGGTGTTGCGCGGCACACCCAGGTCGAGAATAATCAACGGGCGGTCCGCCCGCAAATGCTCCAGCGGAGCCAGACAGGTGGTATCCAGAATAGGGTGTGGTGCGGTGGAGGCGGTGAAGATGATGTCCGCTTCGGGAAGTACCTGTTGCAGCGCACCCAATGCCAGGGGGATAGCGCCGGTGTCGCTGGCAAGGGCGGTGGCATACGAGAAAGTGTGGCTGAGGATGTAAACTGCCTTGGGCTGGAGGTCGGCGAGCTCCTTTGCCACACGTCTGCCCATCGTACCCGTGCCGATAACGATGATGGTGGCGTTGTGAATATCCGGTTTGTGCTGCAAAGCCGCTCTGACCGCCAGCGAGCCTAAGGATACCACTTGCCTGCCCAGCGCGGTTTCTGCGCGCACACGCTTACCGACCACTATCGCTCGCTGGAACAACGAGTTCAGCAGCACCCCAACAGAACCTGCGTCCCGCGCCTTCTCCCACGCCTGCTTGACCTGCGCAAGGATTTCCGACTCTCCCAGCACCTGTGAGTCCAACCCCGCTGCCACGCGGAAGAGGTGCTCTATCGCCTCTTCACCTCGTTTGATGTATAGATATGGCTGTAGCGTGCTGGGTGGTAATCCTTCCCATTCGTGCAGGAAATCGACCAGCAGGTTGTCGTGGAGAGTGCAGGCGTAAATCTCGGTACGGTTGCAGGTAGACAGGATAACGCATTCATCTGCACCGCGCTCTCGGAGCCATTCAAGGGCTTCCCGTAGCGCTGTTCCCTCAAAGGCGAAGCGCTCCCGGGTTTCAAGGGAGGCGGTGCGATGACTCAGCCCGACCACAACCAGTTTCTGCACGGTCTCCTCCCATGGTGAGGGTCTTCATCCAATAGTTTGCCCCAAAAAGCACGCGATGTCAAGGGTAACTCGTGATTTTTTTAACGAAAAGAATCGATCTGGCCTCTACGGGCAACTGTTGCAAACTGGACAGCACTGCCAGCGTAGATAGAGCACGTGACAAGAGCAAGATGCCTCTGGTATAATTAGCACGGTGATGCGACATGGCGGTGCAAACTACAACCCAGAAGAAAATCGTCTATCCGGAAAGCGACGGCAAACCAATGGCGGATAATACGAAGCAACTGGAGACCATTGTTTACCTTTACGACAACCTCTGCGCCCTGTTTGCCGACCGCGAGGATGTGTTCGTTGCCGCCGACCTGCTCTGGTATCCCGTCGAAGGCAGACCCGACATCCGCACCGCCCCCGATGCGATGGTGGCGTTTGGTCGCCCGAAAGGACATCGTGGCAGTTACAAGCAGTGGGAGGAGGGTGGCATCCCACCGCAGGTGGTGTTTGAGGTGCTCTCTCCGGGCAACCGCCCTTCGGAGTTGATAGAGAAGTTCGGTTTCTACGAGCGTTACGGGGTGGAGGAGTATTACATTTACGACCCGGACCGGGGCATTCTGGAGGGCTGGTTACGCTCGGATGGGCACTTCTCGCCGGTGGCGGAGATGGAGGGTTGGGTGAGCCCTCGCTTAGGCGTGCGTTTCACGCTGGAGGATGGCGAGCTGGTGTTGTATCGTCCGGATGGCGAGCGTTTTGTGCCGTATGTGGAGTTACGCAGGCGTTTGGAGCAGGAGCGTTTGCGGGCGGAGCAGGCGCAGTGGGCAGCGGAACAGGCACAGCGCGAGGCGGAGCAGGAGAGGCAGAAGGCTATGGAGGCGTTACAGCGTGCTGAGCGATTGGCGCAGCGCCTGCGCGAGCTGGGCGTAGACCCCGACCAGGTATCCTGAGATTCGCATGAACACACACACCCTCAACGTTCTGGAGTACGGGGCTATCCGACAGAAGCTGGCGGCACACTGCACCACCCCGATGGGCGCGGAGCGGGCACGGCAGTTGGCTCCTCTCACCGACCTCGATGCCGTTCGCCTGCGTTTACAGCAGACCTCTGAAGCGCGTCGGCTGATAGACCTGGCGGAGGAGATGTCTTTGCGTGGGGTGCAGGATATTCGTTCGGCGGTGTCGCTGGCGCGTGCAGGAGGGGTGCTCGTTCCCGAAGCGTTGTTGTCCATCGCCGACACACTGGAGGCTTCCCGGCGTCTGCGCACTTTTCTGCTGGCGCGCGAGGACAAATGCCCCTCTCTGTGCATACTGGCACGCCAGCTGGAACCCCTGCCCGAGGTGGTTGGCGAAATCCGCCGTTGCCTGCGTGAAGATGCCACCGTTGCCGACAGCGCCAGCCCCGAGCTGGCGCGAATCCGCCAGAGGCTTCGACAGCTGCACTCCCGTATCACCGAACGCCTGCAGGCAGCCCTCAATTCCCCGCGCATCCGCAATATGCTTCAGGAGCCCGTTATCACCCTGCGTGGTGACCGCTATTGCCTGCCCGTGAAGGCGGAATATCGCGCACAGTTCGGCGGAATCGTGCATGACGTCAGCGCGTCGGGAGCCACGCTGTTTATGGAGCCGCAAGAGGTGGTAGACCTTGGCAACCAGATTCGGGAGGCGCAAATCGCTGAGCAGAACGAGGTGGAACGGGTTCTGGCGGAGCTGAGCGCGCTGGTGGGCAAGCACAGCGATTCGCTTCTGCTGACCTGCGACGTGCTGGGCGAGCTGGACCTCATCGACGCACGCGGCCGCCTCAGCGCGGAGTGGGATGCGGTGGAGCCTGTTTTGAACACGCAGGGCAGAATCCGCCTGCGCAAGGCACGTCATCCTCTGCTGAAACCGCCTGTGGTGCCCATCGATGTGGAGCTGGGCGAACGATTCCGTATCCTGCTCATCACGGGACCCAACACCGGCGGGAAGACGGTGACGCTCAAGACGGTGGGCTTGCTGACGCTGATGATGCAGTCGGGGTTGCACGTGCCCGCCGACACCGGCACCGAAATGGCGGTGTTCGACCGCGTGTTTGCCGACATCGGCGACGAGCAGAGCATCGAGCAGTCGCTATCTACCTTCTCCGGGCACGTCACAAACATCGCTGGAATGCTTCCGCAGTGCGACGAGCGCACGCTGGTGTTGTTAGACGAGCTGGGCGCCGGAACCGACCCTGCGGAGGGTGCCGCGCTGGCGCAGGCGATACTGGATTACCTGCTGGCGCGTCGCTCGCGGGTGATGGCGACCACACACTACGGCGAACTGAAAAGCTACGCCTATGCCCGGCAGGGGGTGCAGAACGCCTCGGTGGAGTTCGACGTTCAGACTCTACGCCCGACGTATCACCTGCGCATCGGCACGCCCGGCTCCAGTCATGCGATAGTGATCGCACAGAGGTTGGGATTGCCCCCTTCGGTGATTGAGACGGCGCAGGCTCGCCTCACCGGACGCGAGACCGAAGCGTCCAGCATCATGCGTCGGCTGGGGGAGGAACAGCGTGTCGTCGAGCAGGAACGCGCCGCCGCCGAGAGGGAGCATCGAGAGGCGGAAAGCCTGCGCAAGCAGCTTCAGCAACGACTGGAAAAGCTGGAAGAGGAACGCCAGCGGTTGCGCGAGCAGGTGGCGCAGGAAATGCAGGAACGCCTGCAAGAGATACTCCAGCAGGCAGAGGAAGCATACCGTCGGTTGCGTGAGCAGCCCCGTGAAAACCGCACCGCGCAGGAGGCGCGTCGGCAAGTGCGCGAGGCTGCCGAGCAGATGAAGCAGGTGCTTCGTCCTCCGGTCACTGTGCCTGCTCCCACCGGGATACGCGAAGGAGATACTGTTCACGTGACTACGCTGAACGTGATGGGCACGGTATTGCAGTTGACGGAGCAGGAGGCGGTGATACAGGCGGGAGCCATTCGGGTGACCGTTCCTCGCGAGGCGTTGCGCCGCGTGGAGGAGAAATCGACTGCTCGCGCTCCGGCGGTATCTGTTCCGGTGAACCTCTCACGCACCGCGCACATCTCGCCGGAGATTATGCTGCGGATGCAGAGGGTAGAGGAGGCGCTTGCCAACTTAGAGCGTTATCTGGACGAGGCATACGCGGCGGGGCTGGAGCAGGTGCGTGTCATCCATGGTAAAGGGACAGGTGTATTGAGGCGGGCGGTGCGGGAATACCTCAGAACGCATCCTCTGGTGGCTTCCTACCGCGGCGCAGAACCCGCCGAAGGCGGCGATGGGGTCACGGTAGTTACCTTAAGATAAACACGAACGGCACGCCAGATGGCGTGCCGTTGCACGTTGTGGACGGTTCGGGCTTACCAGCGTCTATCGCGTCGCCCGGAGCCGTAGCCACCGCGGTCGCTGCGGAAGCCGCCCTCGCGCCGCTCGGTGCGGGGACGAGCCTGGTTCACGGTGATGGTTCTGCCCATGAACACCTGACCGTTGGTGGCGTCAATCGCCGCCTGCAAGTTCTCGCTGGGGATGTCCACGAAGCCGAAGCCGCGTCCTTCCACGACACGGGCATCCTCAACGGGACCCCACGGGGCAAACAGTTCACGCAGTTGCTCTGCGGTGGTAGAGTAGGAAAGGTTTCCTACGAACAGCGAAGTGGTTTGCGACATTGTTTTGTTAACCTCATGCTGGGAAGCGTTCTGCCTCCCGGATTCTGTTACGGTGCTGCCGGCAGGCTCGAACGTGGTCTCCTCCCATGAGGTTTACGGACCCCGGAACCGAACCGTTGCGTGCAACGAACACCGAACATTAGTAGTATACCATAAATGCAGAGCAAAACAACGGTTTTTAGGGTGGTTTGGATATTTTTTCTGAAAAAAAACTGCGGGGAGCACAGCCCCCCACCCACAGATGACCAACGGTTCCCCCGAATTAGTGGCCCTCGTCGTTTCAGCACGCTTGAGGCTCGCCCTCAAGGAATAGCAGATTTAGTACACCTCCAGCGGAGGAGCCAGCAGTCGCCGGGCACGCTCGGTCAGAGTTTGCACATACTGTACCTGCTCTGGCGAAAGCCCGAGCTCGGCGGCAATAGCCTCTGCGTTCACTCCCTGTTCCAGCCGCCAGAGCACCCTGTCCAGGGTGGTGTAGTCCAGCCCTATCGCCAGTTCGTCGGTTAAGCCGGGCAGGAGGTCGGGCGAGGGAGGACGGGCGATAATCGGCTCGGGGATATCCAGGTATCTCGCAAGTGCACGCACCTGCGTTTTGTAGAGGTGAGCCAGAGGGGCGATATCCGCCGCGGCGTCGCCGTACTTCACAAAGAACCCTGTTGCCAGCTCGGTTTTGTTTGCGGTACCGGCGACCAGCAGGTTAAATCGCTCGGCGTAGTAGTACAGCACGGTCATGCGCAGCCGAACTTTTACCCGGTGATAAGCCACCGTTTGATTCAGCCATGGTCCGCTTAGGGAGCGTGTGCCCAGCATCACGGCGGAAAAGGGTGTTTCTCCCTCCGGTAGTGTTTCGCGGAATTGCTGGTAGTAATGCAACACCGCCTTCGCCTTCAAACGGCGTCCGGGCACCAGCCACAGGGGAACCTGCCGATACACTCCCAGCAGAGCCAGAGGCAACGTTAAGCCAACCGTTCGATAGCGGATGCCCAGGCTCCGGGCGAGCTGGCGTGCCAGTCGCTTGCTTTCGGGTGCGCTGTCGCGCTCCGGCAGGCTCAGCCCCAGCACGCGCTCTGCGCCCAGAGCCCGGGCAGCAAGGGCGGCAACTACCGCCGAGTCAATCCCGCCGCTTAACCCAACGACCACCCCCTCGCGGCGAAAATCCTCCACCGCCTGGCGAATGAACGCCGTCAGACGGGGTACTACGTCCGCTGGCTCGATGCGTAGCTCTTCCAAGAGCGGTTCTTTCCTCCCTGCACCTCGCTCAGATACTCCTGCTGCCAGATGGGGTCGAACTTCTCGCGCAGCTTCTCGTCGTATGCCACCAATCCCTGGTAGTAGCTGGGGTCCCTGAGCGCGTCGGCAGCGGCTTCATCCTCCGGTTCCGGGCGGTGTCGCTCTATCATCGCGCGTCCGTCACGATGATGGTCACGTATCGAGCAGGGGATGAGCCAGTTGCCGTGCTCTTCCGGTCGCTCCTTGCCGAAGCCGTAGTCCCACTGCCACTGTCGGATAGCGCGGAAATAGGGCAGGTCGTAGATGTCGTCCAGCGTGCCGCCTTTGCGGTAGATGTCGTGGATGTTGACCGGCGAGTAGGGCACGAACACGCAGGGCATTACTCTCCCGTTCCAATCGATGTACAAATAGCCTGCGTCGCGCCCTGCCGCGATGCAACCGTCGCTGACGGTACCGCAGTTCCAGAAGTCCGCCAGCATGATGTTGCGCTCGCGGATGAGCTGCCATGTGCGTCGCCACATCCACAACCTCTGTTCCGGCGTGGGCAGCAGCTCCAGCGTGTAGCCGCGCCCGATAGGCATGTACTGGAAGAGCCAGCCGAACACCGCTTGATGCTGCTCGAAGAAGAAGTCAACAAACTCGTCGGACAGAATCTCCTCGGCGTTATGGCGTGTAGCGGTCAGCGAGATGCCAAAGACCACACCAGCCTCGCGCAAGTGCTCCATTGCCTTCAGAATGCGCTGGAAGACACCTTTACCGCGTCGCGCATCGGTGCGCTCCTCCAGCCCTTCCACTGAAATGGCGGGCACAATGTTGCCTGCTTGCGCCATCCGTTCGGCAACGCGCTGGTCAATGAGCGTGCCGTTGGTGTACATCATGAAGAAGCAGTCCTCGTGCTCGGCAAACAGGTCCAGCACGCCCTTGCCCTGCGAGCGATACGCCAGCGGCTCGCCGCCCGAAATAGTGAAGAAGCGCATGCCCCACAGCTTCTTCGCTTCGGTCACGATGCGGTCAACCACTTCCCACTCCAGCTTGTCGGTGGTGCCTCGGCTGGAATTGGCGTAACAACCGATGCAGTGCAGGTTGCACACCTTCGTGGGGCTGAGTACCATAGTGATCGGAGGGGCATGCCCTTCATGCCGCTGCATGAAGCTTCGCTCGGCGGATTCGATCTCCTCGTTCTGGCGCAGGATAGTGTTCACCACCAGCGCGCGCAACAGGCGACGAACGACCGTACGGGAGACCTGCTTGCGCTCCATTGCCCGGTCAATAGAGCGAATGAGCGCACGCATCAGGTCCATTTTGTCGCGAGTGACCTGCGGGGGGCGGTTCGGGCTGGCACTCGCCTGTACATGCGCCAGCACGCGCTTTTCGAGTTGCCGCATTACCGGTCGGCGCAACGTATCGTTCCACAACGCTTGCTCGGCAAGAGACAGCAGAGACTCCAGACTACCTTCCACCAGTTGTTGAACCACAGCTCGTCCTGTGTTCATGGCGAACCTCCTTCACCTTCGTCTTGTCAAGGAGCCTGCAGTTTGCCATTTGCGTCCCCCGTATTATGAGATAACACACAATGGTTTGCTTGTCAAGGGGGGAGCTAAAACTGCACCTTTGGCGCCTCCCTCTCCTGTGGCGCCGCCTCAAAGAGAGGCATCTCCTCCGCCCACACGCTCTGCGCTACCAGCACGGCGGGGAAGGTCTTCTGGTACACGTTGTAGTTAGTCGCCGCTTCGTTGTACAGCTCGCGCCGGTCGGCGATTTGTTCCTCCAGGTCTGCCAGCGTGCGCTGCAGGTGCAGGAAGTTCTCGTTCGCCTTGAGTTCCGGGTACTGCTCGCCCCATACGATGATGTTGCCCAGCAGGCGCGTTGCCTCTTGCTCCGCCTGAATGCGCTCTTTGCGGTCTTGTGCACCCAGCGCGACCGCACGCAGCTCGGCAATGCGCTCCAGCAGCTGCTTTTCGTGCTGGGCGTAGCCCTTCACCGTCTCCACCAGGTTCGGGATAAGGTCCCATCGCTGTTTGAGCACTACATCCACGTTCGCCCATGCACGTTGCGCCTGCCCGCGCAGGTTGACCAGATTGTTGTAGGCGGCGATGACCCAGATCACTAGCACACCGCCTACAATGAACAGCACAATCGCTAACGTCGAAACGGTTGCCATGTGTGTAACCTCCTCATATCCTTGAACGTATTCGGTGACGACCCCTGGATTCAGCAAGATGAACATCACACCCAACACCATCACGGTGCCGATAATCGCCAGCGCAAGCCCTGCGCCTGTGCGGGTAGTATACACCGTGCTCTCTTGCCCCTCCAGCACCACCATGCATTTGTGGAATCGGTCGTACTGCAGGCGCATCTCGTCGCGCGTCGTGCCGGGCAGGTCGTGTTCGTAGTATCGCGCCCACACGGTCACCGTCGCATTGGGGGGAATAAAATGTACCCGTGTGCGCACGTCTCCCACGCTGGCAAACCAGGGGAACGAGTGAACAGGCTGGTAGTTGTAGAACAGAGCCAGGTGGCCGGGGTAGAACTCTGCGCCGTTCACTTCCACCACCGCCTTGCCCGTGCCGTCATCCAGCACGAAGTCGACACCATGCGCCGAGCTGTAAATGGTCTCCCAGCGATAGACGGTGCGCGTTTTCCAGCGTTTGCTCTGCGAGTCGTAGTACTGTTCCGTGCGACGCACGTATCGCTCGGAGAGTTCGCTGATGTAGATGCCGGGGATGTTTCCCACCTGGCTGGTGATGATGCCGAAGGCAGGGTCTGCTACCCCCCGTACTTTCAAGAAGCCATGTGATGCACTGCGCAGGCGGGTGAGGGGAGTGTTGCGCAACAGCTGTCCTTGTTGCCATGAGCGCGCGGCGAAGGCGATGCAGGCGATGCTGCCGAGTGTTAATGCGCCCGCTATCCAGCCGTCGGGTTGAGGATACAGTTGTTGTGCCGCAAGAAGCACACCCAGCGGAAGCATCATGGCAATCCCTGCTGCGAACAGGGTGCTCAAAATCACCTGCGTAAAGAAAGCCTGCGTGTTCCAGCCGCTTGCCCACTGCAATAGCACCAGCCCCCCACATAGCAGCACCAGAAACACAGTCAGCGATGGGATGACCCAGTTTGTCCCCTCTACGCGCGTGAGCGGGGGAGCGGTGGTATAGGGTGTCACCGTAGACGGGCGCGGGTAGACAGGCGCAGGAGACGGAGGCAGTTCCGCCAAACCCTCGCGTGCCCGGCGGGTCAGGTCAGAGCCTGCTGGCGCAAGCGCAAGACACCGTTCATACCAGCGTCTGGCGGTGGTGTACCGGCCCAGCTGGTGCGACCAGTCGGCGTAGCGGAAGGCAATCTGGGCGCGGGCAAGGTCATCCGGTGCAAGAGCGTAGGCTTTCTCCAGCACTGCCAGAGCGCGGTCTGTTTCGCCCTTGTCCCATATCTGCCGGGCGCGCAGAAACTGGTGCTTCCACGCCGGCGAGGTACGCGCAGGTTGCTGCGCCCAGGTGGTTGCCGCGCACAGGGCGATGGCAAGCAGTGCTATGGGCAGTATCGCTCTCATCTTCCTTTCGCAAAGACCCTCGGAGGCATGTCAAGGTTGCGCCACGATGAAGTTTTACTGTAGACAGAGGATTCTATGCTTGTTCCCACCCCTTCCTGCCATGTATAATAAGGTGGTGACACATCGGCGTCATCTGTTCCGCGCTGGAAAAGGAACCTTTACCGATGCACTTCTTGAAATCGCCGATTTACGAGCTCAAACAAACTACCCGGGAGTTTCGGTGGAGCGATGCCTTCGTCTTGCTGACAATCACGGCGTTGCTCTACACGGGGGTGCATTTTGGTTTTCATGCGCCCGAAGTGGTGAAGGGTCCAGGCATCATCTTGGAGCCTTCTGCGCTGCCGTATTACGCGCTGCGTTCGGTGCTGCGGATGGGGGCGGCTTACCTGCTCTCGCTGGCGTTCACGCTGGTATACGGCTACGCGGCGGCGCGCAGTCGCCGGGCAGAGCAGATTCTGTTGCCCACGCTGGACGTGCTGCAGAGCGTGCCCATTCTGTCTTTTCTGCCGGTGGTGCTGCTGGGACTGAGCGCCTTCCTGCACGAGCGGCTCGCGGCGGAACTGGCATCGATTGTGCTCATTTTCACCAGCCAGGTATGGAATATGACCTTTTCTTGGTATCAGTCTTTGACCACGCTGCCCGGGCACCTGCGCGAGGCAGCGGAGGTGTTCCGGTTGAACTGGTGGCTGCGGATGCGCAAGCTGGAGCTGCCCTTCGGCACGATAGGGCTTATCTGGAACAGCATGATGAGCTGGGCAGGTGGCTGGTTCTTTCTGATGGCAGCGGAGATATTCACCGTTGGTGAGCGCGACTATCGTCTGCCCGGCTTGGGAGCGTATCTGCAGGAGGCTTCTCATCAGGGCAACATCCCCGCCATCCTCTGGGGACTGAGCACGCTGGTGCTGGTGATTGTGCTGCTGGACCAGCTGGTGTGGCGGCCGCTGGTGGCATGGAGCGAGAAGTTCAAACTGGAGATGATAGAACAGGAGACACATGCCAGTTCGTGGTTCTACGATGTGCTGCGTTCTTCCCGCATCTCGGAGAGAGTATCGGCGCTTTGGGAGCGTATCGGGGAACGGATCGACGAGTGGACGCTACGGGTTTGGCCGTTTCGCTCAGAGCATGTCCCTGTACATCCCCAGCGCGAGGATGTCGCCTGGCGGCTGTTTTTCCTGACCGTGCTGCTGCTGGTTGGTTACGGCACATTGCGCGCCCTGCATCTACTGGCGCAGGTGCAGCTGTCGCAGTGGTTCGCCATCCTGCACGGTGTGCTCGTGACCGCTCTGCGGGTGTTCGTTGCGCTGGCTATCGCGTTTGGCTGGACGGTTCCGCTGGGGGTGTATATCGGCATGAACGCTCGCCTTGCCGCCTGGTTGCAGCCACTGGTGCAGATTGCTGCCTCCATTCCCGCCACCGCTCTGTTTCCGGTGTTCGTGCTGATGCTGGTGAATCTGCCGAACGGATTAAATATGGCAGCCGTCCTGTTGATGTTAACCGGCACGCAGTGGTATCTTCTATTTAATGTGATTGCGGGTACCATGGCGATCCCGCAGGAGCTGCGGTTTACCGTCACCTTATTGGGGCTGAACCGCTGGCAGCGGTGGAGGGTACTCATACTGCCCGCGCTGTTCCCGTACCTGATTACCGGCGCGATTACCGCCAGCGGGGGCGCATGGAATGCCAGCATCGTTGCGGAGTATGTGGAGTTCGGAGGGAAGACCCTGCGAGTGCATGGCCTAGGTGACCTCATCGCCTACAGCACCGCACAGGGCGACTTCCCGCTGCTGCTGGCGTCTACACTGACGATGATTCTGACGGTGGTGCTCGTGAACCGCTTGCTCTGGAGACGGTTATATCGGATTGCCGCATCACGCTATCGGATGGAGTGAACGATGAACAACGGGCAGGTGCTTGTAGAACTGGAGCATGTGAGCCAGGTGTACGCCACCGGCAGGAAGCGATTTTATGCGGTGCAAGACATCAACCTAAGCATTGGGGAAGGGGAGTTTGTGTGCTTGCTGGGACCGTCGGGCTGCGGCAAGAGCACACTGCTGCGTCTCATCACCGGTCTGCAACGCCCCACAGAAGGGGTCATTCGCTACCGTGGGCAGGAGCTGCGCGGAGTGAACCCGCACGCCAGCATCGTGTTTCAGACCTTTGCGCTCTTCCCGTGGCTGTCCGTGCAGGAGAACGTGGAGGTTGCGCTGAAGGCGAGGGGGATTCCGCCCAAAATCCGCACTGCGCGCGCTCTAGACCTGCTGGACCGGGTGGGTCTGGACGGGTTTGAGAACGCCTACCCGCGCGAGCTGTCTGGTGGGATGCGCCAGAAAGTGGGTTTCGCCCGCGCGATGGCGGTAGAGCCGGAGCTGCTGTGCCTTGACGAACCCTTCTCCGCGCTGGACGTACTTAGCTCGGAAGCACTGCGAGGCGAACTGCTGGAGCTGTGGCTGGACGGCAAAATCCCCACCAAGACCATCTTGATGGTCACGCACAATATCGAGGAAGCAGCGGAAATGGCAGACCGGCTCGTCATTATGGGCACAACGCCCGGGCGAGTCATTGCCGAGGTGAACGTGGATCTGCCTCATCCGCGACACCGTAAGTCGCCGCACTTCCTGAGGTTGATCGACCAGATTTACGCCATTCTTGCCGGTCAGACACAGCCGGAACCGGTGGAGATGGGAACCGCCCCGGGCAAGCCGGGTGTTACACGCTGGTTGCCTCAAATTCAGATTAGCGACCTGGTGGGCTTGCTGGAGCACCTCGCCGAGTCCTCACAACCCACTTACGACATCTATCAGCTCACCGAAGACTTCGGCGCGGACTCCGACCTGGTATTGCGCCTCATCGACACCGCCGAGCTGCTGGGCTTCGTGCGCGTGGGGCAGGGTGACGTGATGCTTACTCCACTTGGCGAGACTTTCAGCGAAGCGAGCATCCTGACGCGCAAAGAGATTTTCTCCACACGCATCCGCCGACTACCTATCTTCCAGTGGTTGATGAACATGTTGCATCTGGCGGAGAATCAGAGTCTGAAGCGCGATTTCGTGCGTGCCGCCATCGAGCTGGAGCTGCCGCCCGCCGAAGCGGAGAAGCAGATTAACACTATCATCGAGTGGGGGCGTTATGGCGAGCTCATCGCCTACGACGACGAGACCGAGACGCTGATGCTGGAACCGCTGGCGGGAGGCGCGGCATAGGTGAACAAGACCGCTATCCTTTCAGCAGTGCCACTATCCGCGCCG
Source organism: uncultured bacterium (assembly GCA_938027655.1). Classification (GTDB taxonomy): domain Bacteria; phylum Armatimonadota; class HRBIN16; order HRBIN16; family HRBIN16; genus HRBIN16. The sequence goes on along the minus strand of CALJAP010000174.1, from coordinate 5,058 downwards.
GAGCTTGCAGGTGCTGCTCCCTTACGAAGCGGATGGTAACCAGGTCACCCTCCAGCTGCGCCGAGGTTTGCACCCTTTGCCCGCCTATCTGCACACTGGCAGAGCGCAGGGTTGTGCCTTCCGGTAACCGGAACACCAGCTCGCGTAAGCGCAGGGAACCGTAACGCAGGTCTATCTGCTCACGCTGTTCGTTGCGCCCACGCTTCTGGGTGAACAGTCCCCAACCGGTACCCGTGATGAAGAAGCTGCGATGGTGCTCCGGTTGCCAGCGGGGGGCGAAGCCCAGCACGCCTGCAGGCGTGTCCAGAATCAGCCCCTGCGCCGCCAGCAGCAGCCCGAACGAACTCATCGCGCGGGCGTAGAACTTGCCGCACTCCAGCTCGTTGAACGGGTTACCGCCTGGACCGGAGTCCAATCCGTCACGCCGTCGTCCGTCGTAGCGAGCGCGGGCGGTGTTCACTATCTCCACAGCCTCTTTGACCATGCCTTCCCACAGCATCAGTCCGGCGGTGGCGTACTCGATGCCTGTCCATACCTCGTCGGCGTAGATGATAAAGGGGTCAGGACGACCGTCGTGAGGCCAGGTGCACATCAGCAGACCACCTTCGTCGTCCAGCACATATCGGCGGGGTATCTGGTTGTGTCCGCGCATGTTGCGGCGGAAGTTGTAGCGATAAATCGCCTGCAGCGCCTGACGCACCTTTTCGCGCGGATACAGGTAGCCCAGCCCTAACTGGTGTGCCCACCACTGCCCCAGCAGCTGGTCGCTGTGGCAACCCGTGTTGTAGTCGTGAGCGGGTGGGGTGCCGGGCTTCTGGATGTAGTACTCGCCGTTCCACAGCTGGGCGTCTTGATTGCGTGTTCCCGCCAGACGGATGCGCCGGTATCGCCGGGCGGAGGCGTTGTCGCCCATGCGCAGAGCCATCTGTTCTGCTGCTGCCAGCGCGCACAGGTACTGTGAGCCGATAAACGTGCTCGCTCCCGATACCGCGCAGTCGTAGGTGTTCCACTGATGACCTGATGGCACGCCATCCTCATCGGGGTCTATGGCGGAAATCAGCCAGTCGGTTGCCCGCTTCACCCGGCTCCACACCTTGCGCAGGAAATTGTCATCTGGGGAGGTCAGGTGCTCGCGATAGGCGGCGCATATCGTGGCGCACTGTCCGTCGATGAAGGCGTTGTGTGGAGCGTGCTGGCGGTGCGATGTCTCTCCGCTGGGGTGCAGGTACACCAGCAGGTCGCTCTCGCGCATATTGCGCCCGATTTCGGGGAAGAGGCGGGCATGCGTCTGTGCGTAGTTCCAGACGTGCGTACAGTTCAACGGACAACAGCCGTAGCTCCCCTCGAAGCCGCCAAAGTAGCCATCGCCTGACCAGAAGCAGGTGGGACCGCGCAGGATAACCGCCTGTGAGGTGATGGCATCCAGCATCAGCGGGGGCAGGTTGGATTCGTACATGGTCTGGTGGTACAGGTGTGTCCAGCCCCAAAGCTTGTCCAGATTCTGCAGCACGTAGTCTGCTACCTGTTGGGCGGTCTGGAACCAGCGGTAGTACAGATTACCTCTGTGCCCAAATCGCTCCACGTTCGGGTAGTTCCAGCCCAGCACGAAGTGCACGGTGCGCGTCTGCTGTGGCTTCAGTTTCAGCGGTATCTCTATGGCGCCGTGCTGGGCGGGACGATTACCGCTCTGGCGCAGGTCAGACAGCGTGTTCCAGCGGGAGTAGACCGGCGGGACGTCCGTTTTAACCGCGATGCTTCCTGCGCGCGGGTGTGCCAGCTGGAGCAACAGGTTCCCTTTGTCCTGAAGACCGAGCGCAGTGGCAAACACCCGCTCGCTCCACGAGGTGGGCACTTCCGGCAGGGAAGAGGTGAGCACCAGGATGACCGTGCCCCGGCCATGCTGACGCATCAGTATCAGCGGGTCGTTGTTAGACATCTGTGCCAATACCTGCCAGTCACCCGGTTCGAAGCCCTCCAGCCGAAGATAGTACTGGGGACGCCAAGCCTTCATATCCAGGTCGACGAACATCTGCTTGCCTTGTGGTGTCCATTGGGGGGTGAGGTCACTACCCGTCAGGTTCACTTCGCGCATCGCCTTCGCTTTCAACGGTAGCGCGTCACGCAGTTTCAGCATCGCCTCGACCGCCGAGAACAAAGCTACCGGCGACACGTCGGAGAGGACGATATGGTCGATATTGATGTGTCCCCATGCGCCGGAGTGCCTGTCTACAATCTGTATCTGCGCACGCTTGCCGAGAAACTGCGAAACATCCCACTCGTAGGGCTCCAGCCGTTCGTTATTGCGTCCGGTCGCGGTGCGCACCAACTTCCCGTCCACCAGCAGGTTGATGCACGTCTCGCCCGGATGATTGCCTCCGCCTATCAGGAAGCCGATATAGCGCTTACGGATGATGAAAGGTGGCGAAGTGAGCGTGCCCTGTGGCTCGTCGTTGGGCAGGAAGGTATTCACCAGTCCCTTCCCCCAGAAGCCGCTGACCGGCTGTTGTCCGGGCGTGGTTCCGGTATGTGGTCTCTGTCCGAATGCGCTACCCTCCGTCGTCCAGTTGCCATAGCTGTCGCCTTCGAAGTCCTCGAAGACTTCCCAATTGGGTTTCCATTCCTGCCAGAATCGAGGGGCAGGATACGTTACCAGCACCACGCCTCCGCGCTCCAGCGTGCTGACGGCTTCCGCTGCCATCTGCAGTACGCGAGACTCCGGCTGCTGCAGAATCAGGTGGTACAGGGGCACTGACGAGATGTCCAGCTTCGTGTGGCGGTCACGCAGAGTGTACGCGCCCGGTGCCAGCATGAGTGCGGAGCTGATATAGCGCTCAAAGCCCGGTGTTGCCTCCAGCGCGTTGCCCCACTGCCCCGACTGAGGCAGGGTAAGCAGTAAGCTCAGGTCCACCGCCCGCTTCGATCGGTTGTGCACCGTCCACCGGAAGATGGCGCAGGGAAGCGACGAGTGGAATGTATCCAGCGGGATGAGCGGGTTGAACGCCTCGAGGGTCAGGGCGACGGGCAGATTAGCCGTATCATAATGCAGTCGCGCAATCGGATAGCCTCCTTCGAAGGCGACCACAGGCAAAGAGGGCACTTCTGCGCCGTCGGTGCTCTCCAGCAGGTAGAGCTCGCCTGCTATGCGCAGAGCGAAATGCACGTAGGGCAGTGACTCTTCGGTGAGGTTGTTGAACACCTGCCACACCGCTAGCCTGCCCTGTCCATCCAGCCACACCGTACCCGTGCCGATGCCGCCGATAGGCATTAGCACGTACTCCAGATTCTGCTCGCGATAGGTGCGCGGCGCCTGCACTGTGCCGATACGCAGAGAGCGTACGGGGGGCAGCTCGCTTCTGGAGACCTGCCACACCGCCGGTTTCCCATCTTCGTCGGCAGCGGGCAGGGCGCGAACAAGCACCGTTCCCGCCACCCCTGCCAGCATGATTTGCAGGAACTCCCGACGGTTCAGGTCGCCTCTACAATGCCCAGAACAACCGCATTCGCGCCTCATCTTTCACCACCCCTGTATCCCTTTTCGCAGAATCGGGCTTGTGCTCCTTCTGGTGGTGCGAAAGGCGTTTCGGGAACACGTGTAGAACCCCTCAAGCGTAAGAATCCAGCGGATGATGTCGTTTGATGCGGAGGTGACTATGCGCCGGTTAGTTGCTTACGCTGTCGGGGCTGTCATAGTAGCCCTCATCCTCTACGCCTTTTTACCCGGTGAACCGGTTGGTGCAGGGCAGACCGCTCCCGATGTGATACTCCGGTTCACGGAAGACGGCTTGCAGAGATCTCTCTCTTCCTATCATGGCGACGTGATCGTGCTGGATTTCTGGGCAACGTCGTGTGCCCCTTGCCGTTACACCATGCCCAGGATGGAGGAGTTCCACCGGCGATACAAGCAGCAGGGCGTGACTGTGATCGGCGTAGCGGTGGATGTTGACGACTACGACAAAGTAGTGCGGTTTGCGAAGGAGATGGGCGTCACCTATCCCATCGCTGCCGACACCAGCGGGGAAGCCAAGCAGTCCTACCAGATTCGCAACCTGCCGACGCTTTTTGTGATTGATAAGGACGGGGTCATCGTTTTGCGGCTGGAAGGCTACGACCCGCAGAACGCCGGGAAACAGCTGGAGGATGCGGTGAAGCGTGCGCTGGAGAAACCTGCTAAGCCGATTATACCTCCACGTAGGTAGACGTGTGCTTGCGTAATGGTGCAGAGGACAATTGTTTTCATTGAATGCTCACGCTCCGTCGTGACCGCAAAGTTTGAGGGAGCACATCCCGCCACGCCGGCGAGCCTGCGGCAGGAATCTTCCCAGCCGTATCGAATCAGCACATCAGTCTGTTTGCATAAGAGGAATAGCTGATGATAAAGCACGCCACTTTGCAGTACGGTTATAACCCGCTCGTGGAGGCGGGCGAGATGGAGTACATCGAGTTCGGGGTGTTCAGGGGAAAGGCGGGCGATACTTTTGGCTGGAACACAGAGGATTATGAAGAGGTGGTAGTGTTCCTGTCGGGCAGGTGTCGCCTGTGGGTAAACGGCGAGCACTATTCCGTCGTCGGGGGGCGGCGCAGTGTGTTCGACGGCAATGCATGGAGCCTGTACGCCCCGAATAAAACGCAGGTCAGAATAGAGGTGCTGGACGAGGCAGAGGTGGCCATCAGCAAAACACGGGTGGCAACGGACGCTTCCCCCAAACTGATAACGCCTGAACAGGTAAACGTGCGTGATGTGGGCGTGTGGAACTGGCGGCGCGACGTGAAGGACATGGTGGACAAACGTACCCCTGCTTCGCGTCTGGTGGTGGGCGAGACCATCAATCCACCGGGCAACTGGTCCAGCTGGCCTCCGCACAAACACGACGTGCATAACCCTCCCTACGAGAGCAAGCAGGAGGAGGTGTACTTCTTCAAGGTGCAGCCTGCGAACAGCTTTGGAGTGGCGCGTCTCTACACCGCCGAAGGTGACGTAGACGAGATGTTACCCATCCGTGAGAACTCGGTGTTGTTGATTCGTCGGGGGTACCATCCCATCGCCGCCGCACCCGGCAC
>CALJAP010000173.1 GCA_938027655.1 uncultured bacterium | reverse complement strand
GCAGATGTTCACCGCGTAAATCGCGCCGAATTGCCCGGTTTGCGGTGTCAGGTGCAGAGGCACATCCTCGCGGAACATCTGGATGCGCCCCGGTTGCAGAGGCTTCATGTTCGGGTTCGAACAGGATGGGCTTCCCCAGCCTTCGCCAATGGGCGGGAACCATGCCTCCTGGTCAATCCGTACCTGCCCCGGCACCTCAAACGTGCCGCCAATGCCAGTACAACCTGCCGTGTTCCAGAAACGATAGCTGGTGTAGAAGTGGTCGTACTGGTTGTCCGGGCGAGGACCGACGCCAGAGTACGTGCTTCGGCAGATATGCTGTTTCTTGTAGGCATCGGATGGGCAGTAGAAGATGTCGGTGTTCTTGATGTAGGGCACCAGCGCGTCGATGTACTTGCGTGGACCCAGGTCGGGGTCGGCTACAATTTCCGGATCGCACCAAGGATTACCGCTGCAGCACCCCGTGTTGTTGCAGATGGTGCAGTTTGGGAAGTTGAACCCGCGCCCGTTCAGGTGGTACATCATGCCATCGTAGTCGTTGGCATACTGCAACATCGCCAGTCCCAGTTGTCGCATGTTGCTGAGGCAGCTGGTTTGTCGTGCCTTCTCGCGTGCCCGTGCGAACACCGGGAACAGAATCGCTGCCAGTATCGCGATAATCGCGATAACCACGAGCAGCTCGATCAGCGTGAACGCTCTGCGTCTCATGGGAGACTACCTCCTTCTAAGATGATTATTCGCTTAAGTACTTTCATTATAAGCGGGCTTGCCAAATTTGTCAAGCGAAATACGGAAAAATTTAAGCATTTTGAGAAAAAAATCGCGAAGGGAACATCTCTAAAATCCGGCAGAGCACACAGAGCGTTCCCGCACTACAGGCAGGCGACGCACCAAGGACCGGCGAATGAAACAATGCAATAACTGTGATGGCAAAAAGAGAGGATGAATGCGTGCTCGAGGGTGGATAATCTGGCTGATGCTTTTGCTGCTTGCCGGTTGTGCGCGTTTCCCCCAGACCGGGCAGGCGGTTAGCAAACGGCTGGTCGTGCAATTTCGTGTGGCAGGGCAAATTCGCCCGGACTATTACTACTTTGTGCTGATAGACAACGATAGCGACCCGCTGGGGGTGAGCGGTCCGGTGCCGCCCATCGCGCCTCCCTGGGGTGGCAACGGCTTTGCAACGGGTTCTTTCCAGTACTTTGTGGAGCACCACAGCGCGCTACCCTTCAGCGGTTTCGTCTTGTACAAAGTGCTTGACCCCGACCGTTTGCAGGTGTTTCAGCCGCTCGGTGCGCCGTTGGAGGCGTCTGTGAGTGCCGATGGCAAGAGTCTGCGCGTGGTGGTGGATTTCAGCAGCATCGCGCGGGATGGGCAGGACCCGGCGGACATCCGCGTGCTGCAAATCAACATCATTGCCACCGACCGCACTCCCAAAGACCCCACCGACACCTCGCTGAAGATGTGGGATGCGCTGGGCGATTCGCGCCAATTCCCGAACAGCTACCTTACCATCCAGACCGATGCCGACCGTATCCTGCGCAACACGGATACCGGTATGGAACCCGAGGGCGATGTGGTCAACGGCAACGACCCCGACCTGGACATTGTGGACTGGCAGATAGAGGTGAGGTCATAGTAAAGCCCCTCTCCCCGCATGGGAGAGGGGCAGAGGGAATCTACCGCCTTTGCTTTCCTGCTTCCGTCAGAGCGTAGCGTCCTTCCTTTTCTTCAACCAGCCCTGCCTGTGCCATCTCGCGCAGACCGCTGCGCACTCGGAAGAGTGGCAGACCCGTTGCCTGCGCCACATCCTCCGGGGTTGCAGGATTTTGCAACACCTCCAGCATTCTGCGCGCAGACTCGGTTAGCGTGCCGTCCGCGCTGATACAAGCCATCGGCTACAGCTCCTTCTTGCACAGGTACCAGTCGATACACTCGTAACCGGCGTGGACGCGCTCTTCCGCCATCTCCAGCGTGGTAGGAGGCGGCACGATAACCTTGTCGCCGGGTTTCCAGTTGGCAGGCGTTGCGACCTTGTGCGCGTCGGTGGTTTGCAGGGCATCGACCAGACGTAGAATCTCCTGCATGTTACGTCCGGTAGTCAGTGGGTAGTAAATCATCGCCCTCAAGATACCGTTGGGGTCAATCACAAAAACACACCGCGAGGTCTCCGTCTTGCTCTCGCCGGGCATAATCATCCCGTAGAGCGAAGCGACCTCCTTGTTCAGGTCAGCGATGATGGGGAAGGGGATTTCCACCCCTGTCTTCTCCTTAATGTTGCGGATCCACGCGATGTGCGAGTAGACGCTGTCGATGCTCAGCCCCAGCAGGTCTACCCCGCGCTTTTGCAGTTCGGGATAGATTTCCGCAAAGGCGATGAACTCCGTGGTGCAGACAGGGGTGAAATCTGCCGGGTGTGAGAACAGGATGAGCCAGCGTCCGCGATAGTCGGAGAGCCGGATCACCCCATGCGTGGTCACAGCTTCGAACTCTGGAGCAGGCTCGTTCAGGCGTGGCAAACCCACAGGCTTCACGCCTTCCATCGTCTCGGTGGACATGGCGATACCTCCCTTTGGATAGTCTGGAATACCGCTAGCCTCCGCCACGTTGCGGGTTGCTTATCCATAAGGTACCTCAAAACAGGTAGTTTTGCAAGCGTTTAACGCTTGCGCTGTTGCCTGCTTTTCAAGAACTCCTCTTCCGCCTTCTCGAGGTCTCTCAGCGTTTTACGCTTGGGAGCTTCGGTTTCTGCCGCAGGAGGAGCGGCGGCTGCCTGTGCCTTCTGTCGAGCACCTGCCTGCCCGCTTGCCGGAGGGGGGGAGGTGGTGCGTGCTCTGGGTGGGGCAGCAGCGGTATCGACAACAGGCTTTGAGGGGGCGCGGGTGGCGGTTGTTTTACTCGCGGGTTCGGTGGTTTTGGCAGTGGTTGTGGTGCGGGCACGTTTGCCTTCGGGCTGCAGGTCGTCTATACGCACCAGCAGCACATAGTTCAGGTGAAACTCGCGCTCTTCCGGCGTCAGGCGCGAACGCGCCTCTTCCGAAAGGCTCTCTATCCATCGGTTCTTCATGCGCTCCTGCGCTTCCGTGTGGCGCGTGAGCACCGTTTGGGGTAAGCTGTCTATGTCTACCTGTACCGCCGCACGCCCATCGCTATACAGGCGGTAGATAGTACCCCTCAAGCCGCCCATGTAAGGGTAGTAGCTGCGCTCCTTGATGTCGTCGTTTGTCTGTTCGCGTGACACAATCTGCACGCGGTCGCCCTCTTTGAGGTTCGCCATGTTACACCGTCCTTGCTACCGTGCTACCGCCAGCGCGGAGTGCACGATGGATTGGAAAATCTTCAGCCCGTCTTCGGAACCCAGCATCGCCTCGCAGGCGCGTTCGGGATGAGGCATCATGCCCATCACGTTGAAGCGTTCGTTGGTAATGCCCGCGATATTCGCCAGCGAGCCGTTGGGGTTGCTTTCTTTGGTCAACGCGCCAGTGCTGTCGCAGTAGCGAAAGATGATCTGGTTGTTCGCTTGCAGCTCCTGCAGGGTCTCGCGGTCGCACACGTAGCGACCTTCGCCGTGCGCGATGGGGATACGCAGCACCTCACCTCGCCGGCACTGGTTGGTGAAGGGGGTGTCGGTGTTCTCCACGCGCAGGTACACATGCTTGCACACGAAGCGTAGCCCTTCGTTACGCACCAGCGCTCCCGGCAGCAGGTGTGCCTCACAGAGAATCTGGAAACCGTTGCAGATGCCGATAACCAGTCCTCCCCGCCGTGCGAACTCCTCCACCGCCTGCATCACCGGCGAGAAACGGGCGATTGCCCCGCAGCGTAGATAGTCGCCATACGAGAAGCCGCCCGGCAGAATCACGCAATCCACGCCGTGCAGGTCGTTATCCCGGTGCCAGATGTACTCTACCGGCTGTTGCAGCACGTCGCGAATGGCGTAGTAGGCGTCGGCGTCACAGTTGGAGCCGGGGAACACCACCACCCCGAACCTCATTCCAGCACCTCGATCTCGTACAGCTCGGTGACCGGATTCGCCAGCAGACGGTCACACATCTCCTTGACCTGCGCCTGCACCGACTGCCCTTCGTCAGCAATGTCCATTTCTATCACCTTGCCGATGCGCACCTGATTGACGCCTGTATAGCCCAGGGCATGTAACGCTTCCATCACCGTTCTGCCCTGGGCATCCAGCAAGGTGGGCTTCAGTGTGACCAGCACTCTCACTCTGGGCATGTAGACTATCCTCCACAAGGATAATTCACGCCCAGAGTGAGTTTTTCCTGCCTTCGCTATGTCTGCTGCGTTGCCATCGCCGAGGCGAGTAACTGTACCAGCTCCGTTGCACTCGGCACTTTGCCCTGCAGTACCAGCTTGCCGTCCACTACCAGTGCCGGTGTGCTCATCGCACGCACCTCCTGCATCCGCTTGATGGAGAGTTGCAGGTTAGTGACGTGCTCTACCTCGGCGTTCAGTCCAAGCAGTTGCACCGCCTGTCTGGTGTTTCTCTCCAGCGTGTAGCATCGCGGGCAACCGGGTCCGAGAACCTCTATCTTCATGGTGATACCTCCTTGTTGATGGTTTTACCTTATTAACGCCATACCACGTTGCCTGCCACCCAGCCGACCAGCGTGCCCAGCACGATGAGCGTCACCACGTATACCGCTGACTTGCGCACGCCGAACACGCGGGCGATGGCTATCCAGTTGGGCAGGCTCAAGCCGGGACCGGTCAACAGCAACGCCAGCGCAGGCCCCTTGCCCATGCCTAACTGCATCAGCTTGTGGACGAATGGCGCTTCGGTCATGGTGGCGAAGTAGCTGATTGCGCCCACCAGCGTGGCGATAAACGATGCTCGCAGGCTATTCCCACCCACCAGCCTCTCCACCAGCTGCTGGGGCAACAGCGCGCCGATAACGCCCACGATGAACACGCCTGCCAGCAGCAGGGGCAGGATGATGCGCACAAACCACCATGTCTCGCCCAGCCAGTGGCGTATCTCCTCACCGCTCTTGGTGCGCCATGCGTAGGCGGCGACCACCACCATCCCCACTGCCCACACGACCACCTTCTGCCAGTACGGTCCGGTGCGTATGACGTAGTTGGGCGCAAGCAGGTCGATGACTATCAGCAGCAGGAGCACGATGTCCTTCCACTGCACCCTGGCGTCAGGGTCGGCCAGGGCGCCGTCGTTCGCTGTCTGCACCTCTACCAGTCGCGCCATCTCCTCATGGCGAAAGGCGGCGGTCATTACCGTACCCACCACGAGTGCCATCAGAAACGCGCTGACGATGCGCACGACCGCCATCTCCCAGCCGATAATCGCGCCGGTATACGTCAGGGCGAGCACGTTGGTCGCCGGCGCGACCCACAAGATGATGAACGCCGCGCCGATGCTGGCTCCCGCGAAGTACACCCCTGCCGATACTGGAATCACCGTGCAGGAGCACGCCGCCACGAAAAAGCTGGCGAACGCCGCGCTCAAGTAGGTGACGATGCGGTGGGAAGCGATGCCCAGATAACGCAGCACCGCCTCTTTGGGTACAAACGCCACCATGCCCCCTGCCAGCAGAAACGCCGGTATCAGGCAGGTCAGCACATGGTATACCACGTAGTCCTGCAGAGCTAGTAATCCGCCGCGAAGTGCTTCCCCTATCATCTGCGTTCCTCCTCCGTGAGAATGGTGACTAGGTTGCAACCAGCTGCTCAACCGTCTGACGCAGTCGCTCTATCACCCCTTCGTTGTTGGTGTTGCGAATGTCTACCGGAATGAAACGGCTTTCATCGAAGCCTGTTTCACGCAGTAGCCTCTTGAACAGTTTGTTCTGTGCCTCTGGGGCACACGCACCAACGATGACGTAGGTATCCCCGTCGTTGGAGCTCTTGAGCACATCGCGAAGCACCTCGTTGCCCCCCTGTCCGCACAACTGGGCGTTGAGCACCGTGTACTTCACGTCCATCTCGGAATCGACCTCGAACAGCAGGGTATTCATGTCTGTGTCCTTGTAGGAAGGGCACAGTCCCTTGCAGTTACACAACACGACCTTGACTTCCATGGTTCGCCTCCTTGTTAGCGTAAGAGTGTGGTGACTTTATACAAAGTCATGACCACGATGAGCACCCCAAACAGCTGCTTCAGTCTCTGGTCGGGCACATACAAACTGGTGATTTTTGCGCCAAGATACGAGAAGATAACACCCACCAGGATGCACCACCCGGTTAACCCCATGTCAAATTGCGCTGTATACAGGTGAGGTGCCAGCGCGGAGAAGGATGGGGGTGTGACGGCGAAGGCGTTGATGCCCGCTGCCATCTTCGGCTCAAAACCCACTAGGATGAGCGTGGGCATCAGCAGGAAGCCCGGTCCCACCCCCAGCAAGCCGCTCAGGATGGAAATCGGCACTGCCAGCACCAACGCGAGCAGAAAGCGCGGTTGCTCCTGGCTCTCGCCCTTTACCGGCTTGAACAACCGATAGGCGAGATACGCCACAGCCACAAAGTAGATGCCCCAAATCGTTGTCTGGGGGATGTGCTGTGCCAGCAGGGAACCCGCCGGAGCGCTGATGGTGCAGACCACAGCGAGAACAAACGCTTTGTTCCAGTCGATATACCCCGATCGCGCGAAACCCATGGTGGCAAACATCGCGGTGATGCCGTTGAGCGTTAGGCTCAATGGCTGCACCTGATGCACCAGGTCATTCATGAACAGCCCCAGAAACGGGATGGCAGCGAACGCTACCCCCAAACCGAGCATCCCGGAGATAAAAGACAGGATGCTCAAACCCACAACGATGACCACTTCTTGTGTCACAATAAACCTCCTCATGGCTGGCGCGTTCTTACCACCAGCGAAAGATTGCCGAGCCTGAAAGGTAGATTCCCAATCCTATCAGCAGCACACCCGTTCCCGTCCGAAAAGCCTTTTCCATCTGCGACAGCTTGTTTAACCAGGCTCCCGCAGCGTGCGCTCCCCGTGCCAGCGCGATGGCAATCGCCACCACGGGTGCCGCCGTGCCGATGCCGTATACCAGCGGATACGGAAGGTAGAAACCGCCCCTCGCACACAGCGGAATCAGCGCACCGAAATATAGGGCGGCGGACACCGGACAGAACGATAACGCGAAGACAAATCCCAGCGCCAGGGCAGCCCAGCCGCCCAGTCGTTCCGCTCGTTCGGCGGTCCAGCTCCCCAGCCGGTTAGAGGGCACAGGCAGAGGAATGAGGTCTAACAGCACTGCGCCGACAACTACCAGCAAGGGGCCCAGCAGCTTATGCAAGTGGTGCTGCAAGAAATGGGACGTGGCGGGAATAGCCAGTAACCCCGAAACTACAGCCACCGCAATCAACAGATAGGCGAGGGCACGTCCCAAGGTGTACAGCAGTCCCGAAACCACCACTAGGCCGGGGGCGGTAACCTGGCGAGAGACGAATCCCAGCGCCGCCAGATTGGTCGCCAGAGGACACGGGCTGATAGAAGTCAACAGCCCCAACCACAAAGCAGCCACCAGAGGAATGGACCGAATATCATCCATCGTTGGGTGTGTCCTCCACAAATGTGCTAATCTCTTGTGCGATGTAGTCTCGTAAACCCTCCAGCGAGGTCTGTTGCCATATCCCCTCGAGGTTCTTGTGGCGCACCTCTTTGCCGTCCCGATACTCAACCAGCACCAACGACTTGGAGTAGAGCTGGTAGTCCTCGATGTAGTGGCGATTCTGGGGTTGCTCCACATCCACCGGGTAGAACTGGAGCACGCCTTTGTCTAACAGCTTCTGGAACTGTTCGCTGACCACCTGACGAGCGGTCTTCTCGATGGTTAAGCAGGAAGCACAGCGGAAGGTGGTATGAAAGTAGTAGAGCACCACATGCTTGCCCTGTGAGGGGATTTGTATACTTGTCTCTTGTGGAGCGCTTTCCGAAGCGGCATCCTTCTCAAGACCGGAAGAGACGACCGCGCCTTGTTCGCTCATTGCTTGCCAGAGAGCCAGCGCAACAAATAGCAGTAACGCAACACCTATCCACCTCTTCACAGCCATTGCCTAAATCTCCTTCGTAGTAATTTCATATCTCCAATTGACGATATGATTGTATCACATTTTTTGAAATAAATCAAGTTTTTGGGGTATAATAGAGCGTGGAGAGGAAAAAAATGATCACCCTTTCGGAAGCCGAACAGTTATTCAAAGCGCTGGCGGATGGCAATCGCCTGCGGATACTTATCATCCTGCAGGGAGGAGCGCTGTGCGTGTGCCAGCTGATGGGCGTGCTGGGCTTGAGCCAATCCACCGTGAGCAAGCATCTGGCGATACTGAAGGAAGCGAGGCTACTGGCAGAGGAACAGCGTGGCAAACGCTCCTTCTATACTTTGCGCAAGGAGTTTAGCTCGCCGTTCGTGGATGCGGTCGTGCGGGCAGTGCTCGATGGCTTAAAGGACAACCCTGAGCTGGCGGACGACTGGCGTCTTGCCGAGTTCATGCGCGAGTTTCGCCTCGAAACGGTGGAAGCTGCGCTCAATGTGCGTAAAAAGCGTAACACGCTCCCTGTGCTGTAGACGTGGTCTACTGGTCCGTCAAGCGTGAATATTCACGTTCCGCGATGGGGAGGGCGAACCTCCCGATGAGCCGGTTGAGCCACCACCCCAGCCCTCCCCGCGAGCGGGAAGCCTCTCCTCCTGTCCACGGGGGAGGTCAAGATGGGGGTATTCTTCCGTCCAGGGGAGGTCAGGTGGGGGGTACTTCGTACGGCTGGGCAGGGACTTCGCCCTCCACGCGCCTGTAACGGGCGGTGTCTATCGGGTTAATGCCCATATCCAGAACTGCGCTCAGCGTTTTGCCTGCTTCCTCTTCGGCGGGCGCTGGCGTTGCTCCGCGTCGCCCAATCCCCAGTCGCGCCCGATTTCCAGTGCGCCAAAACCGATGAAGGTAACTTGCAAGCCGGTGTTGCCCAGAGCACGTTTTTCCGGCACGCTGATTCTCCTGCTGCTATGATGACATGCTCGGTAAAATCCGCACTCGTCGCCCTTCGATGCGCAAGCGCCCCTCCGCGAACAGCTTCACCGCCTGCACGTACGCCTGATGCTCTTGCACCAGCACGCGCGCGGCGAGGGTTTGCCAGGTGTCATCCTCTTCCACCGGCACGCACCGTTGCACGATAATCGGTCCGGTGTCGTAATGCTCGTCCACAAAATGTACCGTACAGCCCGACACCTTCATGCCCGATTCCAGCACCGCCTGGTGCACGTGCTCGCCGTACATGCCCTTACCCCCGAAGAGGGGCAGCAGAGCGGGGTGGATGTTCATTACCCTGCCCGCGTATGCCCGCACCACCGGCACAGGCAGCAAACGCATATACCCAGCAAGGCACACCAGGTCTACCTGCGCTTCGTTCAGCGCATGCAGCAATCGCTGAGCGTACTCCCCTTCGCTGAGGTTACGCGGTGAAATCACGCGGGTTCGAACGCCCTTTTCGGCAGCACGTTGCAGGGCGGGGGCTTCGCTGCGCGTGCCGATAACCAGCACCACCTGCCCGTCTATCTCCCCGCGCTGGCAGGCATCGATAATCGCCGCCATATTGGAGCCTCGTCCATGCCCCGACACGAGAACGGCGATACGAATGGACATCTCATTCACCCTCCCAGATGGCTATCGCGATAGCGAAGGTGGGTTCGTGCGCGATGCTCACATGTATCTTTCCCCCCTGAGCGCGCTCCGCAGCCTCGCCGGTGAGGTTCACGTAGGGCTGACCGGAGGGGTGATTCAGAATCTCCATATCGCGCCAGGGAACCTTATGTCCCAGCGCCTTGATGATTGCCTCTTTGGCAGCAAAACGCCCGGCGAGGTGTTGCAGGAAGCTCTTTTTGCCCTGCTGGCAATAGGCGTATTCAGCATCAGTGAGGATGCGATGCGGAAAGCGTGGGTGTCGCTCGCACACTTCAGCGATTCGCTGAAGCGCCACGATGTCGGTACCCACGCCTTTCACCTGACCGGTCAGTGGCAGCATCGGCGGTTACTGTTTACGCGGGGAGATGACCACGCGCCTCTCGGGCTCTTCCCCCTCGCTGTAGGTGTATACGTCGGGGTCGTTCATCAGTGTATGGTGAATGATGCGCCGCTCGATGGCGTTTAACGGGTCAAGAACCGCTTCCTCGCCGCGTTCCTTCACCTGTTTGGCGATTTCCAGCGCCATTCGCCGCAGTTTTTCAGCGCGTTGTTTCCGATAATCGCCTACATCCAGAAGCACGCGGGTGGTCTTATCATAGCGTTTGTTGATGATGATGTTCAGCACGTACTGCAGGGCGTCCAGCTGAGGACCGGCGAACCGTTGAGCATCCCGTCCCACCAGCTCCAGCTCCACGTAGCAGTCATAACTGTCGCGTTTGATGGCTTTGACCGCCAGCCCGCTGGCTCGTAGTGCTGCGTTGACCACCGCCATCACTTTGCGTTCCGACTCTTCGGACGGAGCCTGCCTGACCGCCGTTTTCAAGGTTGCCCGCACACGCGCCGGCGCAGACCCCAGTACACCAAAGATGCCTCGCGAGCCTTCATCCAGTATTTCCCACTCCACCTCCTCTTCGGCGGCTTGGAGCAGTTGCAGTGCTTTCTCTTTCGCCTCTTCTATCGTGCGTCCTGTGGTTTCTACGCTTTGCACGGGTGCATTATCGGTCATAGGTTCCACCATCCTCCTTTTTCTCCTGATTTACCTTCTGCGGCGCGGCTTGCGTGTGTGGTGATTTTTGCCCGGGTTGCCAGCGGCGGTCGCTGCAGGCACAGGCTCTGGCGCTTTCGCCGTCTCTTCGACGGGCGTCGCTGCCACCGGTTCCGGCTTCATGTAGCGCAGCTGCTGGGCGGTCATCAGGATATTCGAAAGGAACCAGTACAGCACAAACGCCGATGGAAAGTGCCATGTGTACATCATGTACAGCATGAAAACCGTCATAAACAGGGAGGTAATCTTCATCTGTTCCGCCTGCGCGGGGTCGCTGACGGGGGTAAGTCGCTGCGTGACATAAAGGCTAATGGCGTACAGAATGAGCAAAGGCAGGTCGTGCTGACCCAGATTCGCCCCC
This sequence comes from uncultured bacterium, assembly GCA_938027655.1. Lineage (GTDB taxonomy): Bacteria > Armatimonadota > HRBIN16 > HRBIN16 > HRBIN16 > HRBIN16. The sequence continues at coordinate 6,212 of CALJAP010000173.1, read as the reverse complement.
ACGATGCCCGGGAACTTCTCCGCCATCCACGGGTTAATCCATAGGAAGAAACCTTTGCTGAACTGGTACTCGTACATGCGGATGGTGTAGTATAGGTAGATGAGGATGGGCATCTGTATCAGCATGGGCAAGCATCCAGCAGCCGGGTTCACCTTGTGCTGCTTGTACAGCTCCATAATCTTCTCGTTCAGCTCCTGACCCTTGTAGCGTTCGCGCAGGCGCTTTACCTCCGGCTCCAGCTTTTTCATCTCGCGGAAGGAGCGGAACCATGCCAGCCTCAGCGGGGTGAGCAGTGCCATCACTATCAGCGTGAACAGCACGATAGCGACCCAGTAGCTGAGCCACGGCTGCCTGCCCGTCAGCGCGACCAGAATGTCCCAGAAGCGGTAGGCGGGGTGGTGACGGTTTCGCTCGTCGATGCGGCGCAGCATAGCGTCCAGCCGTTGTTTGCCCTCGCCTTTGGCGACGGCGGTATCGCGAAAATCGTTCTCCACCCGACGGTAGGTTTCCAGCGCCTTCTGCTCGAAGGCGTTGCGGTCCTTCTCGTTCGTTGCCTTCTGCATCCGCAGTTCGTACAGTTCGCCAAGGCGCAGGGTGGCTTCAGCGGCGATTTCGCCGGTGCGATATTGCTTGATGAGCTCCTCGTAGATTTTGAGCGCATCGTCGTATCGCTCCATCTTGCGCATATACAGCGCACCCAACCGCAGTTTCGCCTCGGCAACCAGCGGGCTGGAACCTGCTTGCTGAGCCGCCTGCTGGTACAGCTTTTCGGCTTCAGGGAGCTTTCCTTGCTCTTCAGCCTGTTGTGCCTGTAGAAGCACGGCATCGGGTGATGGTTGCGAGGTTTGTGCCAGAACCGGCACCGCGAGCCACGACAGCAGAAGTAGTAGTGCAAGCAATAACGTTCTCAACGGAACTGACCTCTCCTGTAAGACTATTTTTTTATTACCGAATGTCGCCAGGAGTGATGACACCTCCAGTGCGACGAAAGTTCGACGCGTCGCTTCAGCCCGAACGCCGCTGCCGGTGCTCCCGAGCCACTCGCGGCGGCACTGGGTCGTATCCGCCGGGCGAGAAAGGATGGCAACGCAGGATGCGCCGTGCGCCCAGCCACAGCCCGTGTAGTACGCCGTGTTCAAGTATCGCCTGTGCAGTGTATTCCGAGCAGGTCGGGGTGAAGCGGCACGTAGGCGGGGTGAAGCGTGACACACGCTGGTATAGCCGAATAAGCCCGACCAGAGTTTTTTGCCACAGCGTTGGACGTGGCGCGTTCATGGCTCCGCACTCACCTTCCAGACCTTTGCGCTCTGGAACAGGTTCCGCATCTCCTGCAGCAACTGGTGATAGTCTGCCTCCGCGGCGTTTTTGCGGGCGACGAACACCGCATCAAAGCCGTCACTCAGGTTGGGCAGGCACTCACGACATGCGGCACGCAGGCGTCGTTTGACCCGATTACGTACCACCGCTTTCCCCACCTTTTTGCCCACCACGAAGCCGAATCTGCGCCCGCTTGGCTGCGGGCGCATGTACAACACCAAGTGCGCCTGAGCGTACGCCTTGCCCTCTTGATAACACGCAAGAAAATCCTTGCGTCGGCGAAGACGCTCGTGGCGGGGAAGCACAGGCTTTTCCTCGTTGTTAGTGTTCCGGACCGAAATGACGACAGGTATCCGATACGGTAAGCCGATGACGGCCTTTCAAACGGCGTCGCTTCAGCACGTTACGCCCGTCCTTCGTGCGCATACGGGCGCGAAAACCGTGCACTTTGCGCCGATGACGATTATTCGGTTGATAGGTACGTTTCATGCCTCTTGCTTTCCTCCGTCAACAGGGAATTATATCACAAACGCCTTTCCTCACGCAAGCGCAGCCAGAACTCGCGATTGCCTTCCTCACCGGCGACAGGGCACTCGAAGCAGTCCATGACCGTCCACCCTTGTGCGCGACACCACGTGACGAACTCTTGCAGGATTCGCTCGCGTGCCTGCGCCGAACGCATCACGCCCTTTTTCGTGAGGTGTGGAGCCTCGAACTGCGGTTTCAGCAACGCCCAAATCTCGCCACCCTCACCCAGCCAGCGAAACAACCCCGGCAGTACCTCTTTTAGGGAGACGAACGAGAGGTCCACAACCACCAGATGCACCGGCTCAGGCAGTGTGCGCAGAGCACGAGCGTCGGTGTTTTCGAGTGAGACCACACGGGGGTCTTCACGCAGGCGAGGGTGCAGCTGCCCGTGCCCCGCTTCGATGGCGTACACTTTCGCCGCGCCGTGCTGTAGCAGGCAATCGGTAAATCCCCCTGTACACGCGCCGACGTCCGCGCACACCATCCCCTGCACGCGCAGCCCCCATCGCCGGAGCGCGGATTCCAGCTTCTCGCCGCCTCGCCCTACATACTTCGGCTGGCTTAGCAGGGTAATCACGCTCTCCGATTGCGCTGGCGTAGAGGGTTTGGTCGCCGGTTTTCCATCCACCAGCACCTCGCCCGCGCGAATCAGCTCCTGCGCCTTTTCGCGACTCTCCACCAGCCCGCGTTCCACCAGCCACTTGTCTAGACGCATTGCGCTAGTGAGCCTGGAAGATAGCGTTCACCTGCACATATATCCGCAGGGGCTGCCATTTGATGCTACCCGGCGCGAACTTGACAGCACCGGGTAGCAGGATAGTGCCGGGGTCTTTTTTTCGCAAACAGCGCGATACCAACCATCAGCAAAACGGTGAGCCTCATCGCTTGCCTCCTCTCTCGCCCACTCCGAACTCGGTGGTGACATTGCCTGTGCAGTGTATTGCACCCATTCCCTCGTTCACTATAGCACAGGTGCGTGAACCGTATCAAGACAGAATAGTTACAGATTATCACACGTGATTATTTGGATGCAGACAAGGCGGTTTTATATCTTCACCATGCTGCACCCCACGATTGAAATCATGGGCTATGAGAGGAGAAAAATCCGCCTGCGCGGATTGAACGGAGTGTGAAGTCAGGGTAGCCGCAGGCTTTAGCCTGCGCCAAAGGCACGCCACACGCAGGGTACAATAGTTACAGGTTCACACGCCGAAAGGAACAGGAAAACCGCCATCGGTGTCGAAAAGGTATCTGCGCTATTGAGGCGTGCGTCAAGGAGGAAGTGGATGAGACCGACGGAACGCTTCGCCGGACAAGAGAATGATGCGAGAGGGCTACTACGGCAGGCACAGGAACTGGCGCAACAGGGGGACTATACGACCGCCCTCGCGATGATCCAGCGTGCGATACAGAGCGGGGCGGATGAATATACCTGCTACCTGCACATCGCCGCGCTGGAATGGCAACGGCATCGTACCGACGCGGCGATGCTGGCACTACAGCACGCCATCGACCTGCAACCACACCGCACCGACGCCCGCGAGAAGATGGCGGAACTGTACCTGGAGGCAGGCGAGGTGGATGCCGCGATTGAACAAGCCTCGCAGGTGCTACGTCGTGACCCGGATAATGTCACCGTGCGCCCCCTGCTGGTAGCAGCGCATTTGGAGAAAGGCGACTGGGAATCCGCGCTGCGCGTGCTGGATGAGCTGATAGCGCTCGCTCCCAACGAGCCGATATATCACTTCAATCAAGCGCAGGTGTTTCAGGAACTGGGGCAGTGGGGGCTCGCGCTCATCGCGTACGACCGCGTGGTGGAAATCGGCGTCGACCGCGAGCTCACCGCACGCGCGCTGGAGGCGATGGCAATGCTGGACCGTATCCAGATAGACCATATCCTGACCCTCGTGCTGGAAGACCCGCAGTTCCGACAGGAGATTCAGCAAGACATCGAAGAAGCGTTGATCGATAGGCAATTTGCATTGAGCCGCCCGGGTATGGCCGCCTTGCGTATTATCCTGCACCAGTTACAGGACAAGGACCTCCCATGGAAACCGGTGCTATACCACTGAACCACGTCCAGCATCTCCAGCAACTGGTTCGCCAGCGTACCGTCGTGATGGGCATCCTGAATGTGACGCCGGACTCCTTCTATGACGGCGGTCGCTATGCCCGGCTGGAGGTGGCGGTACAACGCGCTCTGCAGATGGTGGAGGAAGGAGCGGATATTCTCGACATCGGCGGGGAAAGCACTCGCCCGGGCAGTCAACCCGTTTCCGAAGAGGAGGAGCTGCGTCGGGTGCTGCCGGTAATCGAGGCGGTGCGTGAGCAAGTGGATATACCTATTTCCATCGATACTACCAAGTCGCGCGTGGCGGAGCGGGCACTGCAGGCAGGAGCCTGTATGGCGAACGACATCTCCGGGCTGGGCTTTGACCCGCGCATGGCGAGGGTGGTGGCACAGTATGGAGCACTGTGTTGCATTATGCACATTCAGGGCACGCCACAAACCATGCAGCAGAACCCGCACTACGATGACGTAGTGCGCGACATCAGCGGTTACTTCGAAGAGCGTCTCGCGCTGGCGGAACGGGCAGGCGTCCCGCGCGAGCACATCTGGCTGGACCCGGGCATTGGCTTCGGTAAGACGGTGGAACACAACCTCGAGATTCTTCGTCGCCTGCGCGAGCTTACCGCCTTCGGACTGCCTTTGCTGGTTGGTACCTCGCGCAAGTCGTTTATCGGCAGGGTTCTGGGCGACCTGCCGCCTGAGCAACGTCTGGAGGGCACCGCCGCGACGGTGGCTATCGCCATCATGAACGGCGCAAATGCGGTGCGCGTGCATGATGTGAAAGAGATGGTGCGCGTGGCGCGGATGACGGATGCAGTTCTTGGGCGCGACGGGTAGAGGCGGGACAAACCACTACTGCTGTCGTTCAAGTGCCTTCCGGTACGCCTCCAGATTCCCATTATCCCAGCAAGCAATCAGTGCGGTCTGAATCTTTCCCTCGTTGTGCCAGATCGCCTGAAAAATGACGTGCGCACATTCCTCGGCGCTCCACCCGACCAGCTGCTCGGTGAAGTCCGGGAAGATGACGCGCCGCGCGCCCAGCTGTTCACACTGTTTGAGCGCGTTGTCCAGTGCCCTTGTCAAAAGTTCTGGCGTAGCGATCAACTGCTCGTTCAATACATTAGCATGTACAATGTTCCGCACGCGCAACATGCCTCCGCCGGTGCTTATCGCCTCGCCCGGGGGAAGGGGGGCGTAGCGACGGGCTTCGTCCTCTACCATATCGCCCGCCTCGTCACGGATGCGTTTGCTTACCCGCGCGCCCATCCACAGCAGGCGGTTGGAGAGCAGTATTAGCGCGTCCGCTCGCAGGTTGCGCAGATAACGCACCCGGTAAAGCTCTATCGTGCACGTTCCAACCCGTCTGCGCACAATGGGCTTCGGCGATACACCAAACAGCATCGGTCACCTCCTTATAGCCAGTCTAAGAGACGCTCAAAAACCGCTTCGGTGGTGTAGGCATCGATACGCCGCCGCGTTTGCCTCGCGTACTGCCTGCTGACAAGCGAAAGCCTAGTTGCGCGAATCGGTGAGCGTGCCGCCGAGCGCACCGACCACACAGGCTAACCCCTCACAATCCACCGACACAAAGAACCGCATCGCTCTTTTGCCTGTATAGGAAAGATGGCTCGGTTATAGAATCTTGTTCGCGGAGCAGGGAGAAACCTGCTGCGAACAGCTTATCTGCCGTTGATTACCGGACATGGCGAAGCCTAACTTCAAAGGAGGTGCGCTTTAAATTCTTATCATCAAGAAATTCGGCTGGTTGTCGGTGGGGCTGGTATTCGGCGCGATATACTTGATTATCGGTCTCATCGCCGGGGTCCTCTTGTTTGTCCTGTCACTGGTTGTCCCTGAGCAAACTGCTTTTGGCGGGGTGGCAGCATTGATACTGTCGCCGTTGCTCTATGGGGTGCTTGGCTTCATCGGCGGTATTATCGTGGCAGCCCTCTACAACCTGGTTGCTCCGCTGGTGGGAGGGATTCGGATAGAGACAGAGCCTACAGACCACATTTAGTTGTTTCTTCCGCCAGTCCAGTATACAATAGTATAGGTTATGCGCACCCTGCAGGTCCAGGAGATACGGTGCAAACATCTGTTGCACCGGACAGGCGCGTCCTTTGCGGAATGGACGCTGAATCCATACATCGGATGCGGGTTCGGGTGTTCCTACTGCTACGTACCGGTGCTGCGGGCAAAGCGCGGCCAAGAGGGTGCAGACACCTGGGGCAGCTGGGTGCAGGTGAAGGTCAACGCGCCTGATGTGGTGCGACGGGAGATGCTGGACGTGCCGCGC
>CALJAP010000172.1 GCA_938027655.1 uncultured bacterium | reverse complement strand
ACTGGCGATACACGGTTTGCTAATATTACCGTTGCTATTGTGGGCACTGGGCAAGATGCCCCCATGGCAGTTTTTTCAGGGAGCCTCCTCTGCCCTGATAACCGCTTTGAGCACCAGCTCCAGCGCGGCGACCCTGCCCGTCACCATGCGCTGCGCCGAGAACGAACTGAAAGTGCCCGGTCACATCAGCCGCTTCTGCCTACCTATCGGCTCGACCGTCAACATGGACGGTACTGCACTGTATGAAGCGGTAGCGGCACTATTCATCGCACAGGCGTATGGCATCCCTCTGCAGTTCACCCAGCAGCTGGTGGTGTTGTTGACCGCGACGCTGGCGGCTATCGGGGCAGCGGGCATCCCCAGCGCGGGATTGTTCACGATGGTCATCGTGCTACAGGCGGTGAACTTGCCCGTAGAAGGTATCGGTTTGATTCTGGCGGTGGACCGCGTGCTGGACATGTTTCGCACCATGGTGAATGTGGAGGGCGACATGGTCGGAGCGGTGATTATGGCGAGGGTAACAGGGAGGCAGTAAACACGATTTTCTAGGCGTGGAACTGTGACAACAACGCCCCCGCCATCTGGCGGGGGCGTCTTTGCGGAGACTACATTTCATAGTCCGGCGGGGAAGGAGTCTTGCTCTCCTTCTTCTCGGGCTTCTCCACCACCAGCGCCTCGGTCGTGAGCAACATGCCCGCGATGGATGCCGCGTTCTGCAACGCCGAGCGCGTGACCTTCACCGGGTCCACGATGCCTGCCTTCACCATATCCACATACTCGCCGGTGAGGGCGTCCAACCCATGTCCTTTCTCTATGTTCTTCACGCGCTCGACCACCACCGAGCCTTCCAGACCGGCGTTCTCCGCAATCTGGCGCAACGGCTCCTCCAGCGCACGACGCACAATCGCCGCACCGTGCTGCTCATCGGGCGTCTCGCCGATGCCGTTCAGCGCGGGGATGATGTTCAGGTAGGTGACTCCACCGCCGGGCACGATACCCTCCTCCACCGCTGCGCGAGTGGCCGACAGTGCGTCCTCGAAGCGGTGCTTCTTTTCCTTCAGCTCGGTCTCGGTGGCGGCACCGACCTTAATCACCGCCACGCCACCAGCCAGTTTGGCGAGGCGCTCCTGCAGCTTCTCGCGGTCGTAGTTGGACTCGGTCTCCTCAATCTGCTTCTTAATCTGGTTGATGCGTCCCATGACCGCATCGCGGCTGCCTGCGCCTTCTACAATGGTGGTCTCCTCTTTGGCGACGATGACCTTCTTGGCGCGCCCGAGCATACTGAAGTCCACGTTCTCGAGCTTGATGCCCAGGTCCTCGCTCAGGAACTTGCCGCCGGTGAGGATAGCGATGTCCTCCAGCATCGCCTTACGCCGCTCGCCGAAGCCGGGCGCCTTCACCGCCGCCACGTTCAGCACACCGCGAATCTTGTTCACCACCAGCGTGGCCAGCGCGTCGCCCTCCACGTCCTCCGCGATGATAAGCAGAGGCTTGCGGGCGTTGGCTATCTTCTCCAGCAGCGGGATGAGGTCTTGCGCGTTGGAAATCTTCTTTTCGTGAATCAGGATGTAACAATCCTCCAGCACCGCCTCCATGCGCTCGGGGTCGGTGATGAAGTACGGCGAAATGTAACCGCGGTCAAACTGCATCCCTTCCACCACTTCCAGCGTGGTGGTGGTGCCCTTGCTCTCCTCGACGGTAATCACGCCGTCTTTGCCCACCTTCTCCATCGCCTCGGCGATGACCTTACCGATTTCGGGGTCGTTGCCCGCGATGGAGGCGACGTGCTCCACGTCCTCTTTGGTGGAAACGGGGATAGCGTGCTTCTTAATCTCTTCCACCGCCTTCTCCACCGCCATCTCGATGCCGCGCTTCACCAGAATGGGGTTACCGCCTGCGGCAACGTACTTCAAGCCCTCGGCGACAATCGCCTGCGCCAGCACGGTAGCGGTGGTGGTTCCGTCGCCAGCGACGTCGTTGGTCTTCGACGCCACCTCACGACACAGCTGCGCGCCCATGTTCTCGAAGGGGTCTTCCAGCTCCACCTCTTTCGCGACGGTCACCCCGTCTTTGGTAATGGTGGGCGAACCCCATTTCTTCTCCAGCACCACGTTGCGCCCTTTGGGTCCGAGCGTGACCTTCACCGCGTCGGCAACGAGGTTCACTCCGCGCTCCAGCGCACGACGAGCGTCTTCGTCATACAGAATCTGCTTGGCTGCCATCTTTCAACACCTCCTCTCCGTTGAGATTTACCCTTCGCGGATTGCGTAAATCTGGTCTTCGTCCAGAATGGTGTACTCTTTGCCATCCACTTCGACTTCATTGCCACCATACTTGGAGAATATCACGCGGTCACCCACTTTGACCGACATCGGTGCGCGGGTGCCATCCTGCAGCACACGACCGGGGCCGACCGCCACGACCCGCCCTTCCTGCGGTTTCTTCTTGGCGGTATCGGGCAGGAAGATGCCACCGGCGGTCTTTTCTTCCTCCTCAAAGACCTCCACAACCACCTTGTCGCCAATCGGTCTGAGCATCCAGACACCTCCTCTCACGGCAAATTAGCACTCGACCGGTTCGAGTGCTAATTTTTAGATACCGCATTTTTTGCGGAATGTCAAGGGTTAGTAGTAAATGCACTAGGAGATTATTACCCCATTCGCAAGACAATCACACTGTATGGCAATACTTGCAAAAATGTTATACAATTTTCCCCGTCAACCCCCCAGAAACTCCGTTTGTGGTACGATTCTTGCATATTTAACAGGGTGGAAAGCTTTCAGCTAGAGGAAGCCGTTCTGAATGGCGAACGGTCTGCTGGTATATGGGGGAACCGCCTACCAGTTTGACCCGCAGGGCAACGCGGTGCATCTGCTGAATGACAACGGCTATGCGGATGCCCATCTGGCGTATGACGCCTGGGGTCAGCCCATGTCCGGCAGCAACCCTACCCCCTACGGTTACAAAGGTCAGTGGGGCTACTACACCGATGCGGAAAGTGGTATACTGTTCCTGACTCACCGTTACCTGGACCCCGCAACGGGGAGGTTTCTGACCAGAGACCCGATAGGGATGGAAGGGGGCGTGAACCTGTACCAGTATGTGGGGAACGGGGTGGTGGTGTGGAACGATCGGCGCGGTCATGCGAAGTGGTGTTGGGCATACCTTGTCACCATTGTGCCTTCGCACGTCTTCATCGAGTTTGAGCACATAAACTGCTTGGGGGCGAAATCAATCGGGTTTTACCCCAACACCCCGTGCCAGGACCAGCCGCGGGTCAATCCAGGCTGCACAGAGAAGCGTAATCCGTTCAAATCGCATGTAGGACATTGGGAAGCACCCGATTCAGCTCAATGCCGATACATTATGGATCAAGACAGTCGGAGAGAGTTCGAGAAGGCGCTATGCGAATGCATCAAGGCTAGTGTGGGGAGGGACCGAGTTTATCAATTCCCACGCAGTGCCTGCAACGCTTGGGTCTGCGATGTTTGGCAGTGCGCGCGTCAAAAGGTTCCACGGTTACCTGGCCCCGGACAGGGAGGGCTGTGTCCGAGAGGTACCCTCAGTACGCCTTTTCCCGTAATGTAGCCGGACTACTTTTCGGATAACGCAACGTGTTATGCTGCAATTGGAGGGCAGAATGAATAAACGTTTCATACAGATGTCGGCAATCATTGGGGCTGCTACCATGCTTATCTACCTGTTAGTTTTTCGTCTATACTACGGTGCTCCTGCTCACGCCCACTACCCCATCATACTTGTGGACTCTCGTGGGCTGTATATCACGTACGACGGTAGAAACGTCGCTTATCTCGGTAGTCTGCGTGATAAGAGGGGACAAGCGGTGTTCCGTCCCGAGTTTGTGGAGTGGCAGGGAAATTTGGTTTACTGGTCGGATACTGACAAATCCTTAGCCATAGTGCACAAAGACGGGTTAGTTCGCTGGATAGAGGTGGGGGAACACTTGCCGCCGCGAGTGGAACGCGTAGCAGTCACGACGCGTGGAGATGCAATATTCTTGAACCTCTACTCCCGCACCTTCATTCGCCATCATGTTGGAGTACTTAAGGTGCTTCCCAATTCAGGGCAAGTGTTTCCGTTGCATGGAGTGCTGGAGGTTCGAGCATCACCAATCGGCGATTATCTTGCCCTGCTCGATGAGGACGCCCGTGTCAAGGTTCATCTACCGTCTGGAATGCGGAACCGCGATGCTAACTTTGATATCATTGACTGGGACTACGATGCTCGCAACGATTGCCTTCTCGTATTGACAGAGCATGGCGTGCAAATCTGTTGGGCAGATTCTACCCTGTTTGCCCGTCTGCCGATGTTTTATCTCTACCGAAGGATTTACGCTAGACCCAAAACGCGCGAATACTGGGTTGTCTGCCATAAGCCATTCCACTTCGGTACCGTGGTGTTAGCTTACGACTATTCTGGTAGGTTTAGGGGGAAGGTTCTGGAAGTGGGCTACGAATGTGTTGGGGTCATTGAACCATCTCCTCAAATGTTACAAACAATAGCTAAGTTGCAGGATACGTGGCGTTCGCCAAAGTAGTGCTTGCTAGCAGAGTACACTAAAAGGTGAGTAAACTACAGGAAGCCGCGGCTGTCAACATGATTAGAGACGCCTAATTTGGTAGAGGTGCTCCTCGTCGCAGTGTTTGCGTCAACGTGCGGCTTCCACCAACATGGTCGGAAATAGCCGCACAAGCATAGTGGCACACCACAAGGCGGGGATAAGTTAGTGCATTGTGTAGCGGCTTGCTTGATTGGACTGCGAGCAAAAGCAGGAATACCGTGCGCTTGGCTGGTGGCACGCTCTACGGAACGAGGAGGTAATCCATTCGGTCGCCTGATGAGAAGGCAGCTATGGAGGGTGTAGACCGTGCTACCACGCTCAAACGAGGCTTGCTTATTGAAGGCAAGCGCATACGTCATGTAGGCACAGGCAACGATTGGTTGGATTGCCAGAAGTGCTGTCACGACAAGGGGTACCGCCGATGGAAATGAAGGGGTGTGGGTAGGGGGTGAAACAATATGCGCCTTTTCAAAAACATCATGATAGGGTTGACGGTGGTGCTAGGGTTCTCTCTGCTCCTAGTGCTCGGAGGGCAGTACCTCTCTACCCGGGCAGGACTGCTGCAGCAGAGGTCTGCCCGTTTCTGTGATGCAGACGCCGTTGCTTTCTCGCCCAACGGCAAGCTTGTTGCTGTAACCTGTTCTCGCGACCTTGTTTACATTTGCAGATTTCCGCAACTCGAC
>CALJAP010000171.1 GCA_938027655.1 uncultured bacterium | reverse complement strand
CTGTTCCCTGTCTTCGCGCAGGCACGCGAGAAGGCAAGGCAGTCTAACTGCATTTCCAACGTGAAGCAGATTCTGCTGGGCGCGCTGATGTACACGCAGGACTACGACGAGAAGTTCCATCGCTTGCTCGTCTGGAACCCTGCTTGTTTCACGAACCCGGGCGCCTGTACATCGGGATGCCCTGCTCGGTGCTGGAACAACGACCCCAACGGTCCCGACCAGACCATCGGTCCGGAAGACATGCTGAACCCGTACATCAAGAACACAGGCATCTGGGGATGTCCCAGCGACGGCATTCCGCGTGACGACTGTACCGGTCCGAACGGCACGTGGTACAAGATTAGCTACTCCTTTACCCACTTCCAGCCGGGTACCTGGGAGAACATCGCCACCTTTGGCGTCTGCGCCTACTACCCGATTAGCACGGCGCCTGGCGCAGCGAGCGCGGAGTCCAAAACCCAGTCCGAGATAGGACGTCCGGGCGAAACCGCTATCATGTATGAGCTCTGGACAACCGTCTCCTATGGGCGCAACTTCACACACTGGCGTTGGGATAACCGCAACATCGCTGACCCGGCGTGGCCGGAAGCACCGAACTATCTGACCGTGAACTGGTGCGGTCAGGGAGATGGACGTTTCAGCATGGGCAACCATAATAAATTAATGACACTCGGCTGGGCAGATGGTCATGCCAAGGCGCTGCGACGCAGCCAGATAATGTACTGGCCGTGGAACGACCAAGCGGTTGCCGAGCGACGCTTCAACTATCTGCACTGGAACGAGGCGTTTAAGCCCTAAGGAGAACAGGAGCCATGTCTAAAACGCCTGCTAACTCTAGCAAAACGGTCATCTGGGTCATTATCGTGATCGTGGCGATTGCCATCGCAGCGTTCTCCGCCTACAAGTCGCTGATTCAGCCACAGCAAGGGAAGAATGTCGGCTTCGTAGACATGTTTCCCGGCGGTAAGGCGGGTTTGATGAAGGGTGGCGAGTCGGCGGAAACCCAGGGTGGCGCACCGGCGGACATGCGCTAATAGCCTGTGAAAGCGGTCTTGATGTAGCGGTCTTGATGTAGCCGCAGGCTTTAGCCTGCGCCCGCTGTAGATGAGCAGTCTGCGCCGAGTGGAGGGATACGCTCCGTCGCATCCGAAACGCAATGGTCATGACGGAGCGTGTCCCCTTATCGTCTTTGTCTCCATCCTGCCTCTTCACAAAAGCTCCATTTTAGCCAACATACTTATTGACACCCTTTGCGCGATTTCACAAGGAGGTCAAGGAAGACAGATGTTTGTGCTGATTGGGCTGGCGGTGGTGTTCGGCTCCATTCTGGTGGGCTATACCATGCACGGAGGCAAGGTTGCACTGCTGATCCAGATTTCGGAAGTGATTATCATCGGCGGTGCGGCGTTTGGTGGCGTTGTTGTGGGCAACGGTATCTCTGGGGTACAGACCTTAATCAAAGCGGTTCTGGGCTTGTTAAAACCGCCTCCGGGCAGCAAAGACAGTTACATGGAGCTGTTGCAGATGCTATTTGCGCTTTTTACCCTGGCGCGAAAGGAGGGTTTGCTGGCACTGGAGCGACATGTGGAGAACCCCGAATCCAGCGAGCTGTTCTCTCAGTATCCGGGCTTGATGGCGAACCACCACGCAGTGGAGTTCTTGTGTGATACAGTGAAGGTCATCCTGACGGGCGCGGTAGGGCATTACGAACTGTCCGACCTGATGGAAATAGACCTGGAGACGCACAAAGCGGAGGCGTTGAAGCCCGCCAATATGCTGGCAAAAGTGGGTGATGCGATGCCGGGCTTTGGTATCGTCGCGGCGGTGCTGGGCGTGGTGATTACCATGCAGGCGATTAACGGCCCCCCTGAACAAATCGGGCACAAGGTAGCCGCCGCGCTGGTGGGAACCTTCATGGGAGTGCTGCTGGCATACGGTGTGTTCCAGCCGCTGTCGCAGGCAGTAGAGGGGCGTGTACACGCGGAGGAGGAGTACCTGCAGTGCATCCGTCACGCCCTGCTGTCGTTTGCACGCGGCGAGTCGCCGATTACCTGCGTGGAGTTCGCCCGTCGGCAAATCCCGCCGTCGTATCGCCCCAGCTTCCGCGAGATGGAGGAGAGCGTCAAGGGTACCGGTCGGCAAGCCGCGGCGGCATAGGAGGTAAGGCATGGCAGGCAATGAAAAGGGCGGCGACATCCGCATCGTCAAAAAGAAGCACGGCGACCACGGTCACCATGGCGGCGCGTGGAAAGTGGCCTACGCCGACTTCGTGACCGCCATGATGGCGTTCTTTCTGGTGATGTGGATTATCGGCTTGAGCCAGAACATTAAGGAAGCCATCGCGGCATACTTCAAAGACCCCGTCGGTTTCATGAAGGCGGTGAACGAGGGGAGGCTGGCGTTTAGCATCGCCCCGGAAGGGGGGGCGGCGAAGGCATCCGAGAAGGAGCTGCCCGAACTCAGCGAGGCCTCCGAGAAGCAGCGCATGGAGCAGGCGAAGAAGGAGATAGAAAAGGTCGTGGAAGGGGTGCCCGAGTTCAAGCACCTGAAGCCATACGTGCAGATACAGATTGTGGACGAGGGGCTGCGAATCGAGCTGATGGAAAGCTCGCAATCGGTGTTCTTTATGACGGGTAGCGCAGAGGTAAACCCGCAAGCCCGCCAGCTGCTTACCCGCATCGCCAAATACCTCGCCAAACTGCCCAACCGAATTATTATCGAGGGGCACACCGATAGTCGTCCGTTTTCGCGTGGAGGCATGACCAACTGGGAGCTCTCGGTAAACCGGGCGAACAGTGCACGGCGCATCCTGGAGACCAGCGGCTTGCGTAAAGGTCAGGTCTACGAGGTGCGCGGCTACGCCGATAACAAGCTGCGCGTGCCGGAAGACCCGTACCACTACTCCAACCGTCGCATCAGCCTGCTGATTGCATACAGTAAACAACTGAGGTGATGGCTTGTGTTGTTGCGATTGACTTTGCTTTCCGGTGGATGCTATAATACGCTTACTGGACAAGCGTACAGACGTGTCTGTCAGCGTTTGCACACTGGTATTCAGAATGGAGGTTCATCGGTGAACATTCGTGCCCCACGGCGTGTATTATCCTGGTTTATGCTGGCTATCGCTGCTTTCGGTGCAGGGTGGTGGTTGCGTCAGCAGCTGGCTACTCTGCCGATAGCGACCGCCAATCCGGGTGCGCGTGTCACCTCTTTGCAGGAGTATTCCCCCAAGCAGAGTTACACCATGGCGCTTGCGCCTGGCGATAGCGCGTCCCCGGTGAGTATGGACCTCATGCAGCTCTTCTACAGCGTGTTCAAGTACGTGGAAAAGCAGCATGTGGACTACACGCCGGAGCAGGCAAAACCGATGGCATACGGCGCGGTGCGGGCGATGCTTCAGTCGCTCAATGACCCTAACACCCGCTTCCTGGAGCCGGAGGAAGCCCGACTGTTGCAGGAAGCTGCCAAAGGTACCTACTACGGCATTGGCGCTGCGTTGACTGTGGTGCGTACGGTAAGCCAGGACGTCGAAAGGCGGGAACTCACGGTCATTGCCCCTCTGCCCAACAGCCCCGCAGAGAGAGCAGGTTTGCAACCCGGTGACGTGATTACCGAGATAGACGGCAGGTGGGTTATCGCATACGACCCCTTCCGGCAGGTGCAACGCTCGGGCGTGCGAGGCAACGAGCTGGTGAAAGCGATGGAGGATGCTCGCAAGAGGGTGATGGCGGGACTGGATTTGCGCAAGGCGTTGAACGCATTAACGAACAAAGACCAGGCAGCGATGACGCTCACCGTTCGCCGCGGTAACGCCACCCTCAAGGTGAAGGTAACGCCAGGCGTGTTGACGGTGGAGCCGGTTACCTATCGGCTGATGCCGGGTGGGGTAGGCTACCTGCGCATTGCACAGTTCAACACACAAACGCCCGACAGCCTCAAACGCGCTCTGGCAGGTCTGGGAAACAACTTGCGCGGGCTGATAATAGACCTGCGTAACAACCCCGGTGGTTCGCTGGAGTCGGCGTCGCAAGCGGCGGCGATGCTGGTGAAAAGCCCTGCGCTGGCGATGATAGAAACGCGCACCGGTGAGAGCAAGCGTCGCCAGCCGGTAAACATCAGCGCGAATCCGCGTGTGAAGGCGCCGATGGTGGTGCTGGTGAATCGTGGCACGGCGAACGTGGCGGAGGTGCTGGCAGTGGCTCTGCGTGACAAAGCGCAGGCAAAGCTGGTGGGTGAGCGCACCTTCGGCGATGGGCTGGTACAGACTTTCATTCCCTTGCCGGACGGTTCCGCAGTCACGATAACCACCGGCAAGTTCTTCACATTAAGTGGTGGCGATTTTCACGGTAAGGGCGTGTATCCCACCGTCTCTGCGCCGACGGTTCCAAAGCAGGGGCACGACCTTGCGCTGGAGAAGGCAGTGAGCTTACTGTCCCAGCAGCGTACCACGACACGGGCGTAGGAAAGGGAGAAGGCGATGCAAAGAAAGCGTTTCTCATTTTCGGGGTTTATCCCACTGCTGGTCACGTTTGCCTTTCTGGCGGGCTTTTTCTACCCCGACATGAAAGCGGGCGGCGGTCGGCGCGCGTTGTATGCTGCGCAGACGGTGCCCCAGCGGGTTGGTCTTGCGCTGCAAATAGAGCAGGACGCTCAGCAGGGATACCTCTGGCCCGTAGGGCTCTACTGGGATGTGCTCTCGCACCTGCGCAACCAGTACTATCAGCCGGTGAACGAGAAGCAGCTGACGTACGCCGCCATTCGCGGCATGTTAGCCGCTCTGCACGATCCCTATACCCGCTTTATGGACCCCACCGAGTACCGCAGTATGCAGGAGGATACGCGCGGTAATTTCTTCGGCATCGGGGCGCAGCTGCAGGAAAAGGACGGACAGATTGTCATCTATCGCCCCATCGAGGGAAGCCCCGCAGACAAGGCGGGTGTGAAAGCGGGTGATGTGATTGTAGAGGTAGACCGGAAACCCGTTGCGGGAATGCGTGTGGACGATGTAGTGAAAAAGATACGCGGACCGCGCGGCACCAAGGTGGAGCTGACCATCCGACGCAAGGGGGAGGCAAAGCTTCTGCACATCACCATCGTGCGCGACCTGATTACCTCGCCTGTCGCCTATGCGTATATGGAGGACGCAAAACTCGGTATCGGGCGCGTCCGGCTGGAGCAGTTCAACGAGAAGTGCGACCAGCTGCTGGTACAGAAAGTGCGCGAGCTGGAAGCAAAGGGTTTGCGCGCGCTTATCCTGGACCTGCGCTACAACCCGGGTGGCTTGCTGAACGTGGCGGTGGATGTCGCCAGCCGGTTCGTCGACAATGGGGTGGTCGTGCTGATACAGGAAAAGAACGGACAGATAACCAAGTTATTTGCCGAGCGCGGGCGTGCTCTGAAGCCCTATCCGCTGGTAGTGCTGGTAAACGAGTGGAGCGCAAGCGCATCGGAAATCGTCGCCGGGGCAATCCGGGACAACAAACGAGGCGTTATCATCGGTGAGACCACCTTCGGCAAGGGGCTGGTGCAGACCATCTTCCAGTTGCAGGACAACTCGGCGGTTGCTATTACCACCGCGAAATACCTGACCCCCAGCGGTTACGACCTGAACCGCAAGGTAGACCCCGATGGCAAAGAGATAAGGCGCGGTGGCATCCAGCCGGACATCGTGGTGAAGCAGAGCGAAGAGATGGCTGACATCGATGACCGCGCTCACGATGTGCAGCTTCAGAAAGCGGTGGAGTACCTGCGTGAGAATCTAGCCGCTCCCAGAGTGGCTTCGTCACCGTAAAGCGATGGCATCCCGAAAACGTTCGTCATCACGACGGCGGCCGCGTCGTATGGCGCGGTTCGTCTGGGGGACGCTACAACTGTTGCTGGTTGTGGCGGGAGTGCTGGTAGTTGCCGTTTATGTTTCTCGCTTCCTGCCCCCTGTGTCGCCAGAGAAGCGGCAAGAGGCAACGACTGTCTCCCCGTCGCAGAAGCCCGCCCGACGTGCCAAAACAGACGCGAAGCCGACCGCCTCCGCTGGTGAGCAAACTGCTGAAGCGGTACAAGAACCCCAAGGCGTGCCCCTTGCTACTGGTGCAGGCGGTGTATTGTCCGCTTCGGCAGGTTTGGCGGTGACCTCCAAAGAGGTCGATGCGGGATCGCCCTCTGCGAGACTGGTGGCACTGACCTTCGACGCAGGCAGTTCTGCGGAGCCGGTTCCTCAAATCTTGCGTGCGCTAGCGCAGCGCGGAATACGTTGCACCTTCTTCTTGACCGGTCAGTGGATAGAGCGGTATCCTGACGCCGCCCGCCAGATTGCCGAGGCTGGGCATGAGCTGGGCAACCATTCGTGGTCGCATCCTGCGTTTACTTCCCTAACCGACGAACAGATACGCGAGCAGCTCCGCCGTACCGAGGAGGTAGCATTGCGCGTTTGCGGACGTAGCACCAAGCCTCTTTTCCGTCCGCCCTTTGGTGCGCGGGACGAGCGGGTGCGCTCGGTAGCGGCAGAGGAGGGTTACCTGACCATCTACTGGACTATCGACAGCTGGGATAGCGTGAAAAAGGACATTACCCCGCAGATGATTACCGACCGGGTGATGCGTTTGATGCGTCCGGGTGCCATTGTGTTGATGCATTGCGGTAGCGAAGCGACGGCGCAAGCTTTGCCGCTGCTCCTCAACGCGCTGGATGCTCAGGGATACCGTGTTGTAACGGTGAGCGAGTTGTTGCGTTCCGGTAACGGCAGGTAGGGGCAGACACGAGGTCTGCCCCTACCTTAGGTCCTCTAGAAGCGCAGCTGCAGGTGCACCGCCACGCCATCCAGCTGGTTGCTGACGTTCGTCATGCCTCTCCACATCACACCCACTTCCAGCGGGACGGTTGTGTTGCCGACCTGTGCGCTGACGCCGACGCTGTACGTCATGCCGGTCTTGGCATCACCGGCGACGTTCTTGGCGAAACCGATGCCAGCCCCAATACTCCACGTGAACCGTTCGTAGTTGCTGACCAGGTTCACCTGCACGGGGATATTGTGCATGTCTTTGTTGCCCATGAAGTCGGCACTGAGGGTGATTTTGCCTTCGAAGCCGGGGCTGATCAGCGGCTGGAAGGCGTACTCCACCCCTGCTGTGAACCACGCTTTGCCCGCCGCATCGCGAGTATCAGCCTTTTGTGGGAAGAAAACGCCCGCGCGCACGCGCAGGTTGTTGTTCCCGGTTTCCTCCTGCGCGCCTGCCGGAACGACGGCGGTCACCGCCACAGCGAGGGCGAGCATTGTCCACCACTTACGCATTGGAAGACCTCCTTGTGCTGAGATTTTTGCGTTTGGGGCGAGAAAACCGCGCTCACCCCATTGACAAATCGCAAGATTTTTGGAATAATATACGGTGCTGGTGGGAAAGGTTCCTTCAAAGAGGGCGAATAGCTCAGCTGGAAGAGCGCTTCCCTTACAAGGAAGAGGTCAGAGGTTCGAGCCCTCTTTCGCCCACCATGCTCATCGTGCGGGGGCGTAGCTCAGCTGGTTAGAGCGCAGGCCTGTCACGCCTGAGGCCGCGGGTTCGAGCCCCGTCGTCCCCGCCACTTTCAGGCGTGCCGCGGTAGCTCAGTTGGTAGAGCACAGGACTGAAAATCCTGGTGTCGGCAGTTCGATTCTGCCCCGCGGCACCATTTTATTATGCAGCCTATCCACCCGGCGGATTCCCCTCAAACGTTCGGTGCGGTGGTTTGTGATGTGGTATCCGCTGCATCCATCCGTTGCTGTAAAGGCATCCGATTCGCAAAACCTGTCACAATGCGGAACACAACATGTTGCGTCTGTAGAGGGTTCAGGGTAGCAGGTGTTGTATGGCGCGCCCGGAGGGACTCGAACCCCCAACCCTCAGATCCGAAGTCTGATGCTCTGTCCATTGAGCTACGGGCGCGCACCGGTATTATTATCCCACAAAAGTGCGCAAATCGCAAGTGCAACCGCGGCTCTACCCCTTGAAGCGGCAGGATTCCTCTAGCGGGAAGCGAACTGGGTGATGACCAATTTGAGGGAGACAAAGGATGAACAGGGCTGACCGCTTCCGTGGGCAGTACTTCTCCGGTAAGGGGGATACAGACTATCTGCAGCTGCTGGACATCGCCCGCCGGATGTTTGACCCTGACCCCGAGTTTCAGAACCTGCCGATGCTGTATACCCCGCAGTGGAACGGCTTGGTGGAGGGACCAACGTGGAACGCCTGGTGGATACAGAATAGCTATGGAACCACCTACTGCGCGCTGCCCTTCCTGACAGAGCCATATATCACTTTCTTGCAGAACGCGCAGGACCTGTGGTTTGACCAGATGGGCGATGGAAAGACCGTGCGCCCCTTCCAGATGGGTGAGCGGCGCTTCGACTGGGTTCCGCCGGATGGCTGTTTGTGTGACGCCGCCGCGCCGGGCTGGTTTGTGGCAAAGCAAGGCGATGGGCGTGTGGACATCCATGACTGGGGCATGGAGTTCACCGCAGCGGGGCTGTTGATGCAGGCGGAACTGCTGCTGATTAGCCGCGACCCCGAAGCCATCGCCCGCTACCTGCCGAAGCTGGAACGCTGTGCGGAGTTCATCGAAAGCCGACGCGACCCGATGAATAATCTCTTCCTTGCGGGACCGGCGGGCAACCTGCTGGCTCCCAGCTATGCAGGCTGGAAACGCCCCGACGGTACGCACGAGATGGCGTATCTTACCGGGCTGTCTGTTACGTATATCGCGGCTCTGGACAGGCTGATTGAGCTGGAAAAGCTGGCAGGCAACGCACGCAAAGCGCGATTGTATGCAGGGCGGCGAGAGCGGGCACGCAAAGGGCTGGCACTGCTGACTACCGAGGAGGGTTACTTCATCAAGTCCCTCGACCCCGATGGCACGAAACACGGGGTGTACGGCGCACCGAAGCACGGCTACTTCGAATCCTCCCCAAACCACGATGCGATATGTTTCCGTGTGGTAGACGATGCGCAGGCACAGCGCATCTACGCCAAAATCGCCTCCATTCCGGGCTTGCGCCCCTACGATTTCATCATCCCGAACTATCCCTCGCTGGACGATATGTACACGGAGCCGGAAGGCTTGTGGGCTTTCGGCACATGGGTAAACGGTGGGCACTGGTCCACCTGCGAGGCACGGATGATGATGGCGTATTACCGGCTGGGTAAACACGAGGATGCCCGCCGTTCGATGAAGCGGCTGCTGGAGTTCGCCCGTCGGTTTCGCCTGGATAACCCGCTGGTGAGATTCGGAAGCGATGTGTACCAGCCGGGCGAGGCTATCAATATCACTTATGACGCTTTCGGTCCGCCTGCGGCGATGGTGCGCGGGCTGTTCGAGTACCTCTACCGCGCCGATGGCTTGACGCTGATGCCGCATATACCGGCTGGCGTGACCGAACTGCATCAGCGCTTCCCCATACGCTTCGGCAGAAAGCGGTTGTATCTGTCTGTTGTGGGGCAGGGCAAAGTGCACAGAGTGCTGGTCAACGGCAAGAGCTGGCAGTGGCATGACGAAGCGTCGGTGTTCCTGCCTGATGAACACACGCCAGAGGTGGCTACGATACAGATTGTGCTGGATGATGCCAGGCCGGTGCAGGTGCCAAAGCCTGCTATACCGGTTGCTGCGAAGCAGGTGTTGGACGAACTGGCAAGGGCTCCTGTTCCGCCCGCGCTTGCACCGCTGAAAGAGCGGATAGCACCTTTCGCCCGTTTGCTACAGCGGTTGGAGCAGGCGGGACTGGTTCAGACATACGAGGCGGCTCACGCCCAGCTGATATTGAGGCAGTGGCTCACGGTACTCCGGCGCACGGAATTGCAGACTGCGGGTAAGCTCCATCGTCTGCCCGAACCGTCGCAGACCGCTGCCGATAAGAGCTATGTAGACACCCTGACGAAGCTATGCAGCGGTCTGCAGAAGGTGCTGGATGGCTACGCTGAGTCACCCCTTGCCGAAAGACGTCGCATCTACAAGGTATGGCAGGCGGTGAAGGAAGGGTAGGGGGTGACCGGAGGGCGAGGTTCCTGCCGGTCGGTGCAGTGAACGCCCCCTTCCCTGCGAGGGAAGGGGGTCAGGGGGTTAGATTCGCATACGCCTATCGCTCACGCCCTCTTTCTGCGCGTAGCCATCCCCGCCATACCGGTTACCCCGATGAACAGGGTGACGAGCGATGCGGGTTCCGGTACGGGCACCAGGTCCAGTTCCAGTGTCGGTCCGGCGAGGCTGCTGTGCGAATAGCCCGCGTACGTGGCAGCCACCGCATCATCGGCGGGGGAAACAATCAGGCGGATGGTGGCTGAGCTGTTCAACTGGTTGATGAGATAGCTCTTAGCCGCAGGCGAAAGCGACAGCGTGTACTCAAACAGCGTGCCGTCCGCAGTGGGCGTGTAGGTTCCGGTGCCCAGCTCATAGCGAGGCACCAGCTGCCCGCCCAGCCCGTTGGGTAAATCGGAAGCATCCCACGCTATCGGCGGTGGGGTGCCGGGGTCAATGCTGGTCGTGGTATCCTCGGTGAGCCAGAAACGGATGCTCCCTGCCGCACTGAAGGCGGCCCGATCCTCGGTCAGCTTCAGCCGGATGCCCACCACATCGGCAACCGGTTGACCGATGCCCAGGTTGGCGGCGTTGAAATCCGCCACCCCGAAGCTGGCGAACTGACCGTGGTTGTTGCCTTCGATGTTGAAGAAGTTCTTGCCGCCACTGCCGGTACGGGGGCCGGCGGGTTGAACGGTGGCGTTATTGAACGCCTCCGTGCTGACGGTAATCTGGGCGGTTGCGGCGATGGCTGTGCCCAGCAACATCACCGTCACCAGCAAAGTGCGCAGTCGCATGGATGGGGTCCTCCTCCTTTCAGTAATCTCAGGTTACCCTTCCATTATATCACGCCTGCCACAAAACGCAAGCGTTTTGTATGAAGGTTCGGTTAAGTTTTCGCGCCGGTGGCAACTCCCTCAGAATTGGGGTACACTCGATTCAGGAGACGAACTCGCAGTTTGGTGGCAACTGCGGGGGCAGTTGTTGCGTCTTACATTCTGAAGGAGGGCGGTACACCCATGCCTGTGGAGCAACAAGAGGCGGTGGAGACCATTCGCATCCAGCTCAACTTCCCGCTGGAGCGCGTGAAAGAACCTATCGTGTACCGGCTGGTGAAGGACTTCGACCTGATACCGAACATCCGCCGGGCAAACATCGACCCGCACATCGGGGGCTTCGTCTTTCTGGAGCTCACGGGTTCATCCGCGCAGCTGCATCGCGCCATCGAGTTCCTGAAAGAACAAGGCATCACCGTCAGCACCATCGGCGTCAACGGTGCTGAGGAGTGGGTGGTGGGATGAGCACCGAATCCGCAGCGTATTTGTTGCCTGTGGAGGAAGACGAAGCGGTCGCCTCGGTGGGCGAAAACATCGTGAAGCATATCTTCACCTTCGCCTCACCGGAGGAGCCGTTTGTGCTGGAGAACAGACAGACCCTGCCGCGCGTGGATGTGGCATACGAGGTGTACGGGGAGCTGAACGCCACGCGCGACAACGCTATTCTGGTGCTTCATGGTCTGACCGGCAGCTCGCACGCGGCAGGCAAATACGCGCCGTACAACCGAACGGTCGGCTACTGGGATGGACTGATCGGACCCGGCAAGGTGTTCGATACCGAGAAGTATTATGTCATTGCGCCCAACGTGCTGGGCAGCTGTCGGGGCAGTACCGGCCCTGCGTCCATCGACCCACGCACCGGCAAACCCTACGGTCTGCGCTTCCCCATTGTCACCATCCGCGATATGGTGCGGGTGCAACGGGTGCTGCTGGACCACCTGGGCGTTCGGCGGTTGAAGCTGGTCACCGGCGGTTCGATGGGTGGGATGCAGGCGCTGGAGTGGGCGGTCATGTACCCCGACTACATGGACGCGGTGGCGCCTATCGCCTGCAGCGCGCGTCTGTCGGCGCAGGCCATCGCCTTCAACGAGGTGGGCAGGCGGGCGATTATGCTCGACCCGAACTGGCGCAAAGGCGAGTACTACGAGGACGGCGAGAAGCCACGTCAAGGTCTCGCGCTGGCGCGGATGATAGGCACTATCACCTATCTTTCCGACGAGATTATGCAACAGGTGTTCGGGCGCAAGCCCGCCAGCGAGGAGAGCGCACTGGAGCACGACCTGCACGCCCGCTTCGATGTGGAGCGCTACCTGCACGAAGAGGGCGACAAACTGCTCAAGCGCGACTTCGACGCGAACAGTTACCTCTACCTCTGCAAGGCGATGGACCTGCACGACATCAGCCGGGGCTACGCCAGCGTGGAAGAGGCACTTAGTCGTATTCAGGCGCGCGTGCTACTCATCTCGATACGTTCCGACATTCTCTTCCCGCCCTACGTGATGCGCGAAATACACGAGATGCTGAAACGTTTGGGCAAGCGTTCGGAGTATTTCGAGATGGATTCCGCCTACGGGCATGATGCGTTCCTTGTCGAGTATCGCAAGATGATACCGCCGCTCCGACGTCTGATGCAACAACTGGAGGAAGAGAGCGAATGACACCGGTTATCGAAGTGCAGGATGTACACAAGACCTACATTCTGGGCAAAACGCACGTACACGCCCTGCGCGGGGTGTCGCTGAAGGTGTACCCGGGCGAGTTCGTAGCGATTATGGGACCCTCCGGCTCGGGCAAGTCCACTTTTATGAACATCATCGGATGTCTGGACCGCCCGACCAGTGGCTCGTACAAGCTGGACGGCATCGAGGTCGCCAGACTCAGCGACAACCAGCTGGCGGAGATACGCAACCGCAAGATAGGCTTTGTGTTCCAGCAGTTCAACTTGTTACCACGCGCTACCGCCCTGCGCAACGTGGAACTGCCCCTGTTGTATAACGGGCGATTCCGCGACCGCCACGAGCGAGCCAAACGCGCGCTGGAAGCGGTGGGATTGGCACACCGCATCAACTCACGTCCCAACGAGCTGTCGGGAGGCGAACAGCAGCGCGTTGCCATCGCGCGGGCACTGGTCAACGAGCCTGCGGTCATCCTAGCGGACGAGCCGACAGGGAACCTGGACTCCCGTCGTGGCGAAGAGATAATGGCTATCTTCCAGAAGCTGAACGAGGAGGGCAAGGTCATCGTCCTGGTCACCCACGAGTGGGACATCGCCCGTCATGCGAAGCGAATCGTGCGCTTCCGCGACGGCAAAATCGTGGGCGACGAAGCGGTTACCGAGCGACTCATCGCGGAAGAGATACTGAAGACACTTCCCGCCGTAGAGGACGAAGAAGAAGAGGTGGTGACCGCATAATGGGGCATGGTATCTGAACGGCGAAAAACCCATTGTAGACAAAGGAGCTGTCCGTCCACCTGAGGAAAACGCAGAACAGGTGCACGCCTGGAGGCGGGCAGAGAAAGGGTTTTACGGGCGAGAGGAGGTGCGCCCTTTGGAGAGAATTGCGATATTTATTGACGGTCCCAATCTAACCTACACCATGCAGCAGCTGGGTTGGGACATCGATTTCGGCAAACTACTGCGTTACTTCTCGCGAGGAGGCAGGTTGCTGCGCGCATTCTACTATGCGTCGCGTCGGGAAGGCGAGTTCGACCCGATGCTCAGCTTCCTAGACTATCTGGACTACAACGGCTACACGGTAGTCACCAAGCCGCAGAAGCGCTACTACAACCCCGCAACAGGGCAGTATGAAATCAAGGGCAATATGGACATCGAGCTCGCCATCGATATGCTACTGCTTGCAGACCATATTGACCGCGCGGTGCTGTTCAGCGGGGATGGCGACTTCCGGCGGCTGGTGGAAGCGGTGCAGATGAAGGGCGTACGGGTGGTGGTGGTCAGCACAATCCGCACGCTCTCCCCCATGATAGCCGACGAACTGCGCCGACAGGCGGACGAGTTCGTGGACCTCGCAGACGAAGAGGTCAAGCGCGAGATTATTCGCGCCTGAGGTGAATCATGACCGTTGCGCAACGGTGGCGAAAGCTGTTGCGAGGAAGCCTGCTGATACTCGCCATCGGTGGGCTATTGCTGTTTGCGCCCTTGCCCATGCTACCCGCCAGCGTGCTCACCTATCGGCAGGCTGTGGTGGTGTTCGGCATCGTGATCGCGCTGGGCAAACTGCTTTACGATACTCTTTTCTATGACCACTACTGGCCCTGAGATTTGACTTCGGGGGCGCGGTTGTGCTATAAAATAGTCAGCTGCCGTTTTGGCGGTGGCTTCGCCTTTGCGAGACTGTCAAGCCTCTTCCTTGGGAGAGGGAACGGATACGCACGAGCAGGACGGCGCGAAGACCATCCGTGTGCTATTTTCCGGAGGACACGGATGAGCACAGATGAGACGGATAGACGCGGATACTATCGGTGTGCATCCGTTATATCCGTGCCAATCTGTGGGCTATTTTTCGGAGGACACGGGTGAACACAGATGAGACGGATGGACACGGATTACCTGACCGTTTGAAGGGCAACCGTGCTTGACAGACTGACAGGTACAATTCCTCCCCTCTGTATGGGGAGCAAAAGGATGGAAGGAAATATGGCGAGAAGGATGCTTTTTACGTCTGAAAGTGTCACAGAAGCTCACCCCGATAAGCTGGCAGACCAGATTAGCGATGCCATTCTGGATGAATGCTTGAGGCAAGACCGTGAGGCAAACCTGCCTATCGAGGAATACTCACGGGTTGCCATTGAAACCTTGCTGACGCGAGGGCTGGCGGTGGTAGCCGGTGAGCTCACCACGCACGGCTACGTGGAAATCCCCGACGTGGTGCGCAAGACCATCAACGATGTGGGCTACACGCATACCGACTACGGCTTCGAGGGCGACACCACCGGTGTGATGGTGGCTATCCAGAAGCAATCCCCTGACATCGCGCAGGGTGTGGACACCGGCGGAGCCGGTGACCAGGGTATGATGTTCGGCTACGCCTGTACCGAAACCGAGCAGCTGATGCCTCTGCCCATCACCATCGCTCATCATCTGACGCGCCGTCTGGCGGAGGTGCGCAAGCAGCATCCCGACCTGGGCTTACGCCCCGACGGCAAGTCGCAGGTAACCATCGAATATGTGGACGGCAAGCCCTACCGCATCGATACCGTGCTTATCTCCGCACAGCACGAGCCGTACCTCAGCCAGCAAGACGTGATGGAGATAGTGCGCCAGCATGTGCTGGAACCGGTGCTGAAGCACTACGCGGAATTCAACAAGGGCGACTTTCGCTTCCTGTGCAACCCCACCGGGCGATTCGAAATCGGTGGACCACAGGCGGACACGGGCGTCACCGGGCGCAAAATCATGGTGGATACCTACGGCGGTATGGCGCGACACGGTGGCGGCGCCTTCTCCGGTAAAGACCCCACTAAGGTAGACCGCTCCGCGACCTACATGATGCGCTACGTCGCGAAGAACATCGTGGCGGCAGGGCTGGCGGAACGCTGCGAACTGCAAATTGCCTACGCCATCGGCAAGGCGGAGCCGGTATCGCTCACCATCGACTGCTTCGGCACAAACGCCATTCCCGAAGAGCAGATACTCAAGCGGGTGCTGGACATCTTCGACTTCCGTCCACGCTCGATTATCCGCGACCTCGGCTTGCTCACGGAGAACGTGTGCTACCTCTGCACCGCGAAGAACGGACACTTTGGACATCCTGAGTTCCCGTGGGAAAAGACCGATAAGGCGCATCTGCTGAAGTAAACGACGCCGTATGGACGACGTGGAGCGGGTCATCGAAGAGTTTCTGGAAGGCAAGCCGCGAGCCTCCACCCTGCGGGAGCTGCGACAGGCATTGGAGGTCAAGCTGCGCCGGCTCGAGGAGGACCCTTCCACGCCGCCCGAACAGATTCAAGACCTGCGCGAACAGGTGCGTGTATTATACGAAGAGGAGCTGATTACGCAATTCGTCGAAGACTCCATTCGTTTCACGCTGTCCGCCGACGCTTTGCAACAGCAACTTGGTGAGGATTAAGAGGGGAGATTGGGGCGTGCGATGTTTGCACTGAACTTCTATCCCGACATCTACGAGAACCTCTTGCGCAGTCATCGCAAGACGGTTACCATTCGCCTTGGCGATAAAACCGACAAATATCGCGCGGGGCAGCTGGTTTGGGTGACGGTAGGCAACCGCTTCGCCCGCCGACACAAGCTGTTCACCGCCATCATTGACCGCGTAGAAGTCAAGCCGCTGGCGGAGCTTACCCCGCGCGACATCAGCCGCGAGAACCCCGAGTTTCGTACCGCCGAAGACGTGCGCGACCTGCTGGAGCGTATCTACGACCGCCCCCTCGCCATGGAGGAGATTGTCACCGTCATCTACTTCTCGCCGGTGGAGGAGTAGCTCCCCTCTATCACCAGCGTCTCCCCTTGACGCACCGTTACTGGCTTCGCAAAGGTGACCTGCACGCCTCCGTCTGCGAGCGAGCTGACGGTCGCCGAAATCGCTCTACCCGCCACGCGCACCTGCGGCTGGCTCGGCGCGAAGCCGAGCTGTACTTCACGTAGCGTCAGCGTGCCTCGATACACCTGCACCTCCGCCCGTCCGTAACCTGCCCCGAAGGTCTGCTTGACCATGCCCCACCCCGAATCGACGGAAAAGAAGCAGGCAAAGTCTTCGGGACACACGCGCGGCGCGAAACGCAACAGCCCCTTCGGCGCAGAGTAGATAAAGTCGGCTAATGCCAGCAATAGCGCATACGACGACATCGCGCGGGCGTAGTGGTTACCGCACTCGAACTCGTTCCATGGGTTGCGCCGCTCGCCATCATAGCGATCGCGCACGCCCTTGACGATGGCCAGCCCCTCCTCCACGAACCCCTCGTAGATGAGATGGCTCGCCACCTGATACTCGATGCCGGTCCACACCTCGTCCGAGTACGGGAACGGGAAAAGGGGCCTGCCGCCATGCGGCCAGGTCGCCAGTAGCAGCCCTGCCTCGTCGTTGAGGGCGTAGATGCGCTGCGGATTGGCATGCTCCGAGAGGTCATCTTTCCAGTTGTAACGGAAAACGGACTGCAGCGCCCTGCGCACGTGCTCGGGGTCAAACAGGTCCCCCAGCCTGAGCATCCGCGCATACCATTGCCCTATCAGCTGGTCGGAGAGGCATCCCTTGCCCAGCTGATATTTGGGGAAGTCAAAGCTCTGTGGGTCGGTGGACATCTCCGGCGAAGCGGGACGCACCTCGTGGATGTAGTATTCGCCATTGAACAGGTGCTCGTCCATCCACGCGCGACCGCTCTCGTATACCTTGCGATACTCCTCCGCCTTGTCCTGCTCGCCCAGATAACGCGCCATCTCCTCCGCTGCCCGCAGTGCGCCTAGGTAGAGACTGCCCATCATCGTATTTGGACCATGGAACTCGATGTCGTAGGTGTTGTGCTGCACGCCTTCCATCACACCGTCCTTATCCTTATCCCACACGCGCCAGGCGTATTCCAGCGCGCGCTTCACGCTGGGCCACAGCGATTGAAGCCACTGGTCGTCCCCGCACACCTGCCACTCGCGGTACACCTTCAGAATGCCTCCCATCTGCCCATCCGCCGCCGCGTGGAAGGCAGGTTCGGGGATGGTTCCCAGTGGAAGGGGCATGCGGAAGGTCATGTGCCCGTCCTCGTGCAGGTTGATGGCGTAGTCCTTCTCGCGGATGCTGCGCTCCAGCGAGGGGAACAGGTACGGCAGTGCCTGCGCGTAGTTCCAGACGTGCGTGCAGGTTCCCTCGCAACAGCCGTAGTTGACGCCACAGCCCTCGAAGCCGTAGAACGTGCCGTCGGGTAGACGCAGGCAGGTGGGCGTCTTCAAGATGGAGATTTGCGAGCTGACCGCATCCAGCACCGCCTCCGGCAGGGTAGAGCGCCACAACGCATCCGCAAAGGCACGGGTATCGCCCTCCAGACGGTGGATGTGTTCTGCCACATACTCTGCCACTGCCGTAGCGTCCTGATACCGGGTGGCGTAATAGTTTTTCCAGACGGGCTTCGGCTCGGCAGGCGACCAGTACATCTCGAAATTCGGGATGTGCCAGACTATCCACACGGGCAGGCACACCTCATCGCCCGGAGGCACGGTTGCCCGCAAGGCGATGGTTCCTACATCGGTTCTTTCCTCTCGATAAGCAGGTTCGGCGTTCTCCTCCAGCCGCCCCTCGCTGGCTTGCCGCCAGAAGTAGTCCAGCGCGTCGAACCACCCTGCACGCAGCCAGTGCGTCTGTATCTGCACCCTGTCATGCGTGGTCACCAGCGCAAGCGTGCCGTAACGAGGCGATTCGGGGGCATGTTTGCGTGTGCTCATCTTCAGTCCGCGCACCCGACCGCTATCGGTCGCCTCGATAACGCCCCCACCCACTTCGGGATAACCCAGTTTGTTCTCCAGATTAGCGTAGAGCACCGCTTCGACAGCGGTATCGGTGGGGTTGTGCAGGGTAAAGTGAAAAATGGCGATGGGCAACCCGGAGTCGTCAGGGTTCAGCGGGATGAAGGGGTTGTACGCCTCCAGCGTAACGCGCAGGGGCATCCTCGGGTCCTCCAGATAGAGACGCGCGAAGGGAAACGCGCCCTCAAACGCGACCGAACGGAAGTGAGGCAGTCCACTTGCGTTGAGGCGGCTCACCCCACTTCCCCCCTCGTTGAAATTGTCACCACCCACCGGTCCCTGCACGACCCGCGTTGCGAAGTAACCGCTGGCGGTCTTCGCATGGAGCGTAAAGAACGTATAGTCGAACATCAAGCCCTTCTGCGGGCGGTTGAAGATTTCGAAGTCGCGCAGCTGCCCCCACCCACCTAACGAAATAGAGCCTGTGCCGATGCCTCCGAGTGGAAAAGCAATCTGGTCTAGCTGGCGCCCTCGATAGACGCGCGGCTTGCCCTGCGCGAACAGTTCATGCAGTGTGTAGGGAATCTGTGGATTTCTCCCTTTCATGCTCCCCTCCTGTGCCGATGGTGTGTTGGGGTCAGTATAAAACAGTGTGCGGTCGGCGTCAAGATTGTCTCTTGCGAGAGCTATCATTCAGGAGTTACAATAAGAGGGAAGGAGGAAACAGCATGGATATCAGGATACGCAAGATTGTTCGTCTTCTACGCAAACATGGGGCGCGGAGAGTGGAACTATTCGGCTCTTTCGCCAGAGGAGAAGCCCGTGCAGATAGCGATATCGATATCCTTGTAGAGTTCAAAGAGAGAAAGAGCCTGTTGGAACTAGTTGGTATCGAGCAGGAGCTGGAAGAAGCTGTGGGAGTTAAAGTAGACCTTTTGACAAAAAGATGGATAAGCCCTTATTTGATAGACAGCATAGAGCGGGAGGCAGTAGTGATTTTCGATGATACGCGATGACATCGTATACTTACAGCATATTGTGGAGGCTGCTCAGGCGATAGAGGAATACCTGCAAGGAACAGACTACGAACACTTCATGAGCAATCGGATGATGCAAGATGCGGTCATCAGGCGGATTGAGGTGATTGGAGAAGCGACAAAGAACCTCTCGCTGGACATCAGGCGTAGGTATAGCGATGTTCCATGGCAGAAAATCGCGAGGATGCGTGACAGGCTAATACATGGCTATTTCGGAGTAGACCTGGACGCTGTGTGGGACACCGCGATACGCGATGTTGCCTTGCTTCGAGCAAGGATAGAGCAAATTATCCAGGAACAAGAACCGTCGCAGGAAGGAGAACGTTAATGCTCTTCGCAATCTGTAACGAACTTTTTCAGGGTTGGGAGCTGCGCCGGGTGATGGAGTATTGCGCGGGGCTGGGCTACCACGCGGTCGAAATCGCGCCGTTCACCCTGGCGGACAGCGTGGAGAAGATAACTGTCGACGAGCGTGCAGACATTCGTCGCATGGCGTCGGACATAGGCATCCAGATTGCGGGCTTGCACTGGCTGCTGGTTAAGCCGGAGGGATTGCATCTCACCACGCCCGATGGGGAGGTACGTGCCCGCACCGCGCGGTATCTGGTTGCTCTGGCCCACTTCTGCGCCGACATCGGTGGAAAGGTGCTGGTGCTGGGTTCGCCCAAACAACGGAGCGTATTGCCCAGCTCCACCTACGAGCAGGCATGGGAGCGTGCTCTGGAGACGTTGCGTCCTGCGGTCAAAGCAGCCGAGGAGCGCGGCGTTACCTGGTGCATCGAACCGCTTTCTCCCGCCGAGACCAACTTCCTGAACCGCGCGGAGGATGCCATCCGCTTTGCGCAGGCACTGGACAGCCCCGCCGCGCGTATCATTCTGGACGTGAAGGCGATGAGCAGCGAGGGCACGCCCATCCCGCAGATTATCCGCGACTCCGCAGGTTGGTTCGCGCACTTCCACGCCAACGACCCCAACCTGAAGGGACCGGGCATGGGGGATGTGGACTTCGTGCCTATCCTGCGGGCGTTACAGGAGGTGGGCTACAGCGGTTACGTCTCGGTGGAGGTGTTCGACTACTCCGACGGTGCGGAGCATATCGCGGAGGTGAGCCTGCGGAATCTGAAACGGGCACTGGCTGAGGTTCAAAGTGGATGCGCCTGAAGATTCGCACAACGTACGCGCTCACTACTTGATTACACATCAAGATTTGGAAACGGTTGTTCCTAGCGAAAAGACGCTCTCCTGCTGTGGACGCTTTATGAAGTCGGCCCGATAGAGATCGTGTTTGCCAGCCCGGTGTTCGGTGCAGGCGCACAAATCCAGAGGGACTGGTACGGTGGCTTCACCGGCACAATCAGTGCGTATGACGCAGCCAACAACCTGCTGGGAAGCTACAACCTTGCCGGGGAAGAAGATACACTCCTCTCCCGAAGTTTCAGGGGAGGGGCTGGGGTGAGGGTTATTTCGGCACTTCTCTCTCCTGCGCCGCCTCGTCCAACGTGAACAGCGGCTGCGGGCGAAAGCCCATCAGGGGCGCAACCAGCAGGTTCGGGAAACGCTGGACGGACAGGTTGTAGCGCATCACCGTGTCGTTGTAAAACTGGCGGGCGTAGCGAATTTTGTCCTCCGTGTCGC
The DNA here is from genome assembly GCA_938027655.1 of uncultured bacterium. GTDB lineage: Bacteria > Armatimonadota > HRBIN16 > HRBIN16 > HRBIN16 > HRBIN16. Next base: position 4 of record CALJAP010000171.1, on the reverse strand, counting down.
TCAG
>CALJAP010000170.1 GCA_938027655.1 uncultured bacterium | reverse complement strand
ATTCTCACACATCGCAAATCTGATATGCCTTGCGCAGAGCCTCGATGGGGTCGCCTTTGGGGCCGAACTCATGCCCGACGAATCCGTCGTATTTGGTTTCCTTAATCGCACGCATCACAGCAGGATAATAGATTTCCTGCGTTTCGTCAGGGTCGCGCCTGCCGGGGTTGCCCGCTGTGTGGAAATGGGCGATGTACTGGATGTTGGCGCGGATGGTGCGGATGAGGTCGCCTTCCATAATCTGCATGTGGTAGATGTCGTACAGAAGCTTCACGCGAGGCGAATTCACCCGCTTGCACACCTCCACGCCCCACCAGGTATGGTCACACTGGTAGTCGGGGTGGTCTACCTTGCTGTTGAGCAGTTCCATGGCGAGCGTGACGCCTTTCTGCTCCGCATAGGGCGCGACGCGCTTCAGCCCTTCCACACAGTTCTGGATGCCTTCCTCGTCCGAGATGCCCCGCCGGTTGCCGGAGAAGCATATCAGCACGGGGATGTCGTATTGCGCGGCGAGGTCGATGTTGCGTTTCAGCTCATCCTCGATACGGTTATGGTTCTCCCTACGGTTCAGCCCATCGGTGAGTGAAGCGTGCCCTACCATGGTCACGATGCGCAATCCGGCAGCGCGAATCTCGTCCCACACATTGCGAGGCGCCATCTCTACTCCTTGAAAGCCGATGCGCTTGAGCTCGGCAATCGCTTGGGAGAGCGGCAACCGACCGATGATGCCCCAGGTCACGTCCTGCTTGAGTTTACGCGGTGGAGGCTGCTCTTGTGCTGCACCGGTGTGTGCAAGTGTGCCCAGCGCAAGGTTCGCTGCTACCACCGCGCCTTCGCGCAAAAACTCGCGTCGCGTCAGATGGTTACCGGAACGCTCTGCCACTGCTCTAACCTCCTCGTCTCGGCGAACTCCGGAGAACAGGTTCGTGAAGCGCGGTAGTGAATCCTGTTTAGAGCGTCACCCACGCACCCCCCGCCTGCTGAGAGCGGTTGCTGGCATCCAGAATGCCCACTATCTCCAGCGCTTCCTGCGCCGACACCGGCGATTGACCTGTCTTGAAGAACCGGACAGCCATCCTCATCAGGTTCAGATAGAAGCCGTTGTAGTCCTTGACGGTCTCCACATAATAGGTGTTGCCCACCTTCGCGCCAAAGAGCCAGGGAAACACGTTCCACATGTTCTCGCAGTCGCGTACTTCGACGGTGGCGCGTCGCCCGTCAGCATACTCGATAGCGAGGAAACGACTGGCTGGGGTACCAACGTCCACCACTCGTGATGCGCCAGTGCCCATGAGCCCTGTTACCAGCGCAACGGTGTGCACGCCGTAGCCCATCCACTCGCCCATGCCTCGCGCGAAGACTTCGGAAATCGTGCCTGTGAGCTGCGAGCGCATCGCCTCCAGTTCCACTGCAAACCGCAATGCACTGGAGCAGGTGATGGGCGTGCCGTATTGCTGCGCTAGGTGTACAATCTTGTGGGCATCTGGCAGGCTGGGGGAGAGCAGTTTGTCGATGAAGGTAGGCTTGCCTGCGGGCAAAACCTGCTCACACAGCGCTAGATGGTCCGCCAGATTGTCCGGCGCGAGCACCATCAGCGCATCTACACTGTCTATGACTTCGGCAACGGAAGATTTGCGTTCCACGCCGTTTTTCGCGCACCAATCCTCTCCGGTTGGATGACTTTCCCACGCAGCGACAACCCGCACCTCCTCCGCGGCGAGGTCTTCATGCAGCAGCTTAAGGAAAGTGTTCGCATGGAAATTGTTCAGGTGGTGGTCCACGAAGCCAATCTTAAGCATCTTATCCTCCCGACGACAGGTTAATCCTAACTGAGCAAAGATTCTATGCTGTCAACGACGCCTCCTGCTGTGCTCCGCGTGGACACTTACAGAGCAGAATCTACCGATAGCGTGCATTGCGTTCGTTTTTGGGGTAAAATATTAGCAAGGATATATAACTGTTGCGCTGGTGGTAGTCTGTCACTCCTGTTGGATAGAGAGGGAGCAGTTTCGTACCCTTGTCATGCTGAGCGCAAGTGAAGCATCTCTTTGTGGTGATAGAACGAGTTTCTTCGCTTCGCTCAGGATGACGGGGAAATAGCCTGTTACATCAGCAGGTTAATGCCTAACAGACAAAAGGCATATTCTATTGGTAGTAAAATTATTTAACTTGTTCAATTTGTTTGCATAAGTGAACCGATTGTGATATACTTTATCTAGGGTAAGCAAAATCACGAAAGCAGGTGAACGCACGATGAAGACTGTAGAACTGGATTACGAGTACGCAGCACGGGTGTCCAATCTGTTCGCGCAGATACTGACCAAGAGCCTGAGTGAACGGTTGGTGGCAGAGCTGACGCACGAGGAGATTACCCTGCCGCAGTTGCAGGCAATGCGCTACATCTGGCTCCATCGCAACGCGACGGTGGGCGAAGTGGCAGAGGGTCTGGACATCAGCTATCCCTCGGCGACGAACATGCTCAACCGACTGGTTCGCAAGGGACTGGTCACCCGGCACGGCAATCCTGCGGACAGGCGGTTTGTGGAGGTGCAGCTCACCGAGAAGGGCGAGAGGCTCACCCGGCAGGTAGAAGAAGAGCGCACCGCCCGCCTGAAGCAGGTGCTGGATGAGATGGCATCGGAGGACCGGCGGGCGCTAATTGATGGCTTGCGGGCGTTCATCGTCACCGCAGTGGAGAGAGACAGGCAGATGATTGAGGAGATTTGTCTGCGCTGCGGTGTACAGGCTAACGGGAACTGCCCGATAACGGAGCTGTATCCCACCATCGGCTGCCGATAACCTGCAGAGATGCTACCGGTCTATCTGGACCATGCTGCGACGACGCCTGTGGCCCCCGAAGTGCTACAGGCAATGGAGCCTTTTTTTAGCCGCGCCTTCGGCAACCCATCGGCTATCTACACGATAGGACAGGAGGCGCGAGAGGCGGTAGAACATGCCCGCGAGCAGATTGCCCGTCTGGTCAACGCCGACGCCGATGACGTGTATTTCACCAGTGGGGGCACCGAGAGCGATAACTGGGCAATCAAGGGCGTTGCGCGGGCGTGGGGCGACCGCAAGAATCACCTAATCACCACCCCCATCGAGCACCATGCAGTTCTGGAAGCATGTGTGGCGTTACGCGAGGCAGGATGGGAGATTACCTTCGTGCCGGTTGATAGTACCGGGCTGGTAGACCCTGATGAGGTGCGCCGTGCCGTCACCCCCCGCACCGGCTTGATCACTATCATGCACGCCAACAATGAGGTGGGCACTATCGAACCCATAGCGGAGATTGGTGCCATCGCCCGCGAAGCAGGTATCCCCTTCCACACCGATGCGGTGCAAACGGTGGGCAAGATTCGGGTGGACGTGGACGCGCTGAACGTGGACATGCTCTCTATCTCCGCGCACAAGCTGTACGGTCCGAAGGGGGTGGGAGCGCTGGTGGTGCGCCGGGGCACACCTCTGCGTCCCCTGCTGGATGGCGGCGGTCAAGAGCGTGGACGGCGGGGAGGAACCTACAACGTGCCGGGCATTGTCGGGTTCGGAGCGGCGGCGGAACGCGCCATGCGGTGCGGTGCGGAGGAAATGGAGCGGGTGCGAGCCCTGCGTGACCGGCTGGTAGAGGGTATCATGGAGCGCGTGCCAGACGTCATGCTGACAGGGCATCCGGTGCATCGCCTGCCCAACAATGCGCACCTCGCTTTCGCCGATGTGGAGGGCGAATCCCTCGTTCTATCGCTGGATGCGGTGGGTATCTACTGCTCGGCGGGGGCGGCATGTTCATCCGGGGATACCGAGCCCTCACATGTGCTGGTGGCGATGGGAATAGAGCCGCGCCTTATCGAAGGTTCGGTACGATTCACTCTTGGCAAGGACAACACGCAGGAGCAAATAGATTACACAATAGAGCAGGTTGTCAAGGCGGTACAGAAGCTGCGCTCGCTACGAGTGAAGGGCTAAAAATCGCCCGCAGGGTTCTCGCCCCAAACGGAGATGCTTTCTTGTAGCATCCTCTGCCAGGTGGGAAGTACAGAGCGAAACTCCTCCACGCTCAAGACTTGCGGTTCTAGCCCCGCAAGTCCGAAGGTTCGTTTGACCAGCGCGAAGGCATCCTCTCGCGGCTCGCCTGCGTACACAACCAGTATGTCGATATCGCTAAAGGGGGTATAGTTGCCTTTCGCATACGAGCCAAACAGCACCACCCACCGCACCGGCAGTTGCTCCAGCAAGGGAGGCATTCTGGCGCGAAGAGTTTGCAGCACTTCCTCCTGTGTGTATTTAGGCAAGAAGACCTTCACAGAACTGGACGATGGCTTGTGCATATCGGATAAACCTTTCAGCTTCTCGTTGTGAGTAACGGGCGCGCGGCGAACCAGAGGGTAAAGCGTCTGGGTATCTTGTGGAAATGTATCCCTTATCCAGCTCCATTGCCATATCGTGTAGTTCCTCTGGAACAGCGATTTGCGTTGGGAGCGCGTTCAATAGGTCCACGATGGAATGCCCCCATGCTTCCATCCGGTATCGTTTGAGCACCGCTTTGACCGCCTTGTCGGCAGCTTGCTGCGCGGAGAAGCACGCCCAATCGTAAAAACCATCTTGCAGGTCGTTCTGGGCGTGCTGCAGGTCGCCTCGAGCTTGGTCTATCCAGTCAGCACTGCGTTCCATACACTACTACTTGACCTCTCGTCAATCGTTGGATGGGCACGTTCCGATCAAAGGAGTGGTACAGCCTATCTTGTCATGCTGAGCGTGAGCGAAGCATCTCAGCCTGCCGTTAACACGAGATTCTTCGCTCCGCTCAGAATGACAGCCAGCGAAACTGCTCCGCTCATCTAAATAATCGTGAGTGGTCAATCACTACATTCCTTATTTCACCACTGCCATCTCATCCTGCATGTCCGCCTGTTGTAGTTTTCTCGCTTGGTCCTCGGCGATCAGGGCATCGACGAAAGGCTGAATATCGCCGTCCAGAATCTCCTGCAGGTTATAGATAGTCAATCCGATACGGTGATCGGTCACACGCCCCTGTGGGAAGTTATAGGTGCGAATTTTCTCACTGCGGTCACCTGTGCCTACCTGTGACTTGCGTGCGGCGGTGCGTTCTGCCTCCATCTGCTGCTGCTGCAGGTCGTACAGACGTGTGCGCAACATGCGCATCGCCTTCTCGCGGTTCTGCAGTTGCGAACGCTCATCCTGACAGGCGACCACAATACCCGTTGGCTTGTGCAGGATACGCACGGCGGTTTCGTTCTTCTGCATGTGCTGACCGCCTGCACTGCCGGCGCGGAAAGTGTCTATCTCCAGGTCTTCGGGGTTGATTTCCACCTCCACTTCGTCCGCTTCGGGAAGGACGGCAACCGTCGCCGCGGAGGTGTGAATGCGACCACTGCTCTCGGTAACCGGCACACGTTGCACCCGATGCACACCGCTTTCATACTTCAGCGCACTGTATGCCCCTTTGCCCTCGATGAGGATAACCGCCTCCTTGTATCCGCCGATGCCTGTTTCCTGTACGTCCAGAACTTCGTATTTCCATCCGCGACGTTCGGCATAGCGCATATACATCCGTGCCAGTTCCGCCGCAAACAGAGCTGCTTCCTCGCCGCCTGTGCCTGCCCGAATCTCCAGCAGCACGTTGCGCTCGTCGTTGGGGTCTTTGGGCAGGAGCATGAGCCTCAGCTGGTGTTCTTGCTGTTCCTTCTGCTGCTTGAGTGTGTCCAGCTCCTCCTGCGCTAGGTCGTGCATCTCGGGGTCGTCCAGCAGAGATTCCGCCTCTTCGATGCGCTTCAGGATGGTTTTGTATTCGCGGAACGCCTGCACAATGGGCTGCAGCTCCGCGTGTGCTTTGCCCAGCCGCTGCAGCTCCTTCGGGTCGGAAGCCACTTGCGGGTCGGCAAGAGCCTGCTCTATCTGTTCGAAACGCTTTTCAACCTCTTCTAGACGAGATAACACGGGTAATACAGTCCTCCTTCCGCAACAGAATTATATCCTGAAAGGGGGGCAGATGCAAAGAGCGTTGACTTCCCTGAGCGAAGCGCGTAGAATCGCTTTAGCCGTAACCTGCGAAGTACAGCAAGTGTCGATACAAGTGAACCGGTGTGTAGGGGGTGATGAAATGGCGGACGCTCAGCAGTGGCTGCAAGAGGGGATAGACCTCTTCAAGCAAGGGCGTTACGAGGAGTGCATCGAGCGCATGTACTGGGTGCTTCAGAAGGATATGGAGAACTACACGGCGTGGTTTTATGTCGGCGCCGCGTACGCGCAGATGCACGACTACGAGAACGCGGCGCACGCTTTCTTCAAAGCGGCTGAGATACAGCCCGATTCCTACCGGGCGCACTACAACCTGGGGGCGGCTTACGAGGCGCTGGGCTCCTACATGGAAGCGGAGATGGAATACGAACAGGCGGTGCAACTCAACCCCGAGTACGAGAACGCAAAAAAGGGGCTCATGCGCCTGCGCCAGCTACACCGCGAAAGCTACGCAAAATCACCGTGGGACCAGCCCCAGCAGCCGCAGATTTAGGAGGACAATCCAACCGTTCGGCGGAGCGCAGCGACCTCTTCTGCGGTGAGGGGACGCCATGCGCCTGCGGGCAGGTTGCGCAAGGTGAGCGGGCCAAACCGTTCGCGGTGCAGGCGTACAACCGGATGCCCGACCGCCACGCACATCCGTTTCACCTGTCGCTTGCGCCCCTCGTGAAGGGTCAGGCGCAGGAGGGTGGTTTTCCGGTCGGAAAGGATGCGCACTTTCTGTACCTGCGCGGGAGCGGTCGTACCGTCCTCTAGGATGACACCCTCGCGCAGACGGCGGAGGGCTGCCTCTTCCACCTCGCCTTGCACCTCCACGAGATAGGTCTTCGGCACGCCGTAGCGCGGGTGCGTGAGACGATACGCCAGCTCGCCGTCATCGGTGAGCAGCAGCGCTCCTGTGGTATCGGCGTCCAGACGACCTACCGGAAAGACAGCAGCGGTGACACCCTGCAGCAGGTCCATTACTGTGCAGGCGGCGTGTGCATCGCGGCGGGTGGTAACTACGCCTGCGGGCTTGTGCAGTAAGATGTAGGTGTGTTCTTCGGGCAGTTGCACCCGCTTGCCGTCCACTTCGATCACGTCGGACTGCGGGTCAGCCTGCACGCCCAGCTGCGTCACCACCTGCCCGTTTATACGCACGCGCCCTCGCAGGATAAGCTGTTCGCACGCCCGCCGCGAGCCATAACCCGCCCGCGCCAGCACCTTCTGCAACCGCTGCGGACGGTTACTCATCGCCTGTCTCGCCGAAGTGACGCACCAGCACGCCGAAGTCAAACAGCGTCACCTCCGCATCCCCATCCAAATCCGCATCGGGGTTCCAATTGGCATCACCCGGCACACTGCCGAACGCTGCCACCAGACCACCAAAGTCAAACAGCGTCACCTCGTTGTCCCCGTCGATGTCGCCGTTCACCAGCGAAGCGTTCACCCCGCCCACGTTCGCACCGCTCACCGTGACGTTACGCACCACCTTGCGTAACCAGTGGCTTGCCTTGAACGCCAGGTCGTAGTTGCCGTTCGGGACATCGGGCAGGGTGTAGTTGCCTGCACTGTCTAAATGGAGCGTCACCGTGCGAAGCGGGTCGGTGCTGCCGGCGTTGCGCAACTGCACCACAATCGGCACGGTGGTGATGTCGCCGCCGAAGTCGCCCAGCTCCACCTTTCCGCTGACCGTGTAGGTGCGCACAATCCGACGCGCGGGACCGCCGGAGGTCGTCCACCAGTCAAACACCACCCACACTTCCCAAATCCAGTCCCAGTATGCCATCTGCCCCTGCATCTTCGCGCCGTTCTGGGTGACCGTTCCCTGCCAGACCACGTCGGTGTTGCCCACGCCGGGGATATTGGCAACGCCGGAGAAGGAGATGTTATCTCCATCCACCCTGCCGGAGATGGTGTATTGCCCCAGCGGGTTGTTGTTGGGGGGCAGGTATTGCACCCTGCCGGTGAACTCGCCGGTGGCGGTGTTCTGGCTGAAGAAGCGGATGTTGCCGTCGAACACCCAACCGTAGAAGAGGTCACGGATTTGCGCCGTCCAGTAGGTGTTGGAGATGTCCCAGTTGGGTGGCGCGGCGAGGGTGGGTATCGCCAGCGCGAGCACGAGAAGCCACACAGGTCGTTTCATGGTTGAAACCTCCTTTCTCGCGGAATTATGCCAGGTATATTGTAGCATAATACGGGCATCTAAACATGCATCCGGCCGCTACCACCCAAGCAGACGCGCACTTTGAGCGAACTGGACGCGGATCAAGGAATCCCCCCAACGCAGACTGCCCAGAACCCGCCGCCATTGACCTGTTGTGAGGTGTACGGCATAGTATTCCCAGTCGTTACACTGAACCAGTGCCCACTGTTTGTCTGCGGAAATGTCGCGAACGGTCGGATGTTTCACTATAGATGGGGGGTCTAATCGGTACACTTTACCCTGCCTCGTCTCAATCAGGGCAGGTGTGCCGTCAGCAAAGTGAAAGTTCAGCACACGCATCGACCTGTCTGCGGTATAAGGGGTATACGGCACGGAACACTCTGGCAACGGAAAATACCTGTGAGCAGGCGGTAGAAAATCCCAGCCGCTGCAGATTGTATGCTGTTCCCGCGCGGTTAATCGTTGTGGAGCACCTCGTGTTAGAGCGCGTTTATACCACACAGCCTCTCTTTGCTCGCTTTTCTTCATGGCATACCAGACTGCACGGCTATCTGGGTACCAGCCGAAGGTGAGGATAGTGCCTTCAGCAAGCAGACGCGGTTTCGAACGGGATGGAGAAAACAATACAAGGTCCGTTATGGGTGCAGGTATCTGCCCCCCTAACAGAAAACGGCTGTCTGGCGACCACACAAGCTCATATAGAGATGTGATGACTCCTGAGTCCTCGCGCTTCGCCCTTGCCAGCCAATGCCACTTGTGCGATGCCAAGTCGATCGCGACCGTGTCCGCATGGAACATCATGTATACCCATCGTCCGTCGGGTGAAATGTTTGCCCTGCGGAAGTACCAACTGCCCTGTACCCTGCAAATCCACTCTTGCGATACAATTTGTCCGTTGACAGCTGTGTAGCGCGCCAGCCCCCCGTTGTTAGAGTAGAAGGCGAGGATAGATAAGGCACTCGGATCGAAGTTTTGGGATGGCGGCATAGATTTCTCCCTCCTACTAATCACCGGAAGGTAGCGTAATGTTTATTATCTCCCTGCTGTATGCAGATAATACCTCCCACGAGACAACACCAGACGCAGGAAAGCTGCCCTGCTGGATTGTGACATCTGATGTCCAGTTGTTCCACAAGCGCAGGATGTTGTCCTGTAATTGTGCAGCAGGGTCAAGCCAGCCTCCTTCTATGACGTTAAATCCGAGCCGGTGAACTCGCCGGTGGCGGTGTTCTGGCTGAAGAAGCGGATGTTGCCGTCGAACACCCAACCGTAGAAGAGGTCACGGATTTGCGCCGTCCAGTAGGTGTTGGAGATGTCCCAGTTGGGCGGCGCGGCGAGGGCGGGTATCGCCAGCGCGAGCAAGAGAAGCCACACAGGTCGTTTCATGGTTGAAACCTCCTTTCTCGCGGAATCATGCTGGGTATATTGTACATGATGTCAGAGAATATGGCGAATCAGGTGATTTCTACGGCGTCTACTGGTAGAGCCGGTACCACCAGATAACGCATCTGCCCCTGAATGGGCACCTCCATTAGATAACGCTTTCCCTTATCGGCTTCAGGCATGTCCTTCTGCCAGAAAGAGTCGTCTACCCCGAGGTACACACTTTCACCGTGTTTTGTCCAGCGCAGTAAGTGAAAGTGATAAAACGCCCAGCCTACCGACCATGCATTGTCTACACCTTGTACATCCTTGTAATAGTGTCTTCCCTGCTCATCCACGAAGTGCAGACGAGCAAGCAGGTCATGCTGGCGATGTACTCTGTTCTGTTCGGTACGCGTTGGGTCAAAGAACACTGCCCGTTTGCCATTCGGGGAAATTAGCAGGTGCTGTCCTGCAGGTGCGCCTTGAGGCGTTTGGGGTTGCAGCGGGTCGGTATCGGCGTATTCCCTGCCGTACAGTTTACGATATAGATGCAAAGCATGGCGAAATGCCCTTCCCATCAAGCGGTCGAGGTCACGATGGGAAAGTGCACGAGCTTTCTCTTCATCTACGGACGTGGCATAGAATCGTTGCTCTCCTCGTCCCTGCCACACCCCGTAGACCAGGTGTTGACTGTCCGGTGACCAGAAGTAGCAGTCTGCTTTCCCCGCCAAACGCCGTGACCGTCCAGTAACAACCTCTACCACATGCAATCCCGACGCCTGTTCATACCCTGTCGTTGCCACATATTTGCTGTTGGGTGACCAGCGCCAGTCGCCTTGGTAAGCAGCTGGCGTCACTCGGCGTATAGACAGGTTGGCTGTTTCACCGACAGCCAGCGCAATCGGCTTGGGGCGACCTCCCGGTGAATCGGCTCGTGGAATGAATGACGCTGCCAGCCGTTTCCCGTCAGGTGAGAGCTTTACCGTCCCCAGGTTGTATTGGTCGCCTTCATAGCTGTTTGGAAGTGAGCGCCCAGCCACGTGTTTCCCGTTCTGAAAGGTTTCCAGCCTAATGGCGGGCTGTTCGTACATAGCAGCCAGATGATATGTGACCACCAATCCTGAGAAAGACAGGTTGGGCATTTTGGCTCCACCTCCTTTGTCAGTCAGTGTCTGATATTAACGGTCTCACTGGCCTGAACCGTATACGCGCCCGCCGGCAGGGTCAGCTCTACCTCCACCTCTGCCGACGGGGCAACGATACCCACCGTTTTGACGTACACGGGCGCATCGGGGTTACTCTCTGTGCCCACCGCCTTGGCACGAAACTCTACCTGTATGGTTCGGCTGGCATGACCGCCCCAGTCACCCAACTGCAAACGCAAGGGCAGGGTCAAACCCTCTTCCATCGGCTGTTCCTCGCCCGTCAGCGCGTCTACCCCCATCTCGCCGAAGTGGTTTACCAGAATGCCGAAGTCAAACAGGGTGACCTCCACATCGCCGTCCAAATCCGCTTCGGGGTTGAAGCCGGGCTCTTGCTCGCTCAAGCCGAAGTTGTCAACGAGGATGCCGTAGTCAAAGAGGGTCACTTCGTTGTCTCCATCGATGTCAGCGTTGATAAGGCTGATAACAGGTGGCTGTTGGGCGTTAGCCAGCGTCGCCCACAGGACAAGAAGTGTAGCAAGAATTACACTGAGGGGGGAGTAGCGAAGCCGGTTGTGCTCTTGAACATTTCGAGACCTCCTTTGTGTGAAGTGTTCACAATGCCTGTTGCGATGTTCTGTTTGCAGTGTAGCAAAGAGAGCTGGGTTTTGTCAAGGGGTTGAGCAAAATTCCCCTGTAACCGTTCGCCCGCTCGTCAGCCCAGCATCAGTCCCCATTAGTTACCTTCTCAAACAGCCTCCACGCGGGCGAGCACAATATACACCTCTGCTCTTTCTCTCTCTGCGATAGCAAGCAGTTCGATAGGCGGTATCCGTACCATTTTGCTCACCTCCAAACGCTGGCACTAGGGACTCAGGTTGATAGAGACCTGCTCACGGAAGTAGCGAGTGTCTTGCCCGCCCACTTGCTCATTCACGGAGAATATGGGGTGTTGCTGCAAGAGGGGAAACACCCCAGCACTGCCGGACTGTTCAGACAATCCTGACCGTGTCCACTGCTGCCAAGAATACCTGCCATTTTGGTAGCGCAGCACCTGCGCAGGTAGATCTAATGGCACATGGTAGAACAGGGTTTCATAGTCGACCCCCACGCCTGTGATGAACGATCCGCTGCGTGCATACCCGCCGACCCTTTCGACAGCCTTCTGCCTTTGGGCAATGGAGTGTACTCGACGAACCCTTACTCCCTCTCCATCCGGTGGCACCGCTGGTGCGAAGCCGATGTATACAGAGTGAAAAACACATCATTGAAGAACACATCGTAGGCACTTACAGCAAAAGTCAACACTATTGGAGGCTGTTCGAAAAATGGGGAATGATAGGGTATACTCGATTGCATGAAACACCATTACCCAACCCATCCGACCTTGAGCACACTCTGCGCAACGGTCATCTACGCGCTCGTTCAACGCTTATGCCAAAGCCACTCTCTGCCCCGCACGCGAGGCAGACCTCCCCTGTATCCCGAAGCGCTCATTCTTACCCTTGCCCTGCTACGCAGCCGCGACCACGCCTCCTTTCGTCGCTTGCTGTATGCTCTCGCCCCTTAAACCTTACCCGAGCACGCCATTCCCACGCTGGGCACGCTGGTGTATCGGTTGCACCATATTTCGGATGCCCGCTCGCAGCAGTTGCTGGGTTGGCTGGCGCAGCAGGGTTTGGCGTTAGAGGGTTGCACTACGGAGACGCCTTATGCCTTAGTGGACGGGACGGGTGTGGGTTATGCGCTGCCGTTTCATGCACAGTATCGTCGGGGGCGGGAGATACGCAAGTTACGTTCTCATGTGAAGGTGGTGGCAGTAGGTTACTGGCAAGGGGGTCGTGTGTGGTTAGTGGGTGTTCAGTTGGGTAAGGCGTACGCGGATGAGGGGAAGTTGTTGGGGGAGTGGGTGTTGCAGCATGGGCTGGGTGGTTTGCCTGATAGCACGTTGTTGGTGGGGGATAAGCTGTATGGATATCGTGCGCGGTTGTTGGAGCAGTTGGAGGGTAGTGGTTGGTTGCCGGTGATGCGTGTGGAGGATGGTTTACGTCAGCGTGTGCGTTCGGGTTCAGGTTTGCGAGCGCGAGCGCGTGCTCAGCAGTATGCAGAGGTATTGGATGGTCGTTATCGGATAGAGCAGGTGTTTGGTAGTGTGAAGGGTGTGTATGGGAGTTACGTTGGTTCGGTTTCGTGGTTGGGTGCGCGCAGTTGGGCATGGGGGATGTGGGTATTGTGGAACATGGTGGGGGTGGCACAGTTGTTGGGTGGTGAGGTTGTGTTTCGGCTTGTGCTATGCTTGGTCAAAGGTATTTTCGAACGCCCTCACACTATTGAAGAACTCTCGTTTGTCATACTATGCACCAATATATTCTATGGAGCCACTACACGCTGTGGTACCCAGTCAGCTATCGCGCACGGAGCGAAACGAGCATCACCCACAAGGTCGCGAACCCACCCCATCTGCATTTTTGCAACATTGAGAAAACCCACTTTCGCTAAACCTTTGGTATTGAATATCATCAGGACATCAGGAACACTGGGATGACATATAGTAACAACAGATAATAATGGACGGATTGACGACGGTATTTTTATCGTTGTCTGGCGCAAACGGCCGCTCTTCAGTTCCCAACATCCTACGCGCAATAGTGAAGGTTCGCCTGATTCGAAGCGCGGTACCCACCACCCGTGGCTCTTGTCAAATCTTTCGCATGTCTCTACGAGAACCAGCATATCTTTGGAGGTAGCAACGCCTGCAGTTTCCATATTCTTTGGCAAACGCCCAACCGCGCTATAGCCGCGTTTCCCAAACTGCCAGAACCACACGGTAGGGGGGTTCACCTCCCCTTTATACCATGCTGCTCGGGCTTCAGGTGACCCGATACGTCGTCCAGATGTGTTTACCGTGCAAAACACGATGCCTTCTCTAGTTGGATAAACATATTTGGGAAGCCTGTAACCATCGTAGATAAGGACGTGCCCTTTCGGAAGTGGGGGTAACCACACAATGTCTCGAATCGTCCTAATGTTCACAAACCCAAAACGGTTCTTCTCGACGTTGTAAACAAAGAACGCTCGCCTGTCAGGATGCATCCAGAGGCAGCGAATACCATCAGCAGCAGTGCTGTCTCCGCTGTTCGTTTGGGGGTTCCATAGCACTAAATTGCCGTTGAACACAGCCACAATGCGGTCGTCTGCGGTCCAGTCTGCGCAGATGTAGGTTTGGTGAGTATGCATCAATTTGTAAGTTGTTAGATCCGTTCGTGTGATGGTCCGCTCGCGCAAATCCGCCACGTACAGGTGCAGACCCTCCAGAGAAAAATGGGCTTCTCGGAGGTGTGACATGAAGGTATCCTCCCAATCGGTAGGGCGATCAGCAAGCATCAGGAAATAGCGTCCAGACGGCGCAAAACGCAGCAGGTGTAGTCGACCTGGGTACCCGTAGAAATGCCTGCCGACACGAAAAGGGTTGCGCTCACGTGGGACCCAACGAGACAACGCTACCTTTTCACCCTGTGGCAGAGGCACAAAGAACACTTCACCCTGCTCCCACTGCGCGCCCCGACAAGCTAACCAACCGTTGATCGGCATGTCTGCTGCCTCCGACACACTTTTTCATTGGGACGGAAGGAGTATGTTGATATTGCTCTCCCGCCAGTATCGTATCGTTTCGTTCCAGTTGATAATCCCGTCGCGCTGAGGGTACGAACCAGACTCAGAGGCATTTACCCAACGGCTCCAATTCCCTTCCCTCAGGTAGTCGAAGAAGTCGCACCCTAGCCCCTGAATGCGACTACCCGTGGGCTTCCATGTTCGCGTCTCACCAGCCCCTAGGACGTGTGCGATGGAATGTACACGTTTCAGCATCACAGCAGTTGTTTTGTGGGGGTTGGGCACTCGCAGATACGCCCCTGTCGGCGCCCAGAACATGTTTCGCCCTTGAATCGTTAGAGCAATGGTATCTCTTGTGACCAGATATGTCACAGTTACCCACTGTCCTGACATAAACCTTCTTTCTCCGGGATCGACCTCACGCTGCGCCGCGTCTCCGAAGACAATCCTCCACAGAGGAAGCACCGTGATTTGCGTACCCTGCCCAGTCTGCTGAGGGGAAAAACTAATGAACGGCATCCACCACGTCCTTTCTTGGTTATATGCTAAACCAGCGTCCACTTCTCCTCTGGTGCCGTGGGACCCTACGTAAGTGTAGGCCATGTCGTAAGCAGTTCTGCTCTGAACGGTACGGGCACGGAGGTTGATGTTTGCAGCGGGAGGTAACCAGAATCTGCCTTTGCAGCCTTGATAGCCGTTTGGACTCCGCACGCGGCGATAGGCTCCTGCCTGTGCCTCTAAAGTTGTCTGAAGCACTAGACCGTTCGCTTGTGGAGACCCTACAGGTAGAGGGTACAGGTTGCCGTCTCGCCCAAGAAGAGCGTTGTGGTGTATCATTACCTGACCATCAGGAGGGTAAACAGCGAAAGCATCCGGACCAAAACGGGTGTAAATCTCTCCCAACGGAGCTAATAACCAAACCTCATCGTAATCCCCGGCTCGTACGCCGGGAGGCAACTGTAATTCTACTGCTTCCATAATGCTGGCAGCATCCCCGCTATCCCACGGTATCGCCCCCACATGGGGTATCGCGCTGTCCTCTTCCGATGGGGCGCTCCATACCCCGTTGCGCTGCGCCTCCACCACAAAATAATACTCCTGCTCCGTGCTTAAACCCGTGATGCTCAACATCCGCGCATCCGCAGGCTGCACCGAAGACACGTGGGGATA
>CALJAP010000169.1 GCA_938027655.1 uncultured bacterium | reverse complement strand
CCCCGCGCCGATCATCGCGATGTTCAGCTTCTCGTTCTGTGGAAAGCCAAACACCATCCTGCTATCACGCAGGAACAGGAAGCTCAAACCTCCTATCGCAGCTCCCTTCAGAAAGGTTCGCCGATCCAGCTTCCCAGACATTGCTCTGCTACCTCCTTTGTGTTTTGGCTGTTGAGGGTCTCTCTGCGAGTCTTTAAAAGTCCTTTTTCCCCGTCTATTTCAAAAATCCTGCGAGGGATGACGGCGCGTAGTCTTGCCACTAGCTCAAGCTGAAGCCTGCGAATACGTCCTACGAACAAGTTTTTATGCTACGAGGCGCACTGTTCTAAAGCTACAGTTTCGGTTTGCCGAAAATGTGGGATAGAGGTCTGCGATTTCAGAGGGCGCATGGCGCGTGCAGGTTTGCAATGACGCGCTGCCCAAAGGTGCGAACAGAAGGAGGCGACCAAGATTGCGTTTAAATAACCACATTGTGACAATTTTGGCTGTCAATATTACGATTGGCGTGTGGCTGACCGCCAGCGCGGAACAGTCTTCACCGGCTGCCAAAGCGGTCACCATCAACGCCGAGTGGAGGTTGCGGTATGAGGACCGTGCTTGCACCGATTTCCGCCTCGCAAGTCAAAAGCACCCGCAAGACGAGTTGAGCCGGGTTCGACTGAACGTGAGCGCTACACCTTCGTCCAACACGAAACTGTTTGCACGCCTGCAACACTCGTACAGGCGCAACAGGCTCAACGGGAATACGGATACCCAGGAGAAGAGTGGTTTCCAGCAGCTCTATCTGGACACCACGTGGGACAAGCTCGCCCTCCGGTTGGGCAGGCAGGAGCTGGGCTATGGCGATTACCGGATGCTCATCGTCTCCAACTGGGATAACATCGGCTTCACGTGGGACGCCGTGCGTTTCAGGTTCCAGAGCAACCCTTGGCGAGCCGATCTCATTTACGGCAGACCGGGCATGTTTCCCACCAGTAATACCCATCCCGTACTGTACGGCATATATGCCAACTATAAGCACTCCTCCCGCTGGCAGTCCGACCTGTACCTGTTGCGCAAAGAGGTAATTGCCTCTGGAACGCAACAGCGTATCTGGGCGATAGGAGCCCGACCGGTGATACAGCTCGGCAAAGGCGCCAAGCTCACTGCCGAAGCGGTACTCCAGAGCGGAGAGGTTGGCGCGAAGCACCTGAAAGCGTATGCCTACTGGGTGCGCTTGGAACATGCCCTCAATCGTTCAGGAAACGCCAAAGTGATTCTGCAGCGAGATTTCGCCAGCGGTGGCAATCCCGACGATACCACGCTGCACACGTTCGACCAGTTCTTCGGTACGACCTTCGCTCAATGCAGTCGCATGGGGTTGCAGGGTTGGCGCAATATGAGCAACTGGCGCATCGGCGTCAGCGGCTCCCCTTCGCCGCGCTGGGAATATACAGCCGACATTCATCTGAACCGGCTCGCCGACTCGCGGGACTACTGGTATGGCGGCGGAGGCGCGCCGATGAATGGGACCGGTGGTAAGCCGCTACGTGACCCGACCGGTGCAGCTGGTAGGGAGGTGGGAACGGAGGTCAATCTAACGCTCAACTATTCGCTCACCTCTGACTTACTGCTATCCGCCGGTTACGGACGCTTTATACCGGGGCGGTTCGTCAGGGAGACAAACGGCGGTTTCGCCGACCACACCGATTGGTTTTACCTGCAAACGACACGCAAGTTTTGAGGTAGAGGAGGATAGACCTTCATGAAGATGCCAGAGATTCGGAACATCAGCACCAAATTCGTTGTGCTAGGGGTGGGAGCCATTGTGTTTCTCACCGTCGTGATGATAGCGGTGGCAGCGTGGCAGAGCAGCCTCTTCAATGGCAAGGCTCAGAAAGAGGTGGAGAAGCTGGTGGACTCCGACCTGTCCCACGTGGTGGAGACGACCAGCCAGATGGTCGCCTCGCAGGGCGCCTTGCTTCAACAGGTGGTAGAGCACAATCTGAAGGTTGCGGAGTACGTGATGAAAGGGGCGGGCGGGGTCACTCTTGCGCCGGAGACAGTGACTTGGAACGCGGTGAACCAGTTTACCAAACAAGCGCAGAGCGTCTCTCTGCCCAAGATGCTGGTTGGCGGCGCGTGGTTCGGTCAGCAGCGAGACCCGAATGCGACGGTACCGGTGGTGGACAGAGTGAGGTCGCTGGTCGGCGGTACCTGCACCATCTTTCAGCGGATGAACGCGCAGGGTGACATGCTTCGCGTAGCGACCAACGTCATCGGCAAGGATGGAAAAAGAGCGGTTGGCACCTATATTCCATCGGTGAACCCCGACGGCACGCCGAACCCCGTGGTGTCTGCCGTACTGCGCGGCGAAACCTATCGCGGCGTGGCGTTTGTGGTAGATGCGTGGTACGTTACCGCGTATCAACCTCTCCGTGATGGAGCGGGACGCATTATCGGGATGCTGTATACGGGGGTCAAGACGGAGAGCGTGGATGCCGTGCGCAAAGCCATTATGGGTATCCGCGTGGGTAAAGATGGCTACGTGTTCGTGCTCGGCGGCAAGGGCGACCAGCGTGGTCACTACATTATCTCTAAAGACGGGAAGCGTGACGGTGAGAACATTTGGGAGGCAAAGGACTCTAGTGGGCGGTTCTTCATCCAGGAGATGGTGAACCGTGCCCTCGAGCTGAAGCCCGGCGAGAGCTTCAAGATACGCTACCCCTGGAAGAACCAGGGCGAGGCGAAGCCGCGCATGAAGGTTGCGCAAGTCACCTACTACGCGCCATGGGATTGGGTGATCGGCGTATCGGCGTACGAGGATGACTTCGGCGCTGCCTTCCAGCGTTTGCAGGCGGGCAGGCGGCAGATGTTGTGGACGTTCCTCGTTGTGGGCTTGCTAACTGCAGTAGTCACCACTACGGTGCTCCTACGGTTTGGGCGTTCCGTCGCCAGACCGCTGAACGAGATGGTGCAGGTGGCTACAGCAATCGCGGAAGGAAAGTTGAACCAGCAGGTGGAGCACCGCAGTGCGGACGAGACCGGCATACTGGCAGAAGCCTTCCGCAAGATGCTGGCATATATGCAGGAGATGGCTCAAACAGCCCGTCGCATGGCAACCGGTGATCTGACCGTGAGGATTACACCTCGCTCCGAGCAGGACGAGCTGGGACAGGCCTTCAGCGCCATGATTCACAGCCTGCGAGAGACAACGCGCCAGCTCGCCGAAACCTCTGCCACCCTAGCTTCCACCAGCCAGCAACTGAGTGCGGCGACCGAGCAAAGCAGTCGTGGCACGCAGGATGTGGCGAAGGGCAGCGAACAGCTGGCTCGCACGGCGTCGGAGGCTGCGGGAGCTGTGGACGAACTGGAGGCAGCTATCCAGCAGGTGAAGAGCGCTAGCGAGGCTCAGAAGCAGTCCGCTGGCGAAGCCGAAGAGGGCATGAAGCAGGCGGCGAAGGCGGTGGAAGAGGTTGCCCGCAGCGCTCAGCAGATGTCCTCCTCGGCACAGCAGGCGGCGGCAATCGCCCAGACGGGTGGTCAGGCGGTTCAAGAGACCATCCAGACCATGAGCCGTGTTCAGCAACAGGCGACGGCATCGGTTCAGCGGGTGAAAGAGCTAGACCAGCTTGGTCAGCAAATCGGCGCGATTGTGGAGACCATCGAGCAGATAGCGGAGCAGACCAACCTGCTTGCGCTCAACGCAGCCATTGAGGCGGCACGTGCAGGCGAGCACGGTCGGGGCTTCGCGGTTGTCGCCGATGAGGTGCGCAAGCTGGCGGAGCAAGCCGCCGCCTCCACGAAGGAGATCGGCGAACTCATCGCCAATGTGCGTCACGGCGTGGAGCGGGCAGTAGAGGCGATGGAGAAGACCAGCCAAGAGGTAGAGAAGGGCTTCTCGCGCAGCACCGAAGCCAACGAGTCTCTGGCGCAAATCGTACTGGCGGCGCAAACGGTAGCAAGCGAGGTGCAGGGCGTCACTGCCATCGCCCAGCAAATGTCCGCCAGCGTGCAGCAGGTGCTCGCCTCCGTTTCGTCGGTGCGTGTCGCTGCGGAGGAGAATGCCGAAGCTGTGCAGACGATGAGTGCGCACGCCCAGCAGGTGGCGGAGACCATTGCAACGGTCGCCTCCGTCAGCGAGGAGGCAGCCGCCAGCGCGCAGGAAATCAGTGCGTCCGCCCAGCAAGTGACCGCTGCTTCGCAGGAGCTGAGCGCGATGGCGATCCAACTGCAGCAACTGGTTCAGCAGTTCAAGATGCACGAAGACTTCTCTACGTACACGCTGAAACGCGCAGCGTAACCGGACTCCGAGCCTGCTACGAGAGGGATGTCCTTCACCCGGACATCCCTCTTTGTGCTATAATGGAGGCGAGGTGATGCAACATGGCACAGCAGGTGCGGATGTGAGAGGGGGTAGAACCACTTGACCGACCGACTGCAATTGCTCGTGCGGGACCTCCCGCCCGAAGCACAACAGGAAGCAC
>CALJAP010000168.1 GCA_938027655.1 uncultured bacterium | reverse complement strand
GAAGTCATCCCTTGATTCGGTGTGGCGGCTTGCAGGTCTCGGCGAACGGGCGTTACCTGCAGCATCGCGACGGCACGCCCTTCTTGTGGTTGGGCGACACGTGGTGGATGGGGCTGAGCAAACGGCTCTCCTTCCCCGGCGCTATCTCATCGCGCGGTGGGGAGCTTACCCGGTCGTATGGTGTCTGGCGGGCGAGATACTGATGCCTTTCTACGACCTCCACTCCCGTCCGCGCGAGTGGCAGGAGGAGTACGCCCGCAAGACCTGCGCGATGTGGGAGGAGGTGGCACAGTATGTTCGCGCCGTAGACCCATACGACCATCCGATTACGGCGCACCCGTCGGTTTCCGCGCGCGATAGCCTCTCCGACGGGGTGCTGGATTTCGATATGCTCCAGACCGGTCATGGCGACCGCGCCAGCCTGCCCAACACCGTGCAGCAAGTAGTTCGCTCGTATAGTCGCCAGCCGGTGATGCCGGTGGTGGAAGGAGAGGTGTGCTACGAGGGCATCGGCGAGGCGAGTCGGCAGGAGGTTCAGCGCATGATGTTCTGGGCGTGCTGGCTGAACGGTGCCAAGGGCTTCACCTATGGCGCGAACGGTATCTGGCAGGTGAATACGCGCGAGAAGCCATACGGCGCTTCTCCGCATGGCATGGCGTGGGGAGATACTCCGTGGGAGGAAGCATACTGCCTGCCCGGTTCCGCACAGCTGGGCATGGCGAAGCGGTTGCTGGAGCGTTACGAGTGGCGGCGCATCGAACCCCATCCCGAATGGGTGGAACCACAGCAGATACAGATGTCCTGCTCTCGCCAGACTTATAATCGGCGAGGTATTACTGATCCCGAACCGTTTTCACATCTTGCTCGAAATCAGCCACATCGTAATGCAGTGGGATACGCCTGCTTGCCAGAAGCATCTGAAATTGCAGCCAACTCATACCTGCTAGGTCAGCAGCCTGACCAAGAGTAATCCCCTCTCTTTGAAAAGGGAGGATGGCAAGTTCCTGTCACACCCACCGTGCAGACCCCCATCTCCATGACCTACGGGCGGTTCACGATGAGCACCTCGCAAGCCGGTCATAGCAGCTACCGTCCATCTGCCCACCAGACCTCCAGCTTGGGGCGTCCCTCCACGTTCCAATCGCCGGTGTCGGAGGAGACGAAATACTTACCGCTGTGGTAGTCGGAGTCCGCGCTGTAGAGAATCAACCGGAGGGGCTGCTTCAGGGCATATGCTCTTGCGACTGCGTAGGATACATCCCACGTGCGCGGCACGCCCGGCCAGCCGGGGTGCTGAGCCAGTGGCTGCACCCAGCTGCCGCCGATGTTCTCGTACGCTAAGGGCGCGTTGTTCCACGTGATAGCGTCCTCGCGCCAATCTGCGGAGGCAATCAGTACTTGAATCCACGAGGGTTTCGCTTGACCGGGTTCACCGGCATTGCCGAATTGATGCAGAGTGAGGCGTGCCCGCACAATGGTCTTTCCGGACGGGATGCTGTCCAGCGGGAAGGTGACGTAATACTTGGAGAAACAGGGCCAGTCGGCAACATCCGACTGGTTCTGGATATTGAAATCGGGCGCATTCCCATAGTTGCGATTGCCCCACTCGTTCCAGATATGGTATTCGTCTCCTGGGCACTGGTTGGCAATGACGCCGCCCACGTCGGCATCCGGCACGAGAGGGCTGTTTTGTTCGGGGCGTCGTATCACCGTATAACCTGTGGGTTGCGCAGCCACCTGATATGTCGGTAGCCCAAAACGCAGTATTCCCCAGCAGAGGGGACTATTCTGTGTGGCGGCAGGAGGCCACGCCTGGTAGGTCGTGGGCGCCACTCGGGGGTCATCCCGGTCGTGCACCAGAATCGCCAATCGCCAGGTAGTGCCTTCGGCAGGCGGCGCAACTTGCAGGCTGCTGAAGGGGATGGTAAAGCCCATTGCCCAGCCACGGTCGGTATCGTCATCATTGTTTAGGGCGTTGCCCCGCCACCCGGGCTTTGCGTCGAACGGGACTTCGACCCGCTGCCAGCCGGCCACGCTTCCCCGATAGGCAGCACGGTAGCGTTGGTCTCGGTCGCCGTAGAGCTGGGCAACAAACCGCCAGCAAGAGGACGACATCCGCTCGCCTCCCGACGTGTCTATCAACAGCGTGACGGCGTCCCACTGGGTTAGTGTCTCCGCCTGCGGGTTCTCATCATACCAGAGATGGCGATCGAAGATGGCTACGTACACATACAATTCACCGGCATTGTAGCCCACGCGGATGTCCGCATAGTTGCGGGTAGGGGAAACCTGCCCAAACCACGCAATGGCACACTGCTCGAACGGGATAGCACCGGCAAACTGCGGGGCGTTGATGCGCGGCAGGCTGGCAAGGTCGCATCGGTCACGGGGAACAGGAACCCCTGCCAAACCTCCAGAGGAGCACCCTGCCAGCGTCAGCAGGTAGCCAGCGCACAGCAGACCGATGGCACCTGCAATAGGGAGAAGGCGAAGACGCCGCAAGAAGGTTCGTTTTGTCACCCTAGCGCGCATGTTGACCTCCCTTTTGCGCACGCAAGTCGGAGCGAATCTGACCGGGTTGTGTGACGTATATCGCCGGGTCGCCCTGATACCATTGTACCACCCCGCTAATCTGCACCGACTGACCGACCCGATACATCTGCTCTGGCGGCTGCGGGAAAAGATGCCAGTGTTCCTTGCGGATAATCGCCTTGAAGGTTCCGCGATGGGGATTGGAGAAGCCCAGCAGCACCTGCTTGCCGTTGTTGAACACGTAGCGCAGCGTGCCCGTCACCCGCACCGCACGTCCATCCCACCGGCGCGCTTGTGTGAAGGGAACAGTCGTCTCTGCTGACGGGGGCATCGGCGGAGCAGCGGATTGCGCGACGACCCGTCGAGGGCTTCCAGATGTCAGCCGATTGCCGCTGGTCAGTGCGACAATAGCGCCGTCGCAGCTGCGGAAGTAGACATTGTTGTTGCTTACCACCCAGCAGGCGTATTCGCTCCAAAACCGGTCGTATACTGTTTGTTGATTGTAGTAGATGTAGAAACCGAAGTCGTAGGGGCGGGTATCGTATAGCCAGCTCGGGCAGTAGTGCGATGCGCTAAAGCCACAGCCTCCCACATCCATTTGAGAGGTAGCCACTGTTGCCAGACGCTGGCTGGTGATTTTCGTGTTGAAGGCACCCCGCGCATCGGAACGGTCCAGGATGCGCAGCGCGAAGCCCGCCTCCCAATGCCCCCCGAACAGGATATCGCCGGACATTGTGACGTTGGGCTGTTCATCGGTGAGCAGGTAAGGCGCCTCACTGCCTGGAGGCCAGTCGAATGCGATAAAGCGTACGTCCCCAGCCTGAAAGCCGGGTACCGTCGTGTCATCGAGCATCATCTCCGCAAAGTGTGAATCCCAGCGGGCGTCGTAGGCGTGCTTAGCGCGGGCGATGAGGTAGGCTACCTCTTTGCCGTCGGGTAGCCGTTTCACTACCGGTTGAGGTCCCATCGGCAGGTAGTCGTGGTCACCGTAGCCGCCATGTCCCACATTGCAGATGAAGGGAACGCTGCCGTCGTCGAGGCGCAGGGCAAACAACGCCTGTTCGCCAGGATTGTTGCGCAGCATCTGGCGAATGCCAGTGTTGGTTTGCGGATAGTCGCGCCACATTGCTTGCCAATCCAAACGCACCTTAATCAATACCAGTCCGGTACTGTCAGCGACAACCGGCCAGCCAAAGCGGTACTGGGTTGGGTCTTCGAAGCGACGGCTAGAGTGTACGGGGCGCACCCGCCACCTTTGTGATCCGTTCGCGTTGCGAATGGCATGCACGTGGAGGTCGGGTTCTGTAGCCACCAACACGAGGTCACGCGAGGCGGAATAAGAGGGCGGAACCGCCACGACCACGTTGCTCCCCGCGTTGTATACCCAAAGTTGTTGCATCGTCTTCTTGTCGACAGCATACACGGCGTTCCCCATGCTGAACACCACACGGTCTTTCAGTAGTAGGGGTGGCAGGAACAAGTCGCTGCTTTTGCCCGTTTGAAACTGCCCCAGCACACTGCCGTCCGAAGCGCGCAGCTTGTACAACCTTCCGTTTGCCGAAACGGCAAACACCGCTTCTGTTTCGTGGTCGTAAGCCACCGTCGAGCGTACATCGCCGATACTCCCGCGCCTCCACAGCTGCTGCCCGCTGGCTTCGCTCAGAGCGAACACGCCATCCACTCCGGCGGCGACATACACCCGCCCTCCACCGGTAACCGGCTGCACGTTACGCGGAAGCGAGCCGTTAGAGGTTACTTTTTTCAACCCTCCCCTGTCGTTGCTCCCGTTCCACACCCAACGCCAGCGCCACGGATAGGGCACCACTTGGGAAGTGTATCCCGTTCGCTGGGCATCATGGGCATGCTGGCTCCACTCCGCAGGGTTCTCCGGCGCAACAGGTGTTGGTGTCGGTCTGGGGCGAGGAGGACGAGGGCGTGGTGAACGGGGAGGAAACGCTGATGAAGGCTCGAGAGAGGGTTGCTTACCGGGCTGGCTGTGCGGGGAAGCGGTGAAAAAGGACGCCGATAGCATCAGAACGATGAGCACACTGGCGCACAATACGTAGATTGACCTGAACATAGTGGTTACCCCCTGTGTATTACCCCATCAGATACAAATACTTTTCTGAACGACCTTCCTCCTGCTTTGGTCTTCCTCGAAAACTGTGCCGTTCCTGATTCACGGATCAGATTTTACTGTCGCCGCAACCTCAGGCTGCGTGACTTTGGCGCAGGCTGCGAGGGTCCATGAGATATGCGCAGACAGGTACCGTCGACGGGCGCATGTGCCTGTGTCGGAAGGCAGGAAGCGAACAACACTTTGCCGAAACGAAAGCAGAAACAGCCATACGGAAAGGAGCAGAGGCATGCCGAAGATAACCATCATCGGCGCGGGGAGCGTGGTGTTTACCAAGAACCTGCTGGGCGACATCCTGAGCTTCCCCGAGCTGGCGGAGTCACAC
>CALJAP010000167.1 GCA_938027655.1 uncultured bacterium | reverse complement strand
TTATCTATTCCCCCTCGCTCTGCCTGTTTCCTGTGCTTGCGAAGGAATTCGCCCGGCGCACAGCTAAGCGTGAGAAAGAGTAGCAACGCAGGAGGTAGAGATGGACTTCGACCTGTTGAAACGGCTTTGCGAGACACCGGGCATTCCAGGCAAGGAAGACCATATCCGTGAGGTGGTCAAAGAGGCGCTGGCTCCGCTGGTGGACAGCATCGAGGTAGACGTGATGGGCAACGTGGTGGGCGTGAAGCGGGGCAACGGCGCACGCAAGGTGATGCTGGCAGCGCATATCGACGAAATCGGCTTCATGGTGCGCCATGTCGACGACAAAGGTTTCGTGCGTCTGCAACCGCTGGGTGGTTTCGACGCACGTCAGCTGTTTGCTCAGCGTGTGCTGGTGCATACGCGCAAGGGCGAGGTGTTGCGCGGCGTACTGGCGTACTCCACCAAGCCGGCGCACATGCTCACGCCTGAAGAGATGAACAAGGCACCGCAAATCGAAAGCTTCTTTGTGGACCTGGGCATGACCGCCGAACAGGTAAAGGAGAAGGTCTCTGTGGGCGATATGGTGACGATGGACCGCACCACCGAGTCATGTGGGGATACCTTCTTCGGTAAGGCGATGGACGACCGCGTAGGCGTGTTCGTGATGATCGAAGCCATGCGCCTGTTGAAGGACAAGTGTACGGAGGTAGACATCTACGCCGTTGCCACCACGCAGGAGGAGGTTGGCTTGCGCGGCGCGACCACCGCCGCTTACGCCATCGAACCCGATATCGGTATCGCGCTGGACGTGACGCTGGCGAACGACTACCCCGGTCCCCCCGACACCGAAACGGTGACCAAGCTGGGACAGGGGGTTGCCATCAAGATTATGGACGGTAGCCTGATCTGTCATCCCAAGCTGGTGGAGCACTTCCGTGAGATCGCCGAGCGTGAGCAAATCCCGCATCAGATGGAGATTCTGCCTCGCGGCGGCACCGACGCAGGCGCGTTGCAACGAAGCCGCGCGGGCACAGCCAGTATCACTATCAGCGTACCCACTCGCTATGTGCACACGGTGAACGAGATGGTGCACCGCAAAGATGTAGAAGCGGCAGCCACGCTGGTAGCGCGCTATCTGGAAGAGGCGCATACCCGAGACTACCGGTACTGAGGACGAAGGGCGCGAGATAGCTACCTTGCGCTTTCCGCAGCCGCCTTCGCCAGCCTGTCAGCGCGCCCGTTCTGTGAACGGGGAATATGCCGTACGCTGGCGCTTTTGAACAGCCTCAGCAAAGCCCTGGCACGCCCATACAGCGGTTGTAAGTGGGGGGAATGTACACCATATAGCCCGTTTATCTGGCGCGCCAGCAGCTCGCTGTCGGTGTATACCTCTACCGTGTCGGCGCCGAGTGCACGCGCTTCCTCCAGCCCCCGTATCAACGCACGGTACTCGGCGGCGTTGTTGGTGGTTACCCCGATGGGTTCACCGATTTCCTTCACCGGCTCGCCCGCGTCGTTACACAACACCACACCGATACCCGCCCTGCCCGGGTTGCCCCGTGATGCGCCGTCAATGTATATCTTCACAATCCCAGCTCGTCCGCAATAGTGGACATGGCGTGAATCACATGCTGCACATGCTCATCAAACGGCACGCTAATCTCTTCTGCGCCTTTGAGCAGCTCCTCACGGCTTACCGCACGGGCGAAGGCTTTATCCTTCATCTTCTTGCGCACCGCCGCCACATCTACCTCTGCTAACTTCTTATTCGGGCGCACCAGCGCCACCGCCGTGATGAATCCCGTGAGCTCATCGCAGGCGTAAAGGGTATGCTCCATGCGCGTTTGGCGGGGGATGCCCGTGTGGTCGGCGTGCGCACCCACGGCACGAACCACTTCCTCAGGGTAACCCTTCTGCCTCAATATCTCCATGCCCACAAAGGGATGCTCCTCCAGCGAGGGATGCCGGTCATAGTCTAGGTCGTGAAGCAATCCGGTGATGCCCCACAATTGCTCGTCCTCGTTCCAAAGACGGGCGTAGTAGCGCATACACGCCTCCACCGCCAGCGCATGGCGGCGCAGGTTGTCAGATTGTGTGTATTCACACAGTAAAGCCCATGCTTCCTCGCGGTTCACAGCGTGACCTCCTGCACAAGCTCACGTTCTCCCTCTGTGTCTTGGTCTGAGGTTCTCATTCCACGCTGACCTCACCCCATTGCGCCCAATCCCAGCTGTAGTCGCCCAGCGAATCGGTGACCAGGCGCAGCAGCACCGTTTGCCCTGACCATTCGGCGAGAGACACCTCGAACGGTATCCACCCCTCGCCCGGGTTTATCGTCTGGTTCCACGCCTCCCTGCCGTTTACCTCCACGCTAAAACGTACGCCGTTGGACTTGCCCTCTGCACCGTCGCGGATAGCGGCGAAACCGCGCAGCGATGCCCTTCGTTCGGGCAACTTTATCAGGAAGGCGAGGAAAGTCTTGCCGTAGTTCGGGGGATGAGCAAAGAACCCCTTTTTGCTCACTCCGCCCGATGTGCCTGTGGACACGCTGTCGCGCAGGAAGTCTACCGGCTCCTGCATCGTGCCGTCCAGCTCGATCCCCGGGTGAAACGTGGTCTGCGTCAGGTCAGTTGGCAGGCTAATGGGCGTGGGCTCTGCGTAAAGCAGAACGAGCGTGCAGGGAACGGACGGCAACGGGAAACGGTAAAGGTTGGGGGCGATGGTCTGCCATTGCACGCTCTGACCGTTGAGATATGCCCGACGCAACGGCTGGGGAGAGTAGACTTCCACCTGCGCCCCTTGCGCCTGCTGAACCACGACACGTGGGCGGCTCCAGAATCCCCAGTCGAAATCGGGGGAGTCGTTCGGGCCGGGATGTACCTCTAGGCGGAGGCGCACCTGTTGTCCGCGCAACGGGCTCAGGTCCAGTGTGATTTGCTCCGGCGTGTTGCCCTGTACGTGCCGGGTTGTCGAGAGGGAGGTGCTTTGTCCAGAAGCGGTGACGGTGAAGGTAATGCCGTCGCTTCGGCTGGCGGCATCGGGCGTGGTGAACCCCACCCCACTACGGAACTCGCACCGGCGGTCGGCGGGCAGAGAGAGGGTGTATTCCAGCCACACCTTGCCCCCTCTCCCTGTTTGCCAAGGTGGATGCATAAAAATACCGTCGGCAGAGGGACGCGCTGCGGCACCTGTTTCATGCTCGACCAGATAGCCTGCATCCTGTTCGCCCGCTCCCTGTGTCCTCGTCACGCCGTGGCTCACGTTGCCGCGCCCTTTCCACAGCTCCTGCAGGACCACCTCACGCGGCGCGATGGTAAAACATGCCCACTCCCCTTCCTGTACTCCCGCTGCCGACACCGTGACCGTTTCAGGAAGGGCGTGCAGGTGCACCCTGTCCATCTTGGGAGGCTCTGGGCGCCAAGGGTAGATGCTCGCCGAGTTCAGCCCCAGCATCTCCCTGCCGTTATAAGCGAGCCAGCCGGGGATGGAGCCGCTGACATCCGCGTGCGTGACGCCCTCGATGCGCCGCGCGAGGGTGACCCAGGTGTTGTTCTCTTGTGTCTCCAGGCAAATCCCGCTCTTCTCCTGTCGATAACGGGCGAGGTGTCCGCTCGCCCTGCGGTAGAGGAAGAGGGTGTCCGCTTCCCACAGGGTGGGGGAGAACTCAGGCAAAGGGCGATTTACCTGAAACCACCGCGCTTCGTCCCACAGGGTCTGTATGGTGGCATTCGGCTGGGACACCTGTTGCGGTGAGAGCCACGCGAAGGTAGGGATCACCCCCAGCCGGTCGTAGGCGGTACGCCACGCCGCATAGAACTGCCACATCTCGGGGCTGATCATGCCTAGATACCCGTATAGCCTCGTGTGGGGGGTGAGCAGGGCGGAGCTAACCGGATGCGTCATCCGCACGCGTTCGATCTCCCACCGGGACTCAGCGACGTCGATGCCCCACACGTGTCGTTGCGCAAAGCTTTCGTAGCGGAAGGAGATTTCGTTCAGCCCCTCGCCGGAGAAGGCGACGTCGGGCAGCGCGTCGCGCAGCTCGCGGTGCAGGGCGATGTTGCCCTGCATGGCGTTCATGCCGTCTATCAGCCCGTTGGCATCGTTGTAGATGCACAGGGTCTGGTCCAGATGAAGCGCGTCGGGTTTCAGCCGACGACATAATTCCACCATCCGCCCCACAAACAGCCTGCGCCATGCTGTCGCCGCAGGGTTGATGTAGGCGAACTTGATGGGCGGGTCGGCGCGTCGCCAGTCCCAGTACAGCGGCTCCCCGCTGAAGGGGTCGCGGAAGTGGTACTGTTTGAGCTGCTCGTAATCAGGGTTTTCGGGGGTGCAGCCGAAGTAGTTCACGTGGAGCATGATGCGGAAGCCCAGCCGACGCACCTGTTCCATCCGCTCGGCGAACCCCTCGCGCGGGGTGTAGTCCGGGTAGTTGCGGTCATAGCCGTCCTTGCGCCAGTCCGGCACATAGATGAGCGTCTGAGCGGGGTTTACCTGCTTTGCCAGAGCCTGCAGCTTGTCCATATCGTCCAGATTGTCGATGACGACGGTCTGAATGTCCCCCACCCACGCCGGTTGCGTTTTGCGCAGCGATGACAGTCCGAAAGTGTCCTCTGCCCACTGGCGGTAGGTCGCCACGCCGTTCAGCCAGTTGCCCGCGTACGGACGGATGCGCCACCGCACCGATTCCGCCTGCTGAACCCTGTCAAAGGGAGCAGTGCACCACGTTTCGAAACCAATCCAGAACTGTCCGTTGCGGTGTTGCAGGAAGAGCCGTTTGAAGTGCTGCGCGTTGTCTTCGGCATGAATCAGGAAGCCTCCGCGTTTACCCTGTATCAGCACGAACTGCGCTTCCCACGTCATCGGGTAGTCGAAGCGCATCGGCTGGAAATCGCTGTCCATGCTAAAGCGCAAGCCGCTATGCCCGGGCACGAGCAGCTCTAGTTCATCCGGTATCGCCACGCCCCACTGTAACCCTATCAGCCCCGGGCTGACGCACTGTGCGCGCTGAACCACCTCGGCATCGCCGTCCGGCAGGGCGTGCAGGCGCGTCAGCAGGGTATGTGCCGCCCCCTTCTCCCGCCACAGCAGCCGCGCTACTATCTCCTGCCCCATGACGTTTTGCTCGCCGTGAGAGCGGTCATTCCAGAGGTCTCCGCTCTGCTGGTGACGAATGCCGGTTAACGGCGGCACGTTCTTTACCGCAAAGGTTTCACCCGTCAATCGGTTGACCAGACGGGTTATCACACCCTGTTGCATCGCCACCTCCATCCGTGGCGTGCGCAATACGGATGGCAAGGGCGAATCCTCCTTCGCCCCTAAGGCGGGCAGACACAGTAGAGAGACTGGCATCCACCAGAGTATTGCCCAGTAACAACTGCGCATTGCCTGACCTCCTTTTGGGTGGGAACGGATCGGGCGGAGCCTCGCCCTCCAAAACTCTTCGGCAAGAGCAGATTCTTTCCTGCTTACCCGCGTCCGAAACCTGCCGACAGGAGCTGCAATGCGTCGGCGCGAAATGAACCGAGAAGAAACTACCAAAGGGAGTGCAACCGATGAACTGGCAGGCGAAATGGATATGGCATCCGGGCGACGAAGCGCCTCGTAACTTCTTCTGGGCAACGCGCAAAACCTTTACCCTTCCCACGCACTTCGGGAAGGTTACCCTGCATATGACTGCCGATTCCCGCTATTCCGTTTGGGTAAACGGCAAGTACATCGGGCACGGGCCCGTGCGTGCGTTCCCGCATCGCTGGCGGTACGATAGTTACGATATCACCCCTTACGTCTGCACGGGCGAGAACGTGGTGGCGGTGCTGGTACACCACTTCGGGCATTCTACCTTCCAGTATCTGCAGGCACGTGGTGGCTTGCTGGCGCAGGTAGAGTGCGATGGACAGGTGGTTGCTGCCACCGACCACACGTGGAGGGGCATCGAGCATCCCGCGTACGAGCGGCGGATGCCCCGTATGGCGTGCCAGCAGGCATGGGCGGAGATGTACGATGCCCGCAAAGCACCGGCAGGGTGGACGCTCGTCGGCTTCGACGACGGCGCATGGCAAAGCGCCGAGGTGGTCGGCGAGGTGGGCTGCGCGCCGTGGCGGGAGGTGCTGCCGCGCGACATCCCCTTGCTCACCCAAGAGCCGGTTCAGCCCGTGCGCCTTATACGGATTCAGGCGGTGCGCCCGCCGAAACAGGTGTGGACGTTTGACCTCAAGCCCAACTTCCTGCCGGGCGACCTCACTGCCAACCCACGCGGATTCGTGGGCTTGGTGGCAACGGTGCTGGAGTTTTCCCGTCCGATGCAGGTGAGCCTGCGCTCCGTGTTCAACGGCTTTCGCGCGGTGCGCATCGACGGCACGGAATATACGCCTCAGCAGGCGTGGGAAGGCATTGCTCTCTCCGCGGGCGAGCACCTGCTGGTGGCGGACCTCTCTGCTCCCTTCTATCACGAATGGTTCTTCGGCTTCGTGTTTGACTACGACAAGGGCGAACTGCACCTGCGTTCCCCGTTGGGAGAGGCTCAGGCTTATCCGTTCGTGAGCATCGGGCCGTTCCCCTCGCAGGATGACGCGGGCTCCCGGTCGGCGTGGCACGCCGCCTCGCCGGAACAGATTGCCAATCACCCGGCGACCCAGCCCATTCGACCAGAGCATACCGCCGCAGCGAACGTGTTCGCGGAGACTGTGTTCGCCAAACCGGTCGACGCGCCGATGCAGGTAGAGTCGCCACACGCCCTGCTCGCCGCCAACTCTAACGAGACGATTATCCATCCTTTGAGCGAAGGCGATGTGGAGCTGCTGATAGACTTTGGCAGGGAGCTGGTCGGTTTCTTTGAAATAGAACTGTGCGCTCCTGAGGGTACGGTCGTTGACCTGAACGCCTTCGAGTATATGGAAGACGGGCGCATCCAGTGGACATATGGACTGCACAACACCTTCCGCTACGTCGCGCGAGAGGGCTGGCAGAGCTGGCGGTCGGTGGTGCGGCGCGGTTTCCGCTATGCCACGCTCACCGTCCGCTTCCCGCAGGGGGCGAAGGAGCCGGTACGCCTGCGCGGGTTGCGCTGTTACCTGAACACCTACCCGTATGCCTATCAGGCGCAGTTCGCGTGCAGCGATGCCCTGCTGAACGACATCTGGGAGATTTCGCGCCACACGGTGCGGCTATGCAGCGAAGACACCTTTGTGGATTGCCCTTCGTATGAGCAGACTTTCTGGGTGGGCGACGCCCGCAACGAGAGCCTGTTCAGCTACACTGCCTTCGGAGATGCCCGTCTGGCGCGAAGATGTCTGCTGCTGGCGGGTGAATCGCTGTGGCGGTCGCCACTGGTGGAGAGCCAGGTGCCCAGCGGCTGGGAAGACATCCTGACCGCGTGGAGCCTGTTGTGGACGGTCGCCTGCGAGGAGTACTATCGCTTCACGGGCGACCGCGCGTTTCTGGAAGAGGTGTATCCCGCGGTGCGCCAGCAGAATCAGAACATCCACGAGCGGTTCATCAACGGACAGGGATTGCTGGAGATAGAGGCGTGGAATATGCTGGACTGGGCGCCGATGGACACCCCACGAACGGGCGTGGTGGCGCACCAGAATATGTGGCTGGTGGAGGCGTGGCGACGCAGCGCGAGCATGGCACGGGTTCTGGGCAACGAGGCAGAGGCGGAGCTGTATCTGCGCTGGGCGGAGGAGCTGAAGCAGGCGATTAACACCCACCTGTGGGACGAGGAGAAACAGGCGTATATCGACTGCATCCACGCCGATGGTCAGCGCAGTGCGGTTATCAGCCAGCAGACGCAGACGATAGCCTACCTGTGCGACATCGTGCCCGACGAGAAGCGCGCGCTGTTCGAGAGGTACCTCACCGACGTACCTGAGGGGTGGGTGCGTGTGGGCAGCCCCTTCATGATGGCATTCACCATCGAGGCGCTGCAGAAGGCAGGCGACGTGGGGCGAATCCTGCAGCTGATACGCCGGTGGTGGGGCATGATGATTGACGCGGGAGCCACCTCCTGCTGGGAGACGTTTCCGGGCTATCTGGGTCAGGAGTGGCCCACGCGCAGCCACTGCCATGCGTGGAGTGCAGCGCCCGCGTTCGCGTTGCCATCGTATGTGTTGGGCGTGCGCCCGCTGGAACCCGGTTTCACGCGCTTTGAGGTGCGCCCGTTCTTAGGCGACCTCGAGTGGGCGAAGGGCGTCATACCCACCCCGCACGGGGAGATAGCGGTCTCTCTGCGCCGCGAAGGGGAAAGGGTGCGAGCACAGGTCACCGTGCCCCAGAATACAGTTGCGGTGCTCGGCGGCAATCAGTACGGCGCAGGGAAGCATGAGGTGGTGGTGTAGCCTGTATCTGGACGGCTCGGCGCCCACCGGGTGAGGCATGCTCAGGAGGTGTACTGTGAACTGTCTGGCTTGGGTGTTCATCATGATGGTCTTTTCGGCAGCTGCGTCTGCTGCACCGACGATTGGCGTGCTGCAGGTTGGGGGGGCGCGCCTCAACACGCTACAGCGTGCGATTCGCCAGGCGATACCGGAGGCGAAGGTTATTTCGGTATCTGTAGAGGACTTCGCTGGCAGACGCCTGCCGCAGGGAACGACGATACTGGTGGCGCCGGATGCGCATCGTTTGCCCGCGCTGGTGGCTGAACCGCTTCAGGCATGGGTGCAATCCCGAAAAGGGGTGCTTTTGCTGAGCGATACGCCGCCTCTGCAGACATGGCTCTATCGTGCCGGTGAACGGTGGGCGGAACGCCATGATGCGCTGAATTATCTGGCATCGTGGCGACCGCTGTGGCAGGGGGATTTGCCCGCTGAGAATCGCTGGCGGCGCAGCACCAACGCACCCGATATCGATACCTTATGGTCTATGGTGGACACCCCGCATGGTAAAGGCTACCGCCTCCGTGTGCCTCACTTGACAGGCTGGTGTACCTACGACCTGCCCATCGCACAGCCCTTCCGCGAAGGCGAAACGCTGATGCGCTTCTGGGTAAGGGGTGACCAGAACACCCGCGCCCTCTCCATCGAGTGGCGCGAGCGAGACGGCTCGCGCTGGGTGGCAACCGTCACGCTGTCGCCGCAGTGGAAACAGGTTGTGCTGGAACCGCAGAACTTCCGCTACTGGCCCGATAACCCGTCTCGGGGGCGAGGCGGGTCGGGCGACCGGGTGCGACCGGAAAACGCGGTGGAAATCTCTATCGGGCTGGCGTACAGCTTCGCCTCCTATCCGCCGAATACGCCTCTGGAGGCGTCCATCGCTGACATCCAGATGGGCAGATTATCGCTGTCGCTGTCTGCTCCGCCCGCGTTGGCGCTGGAAGGCATCACGCCATGGTATAAGTTCTATCAGGACTCACGAGGACGCTGGTGCAGCGTGATGCGTCATCGTGGCGTGGGCATCGGTGGAGTATCACCCGGAAGGCGTATCGTCGTCCCTCTTGGCGAGCGGGCATGCCTGTTCGTGAGTGGCAAGGGGGAGACGGAAGGGAGCACATGGGCGTGGCTTCCCGCCTCGGAGGCAAACGTTTCCCATCTCTCGGCGGTGCTGCGCCCGATGCTGCGCGGCTGGCACCTGATGCGCGCGGGTACGGACCAGTTTGGCTTCTGGACAGAGCAGAAGGTGCAGTATGGCGCAGAGGCGGCCAATTGGCGAGCGGCACCTGTGACCCTGCGCCTTACTGCCCGCCTCTCCTCGAAGGGCAAGCCGGAAGTATCTCGGCAGATGTCGGTGCGCCTGCAACCGGGCGAACGGCGTCGTGTAACCTTCCCAGAAGCCGACCTGTCTGAGGGCGAGTGGCACGTGCGGGTCACCGCTGAGGCGACCGACGGCACGCGCGACGAGCTGGAACACTCCTTCCACGTCATCGGCAAACCGGCGGCGATGCCCCTCATCCGCGTGCAGGATGGACATTTCGTGCAAGGGGATAGACCGTTTTACGCGCACGGCATCAACTTCTGGCCTCTGTGGATAGCCGGTCAGGAGCCGGACGAATACTGGGGGCACTGGCTCGGTCCCGAGCAGTACGACCCCTACGAAGTAGAACGCGCCCTGCGCATCGCGAAGCAGGTGGGGTTTAACGTGCTGTCGATCCAGTACACAAACCTTTCCCACGCGCCGCAGCTGGTGGACTTTCTGGAGCGAGCCCGCCGTCACGGCATGTACATTAACCTTTTCATCACCGCCGCGCACCCATTTGGCTTTCAACCCGAACTGCTGCGCCAGCTGATAGAAGCGCCGCGCATCCCGCAGTGGGATAATATCTTTGCCTACGACATCGCGTGGGAACCGGCGTGGGGTACTCATGCTGAACGCAAACGGTTTGACCCCGCGTGGCGCGAATGGATTGCTGAGCAATACGGCTCTATCCAGAACGCCGAACGCGACTGGGGTTACGCCTTGCCCCGCGAAGAGGGCGTGCCCACCAACCCCACCGACGAGCAGATACTGAACGACGGCGAGTGGCGGCGCATGGTGGCTGCCTACCGTCGCTTTCTGGACGACCATGTGAACCGTGCCTACTGGCGCGTGGTGCGGTTTATCCGCGCTCTGGACGGACGCCATCTCATCGGCGTGCGCACGGGCTATGGAGGAAACGGCAGCCCATGGGCGGACTATCGGATGCCGTATGACCTGCTGGCGGGTGCGCCGTTTCTCGATTTCGTCTCGCCGGAGGGCTACTCCCTTACCGAAAACTGGCAGAACTTCCGTGCCGGGGGCTTCATCACCGCCTACGCCCGCTGGGCAGGCAACGGCAAGCCCGTCTTCTGGGCGGAGTTCGGCGCAACCATCTACCCCGATACCACCCCGCAACGCATCGCCTACCAGCGCAACGTGTACGAGTGGATGTACCGCATGGTGGAGGAGTCGCGCGCGGACGGAAGTGCGGGCTGGTGGTTCCCGGGCGGCTACCGCACCACTGAGGACAGCGACTACGGCATTATCCATCCCGACGGCACGCTCCGCCCCGCGGCGCGGGTGGCGCAACAGTGGGCGAAACGTCTGGCGCAGCTGCCTTCGCGCCCCGATGACCGCGAGGTACAGGTCATTACTTTTGACCGCGACCTGCATCCGCGCGGTTTCTCGCAGGTGTGGGCACGCCATCGCGACGAATACCTGAAAGCGGTGGAGGCAGGTAAGCGGGTGAAGTTGCGCACGGAGGCGACAGGCACAACCAGTGAAAACGTGCCGCTGGTGGCTGTGGGCAACGTGCCCTGCAATGGCAGTAACCCACCGAAGGGGCTGAACGCGCAAATCCTGCAGGTAGAGGCGATAGACGCGCCGGGCAAGGCGAGCGAGATAGAACCCGACCAACCCCTGCCGCCCGGTACACGCCTCCTGCGGGTGACCGTGATGAACACCGGCGAGTCAGAGTGGGTTCCGCCCGGCAAGCGGCGCGTGGAGCTGGCAACCTCATGGGGCGAGCGCAAGGTGGTGGAGAAGCCGGTTGCACGCTATGCGATAACGGTGTTTGATGTCCCATTTGGAGCGTCTACCCAACCTGCAGCGATACGTCTGCAGCTGGTCACCGAAGAGGGCAAAATCGTGCCCTTTGGTGAACGACGCCTCTTGAAATAGTATACAAAAATGGTATAATTTTTGTGCTATGGCACGTCATCATGCCCTGGCACAATCGCTCCTCTCCGGCTGCGGGGCGTCGCGGTGGTGGGTGCCCCGTTGGGGAGGACTGTTCAGCTTCATTCAGGAGGGAGAAACGAAGATGCCGTTCAACTTCAAACGCTATCTGATTAAGGTGCAGGGCGGGCGTTATTATCTTCCCGTCGCCGCCCGGCTGGTGTGGTTTCGTGAGGAGCACCCCAACTGGCGCGTCGAGACCGAACCGCTGGAGATCGACGCCGAGCGCGGTATCGCCATCTTCCGCGCGCGGGTCATGGATGAGGAAGGCAACGTACTGGCCACCGGCACCAAAATGGAGACGCGCGAGGGCTTTGCGGACTTCATCGAGAAAGCGGAGACGGGAGCCATCGGTCGCGCGCTGGCGGTAGCGGGTTTCGGCACGCAGTTCGCGCCGGAGCTGTCGGAGGGCGGTGTGGTGCATCCGGTGGACACGCCTGTTACCGCTCTGCGCGAGCGTGAGGAACCACCTCGCGAATTGCGCTGTTCCGACTGCGGTACGCCCATCACGGAGGGCGTGTACAAGCTCTCCGAGAACCGCTACGGCCGCCCACTCTGCGCCAACTGCCAGAAGAAGCACACGCCGCTCGCTCAGCCAAGGGGGTAGGATAGCAATTCGGCACGGACATCCCTGTCCGTGCCAAGTTGTACTACTTTGCGTTGGGCTCAGAAGCGACAGCCCATGGCTGCTTGCCCGGTTTGCGCCCAACCCATTGTCCAGCTCCGCTTTCGTTACTCAGGAAGACTTTCGTCACCGGGGAGTTGCCCTTTTCTTGCATAATATGACGAATTGTTTTCAGTATTTTTCCAAGTGTGTCCATGTCGCCTTGCTTGTCGTATATTTGAGCCTCGACAGCAAGGCACTCTAAAGGAAAAACGTGCTTGCCACCTCTCTCCCACGACTGCTTAACATACTGAAGAGCTTTGTGCGCGTCTTGCTCGTCCGCAGCGCGCCAGAAGAGGACATAAGGATTGAGAGGGTCACGTCGGGCAGCTTCTTGGATGTAGTGGTCTACCACTTGTGCCCCGTTAGTCTCCTGCTCCACAACCTCATAAGGAATACCTCCCTGCAGGGTTCCTGTCTTGACTACTTTGCTCCTCCGTACCTTGACCTCGCTATTCGGTAAGCCGGTTTTCAGACTCAGCACCATCAAAACATAAGGCCATGCACTGTTGGGGTCCTTCCCGATGGCCTTTCTTATCAGTCTTTCTATCTCCTCATAGCTGGGCATGACAGTACCTGGATGTTCAGGCTTACCTCCGTGTTTGAATTTGCGAGGGTCCATACCAGCAACCCCAGAGGCTGTGAAAGCTGTGATCTTGGCATAGGTAATGGCTGCAAAGGCATACCCGAAAGCGGTTCGCGCGTCATCAGAGTTCTGGCGATACCTTTCGCCATATTTTACCATCAGATTCCACAACGCTTCTACCCCTTCCTCTGCCGCATTGACTACGTTCAAGACATAGTCGTAGTAGTTCAGGTTTTTTGAACCTCCCTCATACGGCAGAGGCTTACCGGAAATCTGTAACAACATCACCGACAGTACCGACAAGAGAAGACATGCGTAGCTAAACATACTGTACCTCCTTCACGGCCAAGATGGGTCTGGTGCGTTCACTGTCATATCGGGAGGCAGATCATCCCGATGTTGTATGACGATGGATAGCATCCAGGGAAACAATCCAGACCTTTCTGGACGAACATCGTCTCGGAAGGCATCTTGATGCAGAAAACCACACTCGCCGTAGTGGTCTACCACCCAAAACTCGCGGCGTCCATATGGATACACAATGCAGTAAGCAACATGATGGGATGGTACGGGAACATCTACGGCGACCGACCTTCCAAGCTCAAATTGCTCCTCGTCTGTTGTAGTGCGTTCGTAAGAACCACCGAAAGTGACCTCTTTGACTTTGGCTTCTACATCAAATCTCCACTTAGTTTGGGTGGACCACGTAAAGCGGTGCGTGTCCGAGACAATAAAAGTTACTCTTATCTGGTGATCGGTTAGATTCTCTACCGGGACCGCGATCATTTTGCCATTGCCGAGCCTGCCTGTATAATCGGGATAGTACTTGTGAGATTTCTCGATAGGGAAGTGCACACGCATCCTCTTCTCGGCAACGTCGGTGAAACCGTCCGTGTTATCTGTTACCTGCACCCTCAGGGAGTAGTCGGACAAGCTCGGCATATTGTAAGGTATGTAAGCTCCATAGTTCTGCATGACGCGAGCGCTGGTTGGTATGGCGACGTTTATCGCCACGCTATGTGCGCCGACGGCACTCCAGAGAATGTTTGGATTCGTCAAAAAAGGAGGAGCGCCAGGACCCGGACAATAGTAGCTCGAGTGCCACGCATCGAGACTTGGCTTGAAATCCAGCTGGTGCGTGATGTCCGTTGTCCACTCCCACTGTAGTCGCCAAAGATTGTATGTCAGCTTTACTGCTGTATCGCCCTCGTCAGGAGTATTCAACACGGGAATCGGATTACCCTGCGGGTCGGCACCCTTCTTCCAAGTATCCGGTCCGATGGTCACGAACTTGGTGGTAACATCTACAGTCAAGTACAGGGTCGCACCGCACTCCATGTAAAGGTAGCGGTCCGGTCCAGCCAGGGCTGCATCAGCGTCCAGCGTGACGAAGAATGCTTGGACGTTCTCTCCCGTCTGCCACCAGCCCAGTGGGTTCCATGTAAACTGCGAGCGGTGAATCTGGAAAAGACTGTCCCTACGCCAAGGGTCGTTTTGTGGTCTTCCGCCAGTGAGCACACTGTATGTTGGTCCCCCGTGGTACAAACGATCCTCATACGTGCCCTCCGGCGTTATTCCCTCAACATGGGTGTGGGCGAATGCTGCTTGCTCTCCGCTGAATACATAAAGGCTGGACCACTGTTGCCATCTCACCCGAAACTTCGTGACCTCGGGAGGAGGTGTTTGGGCGTCTCCTGTCCAGCGGATGCGCACGATGGTCAAAGTGCCCTCCAGCTCAGCAAGATCGTCCCTTTGTCCACCGGCGGAGCGTGCTGAAAGGCTTATGGAGAAATTGTCCCCTCCTTGCCATGTTCGCGTTGTGGATGACACCTCTGTTTGCCCCGTGTAAAACGTTCTTACCCGGTTCTCGCTTCCGTCAAAGCGCATAGTGACCACGAACTGAGGTTCAACCGCTAGTGCAGGTGCACCCAGACACATCACGAGAGCAATAATAGCCCATTTATGGAAGAATACTGCCCCCCCGTGTCAGTTTGCGAATCTTCATCGTTCATGTCCTCCCTTCCTTCGATCTTTCCGTAACCATTACTGTCACGACCACCCCGTTTGGTGGGGTCGTAGCCGAAGAATTTTTTAAAGAGCTGGCGCAGGTCGCGCAAATATGCCTGTACCGTGCCTGCACTCACGCCTAACTTTTCTGCAATCTGGGGACAGGTGTTGCCCTGCAAGCGATAGCGCACCAGCTCGCGCAACCGCGGCGGGAGGCTGTCCAGAAACTCGCTGGCGCAGAGCTCGTCTATCGCTGCTGCCTCCACGCTACGATAACCGTCTGAGGAAAGAGTCATCCATCTTTCGAGCAAGCGGTCGCGTCGCTTCTGCTTTCGCCAGAAGGCGTTAGCGTAGTCGTGGCACAGGGTGCGTAGCAGAGGAACATCTGGCATGGGTTGCTGCCAGGGGTAGCTTCCGGTACGCCTGTAGTAGGAGAGCAGGATAGGAGTTGCCCCATCTTCCGCTTCATCTTGAGGCAGACCACCGTCCACCATACAAACCCAACGTATCCATTCTATCCATCTCTCGGGACACTGCGATAACACCGTTGGTGACCTCGTTGCACCACGTTTGGCTATAGATAGTTTAGATAGGTCTGCAGCGCATGTCAAGCGGCTCAATGAATTTTGAAAGGATAAAGCGATTGAACCTCTCCCCCGACCCCTCTCCTTGTAGGAGAGAGGAGCCGCGTTTCGAGTGCTCCCTCAGACAAAGCCAGACTACCAAAGCGGGGTTTCGTTTGCCAGGGCGCGGCTTTAGCCGCGAACCCCGCTTTACCCCAGATGCTTCTTCAGCCACGCGAACGCACTGGCTTGCATCTCTAGGTCAAACTTGTGTCCGCCCGGGTAGAACTCGCCTACGTAGTTGTCCGGCGCACCGACATAGCGATAGTGAGATGCAATACGCTGATCCGCCGCGCGCATTCCCTCCTGCGTGAACAGACCATCATCGAGGTCGTACTGCACCATCAACGGCGAGGGGGCACGGCACGCAGCAAGGTCAGACCAGTCACCATAACGCGCCCAACCCCAGGGGAGAACCATCCACGTATGCGTCACCACGTTGTGGTCTAGCACCTCAGCGAAAGTGCACATCATGCCCACGATGACCGCCGCACGGATGCGGTCGCAGGTTGCCTGAAGCAGGGCGGAACGCGCTCCACCGCCCGATAGCCCGACGCATCCGATGGCGTCCGCGCGCACGTCGCTCCGGGAGGCGAGATAGTTCGCCGCCACCCTGTCCTCGTAGCTGACCACGCCAGCCAGCGTTGTGCCCAGCAGGTGGCAGTACTTCTCCACCAGATGTTCATGCCCCGCGGCGATGGCGTTGTAGCGCTGGATTATCTCCTCGCTGTGCGCGCCCCTTTGCCATTCCGGTAGCATCTCGCGAGCATTCTGGTCTACCTCGGCGAGGGTCTCCAGCGGAAACTTGCGGCTTCCCCACAGGAATACGTCGGGAACCAGCACCACGAACCCCTCCTTCGCCAGCGCGTTGGCGAAGGCACGTCCGCCGTAGTACATCTCGCGGAAGGGTATCAGCATCGGGTGAGGTTCATCTGGTCCGTCGGCGATTTTCTCTTTGCCGTAGTACTTGAAGCCTCCATGGTCGTGCAGAGCAATTACACCGGGCAGAGGTTCCTTTGCGCCCTCCGGTTTCAACAGCCAAGCGTGTGTGCGGGGACCGTACCCTACCGACCACG
>CALJAP010000166.1 GCA_938027655.1 uncultured bacterium | reverse complement strand
GCGGACACCGGGTGGTTCATCGAGGTGAACGGAGCCTTCCTGCGCATGTTCGGCTATTCCCCTGAGCAAATCGCCCAAATGAGCATCTTCGACCTGCCTGAGGACAGCGAGGAGAATATCCGTCGCAACATCCAGAGGGTGCTTCAGCATGGCTACTGGCAGTTGGGAGAGCGTACCTACCGTTGTGCTGACGGCTCCTTGCTGCAGATAGAGGTCTACGCTTCCCTGTTGAACCTACAAGACCGTCGCTACATTATGGCGGTAGCACGCGACATTACCGAGCGCAAGCGCAACGAGCAAGAGCGTCAGCGAATGCGCGAGCAGCTGGAACAGGCGCGTAAGATGGAGACCATCGGCACGCTGGCGGCAGGCATAGCGCATGATTTCAATAATCTGCTAACCGCAATCATGGGCAATGCCGAACTGCTGCAGATTATCTACGCCGGCGACACGCAAATGGAAGAGCGCACCCGGCAGATCCTGCAGGCGTGCGAACGGGGTAAAAACATGGTGAACGCTCTGCTCACCTTCAGCCGACGCGGCGTTACAGATATGCGCCCGCAACATCTAAACGATCCGGTTCTTGCCTCTCAGCAAATCCTGAGCTATACGCTACCAGCCAGCATCCGTGTGGAAACCCACCT
This sequence comes from uncultured bacterium, assembly GCA_938027655.1. Classification (GTDB taxonomy): domain Bacteria; phylum Armatimonadota; class HRBIN16; order HRBIN16; family HRBIN16; genus HRBIN16. The sequence goes on along the minus strand of CALJAP010000166.1, from coordinate 20,209 downwards.
GCAACCCAACTTGCCTGCGGTAAACGCCGACGCCACGCAGATGGAACAGATGATCATGAACCTGTGCGTGAACTCCAGAGACGCCATGCCCAGTGGGGGCACAATTACCCTGCGCACCTGTGGAGTGACACTGGATGCCCCATGCGTCATGTCGGGCACTGAATTGCCTGCAGGAGAATATGTCTGCCTGGAAGTGGAAGACACAGGCGGAGGCATCCCACCAGAACATCTACCGCACATCTTTGAGCCTTTCTTCACCACCAAGCCGGTGGGCAGAGGCAGCGGGCTGGGGCTGGCTACCGTATACGGCATTGTGCTGGCACACGGTGGAGGCATCGAGGTACGCTCCTATGTTGGAGCAGGCACGTGTTTTCGTATTCTGCTGCCTGCGCTGTTAGAAGCAAAAGATGCGCCTCAGGCCAGCAACGAGCCGATTGTGCGTCATCCTTTTCACGCAATACGAGTGTTGTTCGTCGACGACGAAGCACTCATTCGCGAGATGGTCGCGCATGTGCTTCGGCAGGAGGGATGTGAAGTGGAGACCGCCTCCAGCGGCGAGGAGGCGTTGCAGAGGATACGTGAACGAGGGGCGTCCTACTACCGGCTACTCATCACCGACCTAACCATGCCGGGTTTGAGCGGTATCGAACTGGCACAGCAGGTTTATCAAATAGCCCCCGGCCTGCCTGTCATCCTTTGTAGCGGTTACGGCACGGAGATTGCTGAGCAGGTGGCGAACGTCCCTAACGTGGTGTTCTACCTTCAGAAACCCTATCGGCGTCGGCAGTTGCTGGAGGCGGTGGAACAGGCGTTAGGGGGCTAGTTTCCTTCCGTCACCACCCTAGCTGTTTGCAATAACCGCCGATATCACCGTAGTGCTGGGTGATGAAACAGGCTGGAACAATTCACATTTTCTCTGGAAATCACCTGTTCCCCTCTTGCAAAATAGTGCAAAATGTTGTATTGTAATGGGTGAAAAGCGCAACGAGCACCGTAAGTTCGTGTAAACGAACAAGCAGGTTGGTCGTCATGAGGCGGCGTTTCCCTCAGGAACGTCGCTTCTTTTTCGGCTCTGGACAGGCATCTGTCAAATTCTAAAAAACGTTACGGGGGTAAGAACCATTGATGACATCCAAGCGCTGGACTAAAGAGAGCATTGCCGAGGACATTCGGCAGCTGGCTGAGAAGGGGGTGGACCTTTCCTACTCTAACGTGGTGATTCACCACCTGCCGTTGATGCGGGCAGCAATGCGCTACTACGGCAGCTGGCGTGAGGCGGTAAAGGCAGCTGGTGTCGACTACGACAAGGTGCGCAAGTACCGCAGCTGGAACCGCCAGCGTATTATCGAGCGCATCCGCGAGCTGTACGAGCAGGGAGAAGACCTGTCGTGGCGCAATGTCAGCACCAACCTAGACCCGCAGTTAGCCGCGGCAGCGACCAAACCCAAGCATTTTGGCTCGTGGCGCAAGGCGATTGAAGCCGCAGGAATCGACTACCAGGAAGTGCGTCGCTACCATCAGTGGGACGAAGAGACCATCATCAAGCGGGTACGCGAGCTGTACGAGCAGGGCGTGCCGCTGAACGCCAAGAACGTGGAAGAGGTAGACATCCCGCTTATCACTGCAGCGCGACGCCGCTTCGAATCATGGGATAAGGCTCTGCAAGCTGCGGGGCTGGACTATAAGCAGATTGTACTGCGTCGCCCGTTCAAACGACGCGCGCGCAGCTCCGGAGAGCAGGAAGAAAGCAGCGATAACGGCGACAATGCCTAATGCCAGCAGGTAAAGGGAGCGGTTTCGCACCCGCCCTGCCATGCAGAGGAGGCAACGCGGTCACTGACTCCCGTAAGGCAGGGGAAACAAGAAGAAGCCGCTCCCTCTGCTCTTTTCAGAACTATTCCCCTAGTTTGACAAGTTTTGCACGCAGGTGTATACTATAGCGGATTTGTAATCGACGGAAGCAAACGTTGTTTGAAAGCCTGACGGAAAAACTGCAGAAGGTTTTTCGGCGACTGAGCAATCAGGGCAAAGTCACCGAGCAGGACGTGAACGAAGCCCTGCGCGAAGTGCGCATTGCTCTGCTGGAAGCGGATGTGCACTTCCAGGTGGTGAAGGACTTTATCGCGCGCGTGCGCGAGCGCGCCATTGGGCAGGAAGTGCTCGAAAGCCTCACCGCTACCCAGCAGGTGATTAAAATCGTGCACGAGGAGCTGGTTCGGCTACTCGGCGAGGGGGCAGAAGGCATTCGGTTCGCGCCAAAGCCCCCTACCGTCATCCTGTTATGCGGTTTGCAGGGTTCTGGTAAAACAACCACCGCGGCGAAGCTGGGATTGTGGCTGCGCAAGCAGGGGCGGCGTCCTCTGCTGGTGGCAGCAGACGTGCATCGTCCGGCAGCGGTGCAACAGCTGAAGGTGTTAGCACAGAATCTCCAGATGCCGGTGTTTGCACTGGACAACAGCAACGACGCGGTGCGCATCGCCCACGAGGCACTGCAATACGCCGTCCAGCAGGGCAACGATGTGGTGATTCTGGATACCGCCGGAAGACTGCACATTGACAGCGACATGATGGACGAGGTGCGCCGGGTTAAGGAAGCGACCCAGCCCAACGAGATTCTGCTGGTGCTGGATGCCATGACCGGTCAGGATGCGGTGCGTGTGGCGGAGGAGTTCCACCGCCATCTGGAAGTGGATGGTTTTATCCTGACCAAGCTGGACGGCGACACGCGCGGCGGTGCGGCGATTTCCATCCGTGCCGTTGTGGGCAAGCCGATTAAGTTCGTCGGCGTGGGTGAGAAGCCCGACGCGCTGGACCTGTTCCACCCCGACCGCATGGCGGGGCGCATCCTGGGCATGGGCGACGTGTTAACGCTTATCGAAAAGGCGCAACAGACCTTCGACCAGAAGCAGGTAGAGGAACTGCAGCGCAAACTGCGCCAGAACCAGTTTGACCTGAACGATTTCCTGATGCAGATGCGCCAGATGCAACAGATGGGACCGCTTGACCAGTTGCTGAAGATGATACCTGGTCTGGGCGCACAGTTCAAGGATGTGCAGATAGACCCGAAAGAGTTAAAGCGTGTGGAAGCCATCATCCTTTCGATGACGCCGGAGGAGCGTGCAAACCCGCATATCATCAACGCCAGCCGAAAGCGGCGTATCGCACGGGGTAGCGGCACCACGGTGCACGAAGTGAACGAGCTGCTGTCACAGTTCGAAGAGATGCGCCACATGATCCGAGAGCTAAACGCCTTGCAGTCCGGAGGGGGCAAAGGCAAGCGCAAAATCCGCCTGCCTTTCTTCGGATAAAAACACACGGAAAGGAGGGGAGGTGATTTGGCGGTAAGGATCCGACTCAAGCGCATGGGGGCGAAAAAACGCCCGTTCTATCGTCTCGTGGTAGCGCCCAGCACTGCGCCACGAGATGGAAGGTTCATCGAGACCATCGGTTACTACAATCCGTTGACCGATCCCGCCACCGTTCAGGTGGATGTGGAGAAGGCGCTGTACTGGCTGGAACACGGAGCGCAACCTACCGACACGGCAAAGGATATCCTGCGTCGCGCGGGTGTGCTGGAAGCCTTGCAACAGCGTAAAGCGCAACCAGCAGGTAGCGTCACCGCACCAGCCGAATCGTAAAATACTTACTCACCCAAAACTCTATTGACAGAGAGGGCTAAAGGAGTGGCTGAGGTGAAAGAACTGGTAGAGTACCTGGTGAAGGAACTCGTGGACGAGCCCGACCAGGTTCGCATCAACGAGGTTCCGGGTGAGGTGGCAACCACCTACGAGGTACACGTCGCTCCCAACGACGTGGGCAAGGTCATCGGCAAGCAGGGACGCATTGCCAACGCCCTGCGCACCATCGCCAAAGCGGCCGCTATGAAAAACAAGCGCAAAATCTACCTGGAGATTATTGCGTAGCACAACCTGGTGGTGAACGCAGTACGCAGGCTAAAGCCTGCGGCTACAGTCGGCACAATAGTGCGGCAAGAGGCGAAAGGTGGGTATACTTTGCATGGGGCATCTCCTTATGCCCCATGCAAAGGGTGGGACGGTTATCATGAGAAAAGCGGAACGTAACAGCTGGCGTACCGTCGGATATATCTCCAAGCCGCACGGACTGCAGGGGGAGGTTTGTGTGTACTCCCTGACCGATTTCCCGGAGCGGTTCGCTAAAGGCACACGTCTTTCCCTTTCCTTGCCCGATATGCCACGAACCACTCTGCACGTGGCAGAATCGCGTCCGTTCAAAGGCGGTTATCTGGTACGCTTCGTGGAAATCACCACCGTGGAAGCCGCCGACCGGTTGCGCGGCGGATACCTGCAGGTTCCTATCGAGGACCGGATGCCCCTGCCCGAAGATACCTACTACATCGACGACCTCATCGGGCTGGACGTGTTTACCGATACCGGCAGATACCTGGGGCAAATTGAAGAGGTCATCCTCAACCCCGCCAACGACCTCTACCGCGTCGGCGAGGTGTTAATCCCCGCCGTCTCCGCGTTCGTGCGCGAGATTGACCTTGTGGCGCGCCGGGTAACCATCCACCCTATTCCCGGCTTGTTGCCCGATGAAGAGTAGCACCATGCGCATCGATATCGTCACCATCTTCCCCGAGATGGTTGAGCCGGTGATACGGTGTAGTATGCTGGCGCGTGCACAGCAAGCGGGGGTGCTGGAGATAAACACGATAGACCTGCGCCGGTTTACTCATGACAAACACCATACCACCGACGATGCTCCCTTCGGCGGTGGCGCGGGCATGGTGATGAAGCCCGAACCCTTCTTCGAGGCGGTGCAACACCTGCGCGAGCAAGCAGGATGGGTTCCCGCCCGTATTGTGGTTACCACTCCGCAGGGCAAACTGTTCAACCAGGCGATGGCAGTGGAGTTTGCACAGGTACCCCATCTTATCCTGCTGTGTGGACACTATGAGGGCATCGACGAGCGCGTGTGCCAGTATCTGGCAACGGATGAGGTCTCTATCGGCGATTATGTATTGACCGGCGGCGAGCTACCGGCGCTGGTGATTGCCGATGCAGTGGCACGGCTGGTGCCCGGCGTGCTGGGCAACCCCGAATCCCTGCAGCAGGATAGCTTCGTGGACGGTCTGCTCGCCCCACCACAGTACACCCGCCCGGCGGAATACCGGGGCTACCGCGTGCCGGACGTGTTGCTATCCGGTCATCATGCCAATATCGCCCGCTGGCGTCGCCTGCAGAGGCTATTGCGCACGCGCGAACGCCGCCCCGACCTGTGGGAGAAGGTGCAGCTGACGGAGGAGGACGTGAAACTGCTACGGGAGGCGGAGTAGAGCGTCAAACATGAGTATTTGGACATGACGGGGTTGAGGTAGGAAGATTGCCTGTTGATATCTTACTCATGTGCCTGGCATCGCTCGGTGCGGGCTTTTTTGATGCCATTGTGGGGGGCGGGGGGTTAATCCAGATTCCTGCGCTACTGCTACTGTTTCCCCAGTTTGCTCCGGCAACCGTGTTGGGAACCAACAAGCTTATCTCCATCAGCGGTACGACGGTGGCTGCGTGGCAGTACGCACGCGGTGGGCATGTGCAGTGGCGCAGTCTGCGGATACCTGTTCTGGCAGCGTTTGCCGGCTCAGCGGTTGGGGCACGCCTGGCAGCGTATCTCAGCGCATCGGTGATGCGCCCGCTGGTGGTGGTACTGCTCTTCGCAGTATGGGTGTACACGTGGCGACGCAAAGAGCTCGGTCTGGTCAAGCGCAATCCCGCTACCTCACGCCACCCGGAAGCGGTCACCGCTGTGATCGCACTGGTGGTGGGCATGTATGACGGCTTCTTCGGTCCGGGCACGGGCAGTTTCATGATGTTCGCGATGACCACGTTGCTGGGGATGGAGTTTCTGCAGGCGACCGCGCATACCAAAGTGTTAAACTGGACGACGAACCTCGCCGCGCTAGCCACCTTCGGCTGGCAGGGGCATGTGCAGTGGCTTTTTGCGGTACCATTTCTAATAGCGAACGTGCTGGGTGGCTGGCTGGGCAGCCGCCTGGCGATGCGTCGCGGTAGCCCCTTTATCCGCAGGTTTTTCCTGTGGGTGGTGGCGGCGATATTGGCGAGGTTGGTGTGGGATATAGTGAGGTGAAGCTTTGCCTTACTTCTTCCTCGCCGAGTTAGGCGATACGCTAGCCGTGCTCGCGCAACAGAATGCTACCGGCGAGATGGTCTCCTACAGCGGATTCACCGGTTCGCCATTGCGTCGCACTTCGAAGTGCAGGTGTGGTCCTGTTGCCAGCCCGGTTGCGCCAACGTAGCCGATAATCTGTCCCTGCTTCACCGCGGTTCCCTCGCCCACTGCCAGCGCGGAGCAGTGGGCGTACAGCGTAGCTATCCCCCCACCGTGATCGATGATGATGGTGTTGCCGTAGCCGCGCCGGTAACCGGCGAAAATCACCTCGCCGTCCGCTGCCGCCTTAATCGGTGTGCCATGTGGCGCTGCGATATCCACGCCGTTGTGCATCCGATCCACCTTCAGGATGGGATGGTAACGCATTCCAAAACCGGAGACAATCGGGCCGTTGACGGGACGAATGAACCCGCCGCGAAACGGTCGGGCAAGGCGAACACGCCCACTGGGCGTCTGTTCCATCGCGCGGAGCATGGCGGCAATCTGGCGGGATTCCTCTTCCCATTCGTCCAGCGCCTGTTCCTTCAACATGCGGTCCTGGGCGATGTCCTGCAGGATTTGGCGCTTTGCCTCTGTCTGTTGATGTAGCTGGTAGGTCTGTTGCGCCAGCTCCGCTTCCAGCTGAGCGATTTGCTGCGCTTGCTTGTCCAGTTGTGCCTTTGTTTGGGCAACCTCTTCTTTATCCTGTTGAATGGCGAGCACCAGCCGCGAGTCCGCACGGGCGATTCGCCCCAACACATACGAACGGCTGATAAGGTCATGCACATCGCGCGAACCCAGCAACACACGCACAGTGCTGGCACCTCCCTGCTGGTATGCCGCGCGTACACGGCGGGCAAGCAGCTGTTGACGCTGTTGCAGGCGTTGCTCCAGCTCCTGCAGGCGTGCGGCGGTTTTGCGCTGCAGGGCGCGGACGGTGTTCAGGCGGGCGCGTACCGTGTGCAGGCGTTTACGAGTGGCGTCCAGCTCTTGTTCGGTAGCTAGCAGGTCAGCGGTCACGGCGCGTTCGCGTCGGCGAATCCGACGGATTTCGGCGCGCGCCTGCCGAATCTGCTTCTGTACCGTTGCCAGTTTCTTCTGCAGCTCGGTTTTGCTGGCTGCGGCAGGCTTGGAGGGTTCCGAATGCGTTTGCTGCGGTGGTTTTGCCACCGCCAATGATAACAGGAGAAAAACGGTTGCCAGACTAATTAACCCTCCCCGTCGTAATCCCATGATACACCCCCAATCTTTGCGTCACGCTGCCTGCAGGTATTTTCGGACGGAGAGCGTGCTCACCGCACCCCCTATCGCTGCGCCCAGCAGGGTCAACACCAAAAACACAACCCACACAGGCATCGGCGAACCGCCCAGACTGTCGATAAATACCAGCTTCCGCATCACGAAGTGCGACACCAGTTTGGATACGCCGAAAATCAACCCGCAGGCAATCCAGGCACCCAGCACGCCCTGAACCACGCCTTCCAGCACGAACGGCGTGCGAATAGTGCCGGACGTTGCCCCAATCAACTGCATAATGCGTATTTCGCGTCGGCGAGCGAACACCGTCAGGCGAATCGCGTTATAGATGATGACACTGGTAGCGATGAGCAGGAGGATGGTACCGCCAACACCTATCCAGCGCACCACCGTCGCCACCGACAGGATAATGTCCACCTCTTCTTTGGCATCGCGCACTGCATCCACTTCAGGCAGGCTCTTCAGCCACGCGCTCACTGCCCCTGTGCGCGAAGGGTCCTTTACCTGAATGACGAAGCTGTCGGGCAGTGGGTTATACGGCAGGGCAGCGGTAATCTCCTGCTGCAGCTCCTTCTGGAACTCGGGCCACGCCTGCTCCTTCGGCTTGAAGGTCACCTGCGCGATGTCGGGGTGTTTCTCAAACTGCTGCCGCAGCTCCTGCGCTCGCTGGCGCGTGACGCTATCTTTCAGGAAAACGTCGATGGCAAACTTCGGCGGCAGGCTGTTCGCCAGATTCTCCAGTCGCCACAGGATTAGACCGAAGCCGCCGAACACCGCCAGCGCGAGCGCGACCGTGCCGATAGCCGCCAGCGTCATCAAGCCGTTGCGCCGCAAATTGACCAGAGCCTCTTCTATCAGAAATTCGATGTGGCTAAGGTTCATGCGCATACACTCCGCACGGAACATCACTGACAATGGCGCCGCGGTCTATCATCACTACCCGCTTGCGCATCCGGTCTATCACGTATTTATCGTGGCTGGCGACGAGCACGGTTGTGCCGCGAATGTTAATGTGGCTGAGCAGTTGCATAATGTCCCAGGAGGTGTCGGGGTCGAGGTTACCCGTCGGCTCGTCCGCCAGCAGCAGAGGCGGGTCGTTGGCGATAGCGCGAGCGATAGCTACCCGTTGCGCCTCGCCGCCTGATAGCTGAGCGGGGAAACTGTCGCAACGGCGCAGCAGTCCAACCAGTTCAATCGCGTTGGCGGTGCGTTTGCGAATCTCCTTTCGCGGCAGTCCCAGCACCCGCAGGGCGAACGCCACGTTCTCCCACACCGTCTTGTTGGGCAGAAGCCCAAAGTCCTGAAACACCACCCCCATCATGCGCCGGTAGTAGGGAACCTCTTGCGGAGGGATTTCGGCGACGTTGCGCCCTGCGACAATCACTTTACCCGATGAGGGCAGCACCTCGCGCGTGATGAGCTTGAGCAGGGTGGACTTTCCTGCTCCGGTCGCCCCCACCAGGAAAACAAACTCCCCCTTCTCCACGCGCAGGTTCACGTTCCTCAGCGCGTGCACGCCGTTGGGATATGTGACCGATGCTTCCTGTATCTCTATCATGGCGTTGCCCTATTATGGTATGGTTCGCAACAGGGAGGCAGAATCCCTTTCGGCAGGAAGAAGGGGCGCACATGGAGAAAGCGTACACAGCAATCATAGCGAAGGGCAGGTATCGCGTTGAGAGGTGCTGTGACAACGCTGGTAAACTCAGTTGTGCTGCTGGTTGTTGCTTTCGCCGCGCAGGCGCAGCTGATGGGAGGACAGGGTGTTTTTACCGACCGCGATGGCGGTACGCATCGCTGGCAGATTACCCCGGCACACAGTCTGCAGTGGGACGGGCAGGTTTACCTGCCTGTCGGGGTGTGGTTTACTCCGCAGTCGTTGCGTGCCGATGGGACGGAAGCGGACCTCCAGCGCGACGAACGCCTTCTGGACGCGCTTGTTCAGGCTGGCATCAGCGACGTGTGCGTGGTTCCTCGCGACCCCGCAATCAGCACCCCTGCTGAGCGCTGGCAGCGTCTCGTGGACGCGCTGGAATCGCGCAACCTGCGTTACGGTCTCTCTCTGGGGGAGGCAGGGTTGCCTGTCGCGCAGGGGTACGTGGTTGCGCCAGCCTCCAACCGCATCGCCAGCATCGCACAAAGCGGCGTCGTGGTCTTTCGCACGCCCTACGCAGACCATGCTCTCACTTTTATCGTGGACACACACGATAACAGTATCCTCAGCCATTCCCGGGTGAACGTCGAGCAAGGTGTTGGGCGTCTTCCCCTGCAGCTGCAGGAAGGCGTGCTGGCGGTGATGGTTGCCTACCCCCATCGTCCGCTGGTAGACGCCGGGGGCTTTGTGCCCGACGTGTGGGAAGGCTACGATGCCTGGCGCGATGGGGTGCTACAAACGCTGGGCAAGGTGCGATTCGGCAAGGGACTTCGGTTCTTTGTGGACCCGCTTGGGCGGTGGACGCTGCCCCTGGAGGACGATGGCATCGTGCCCTCTTCGGAGATGTTCCGTCTGGGCTTCGAGGCGTTTCTGTCGCGCAAGTACCAGACTCTGGAGAACCTGATGAGCGCATGGGCGCTCTCGGAGCGCAACCTGGAATCCTTTGCCGATGCTGCTCACCAGCTTCCGCTCTGGCGCGGGCAGAAGGGGATTGCGCAGCTGTTTGACCTCCAGACGGGCAACCTGCGCCGGGTGGAGGCAGCCCGCTGTGCCTACTGGAAGGACATTGCTCAGTACCGGCGCGAGGTGCTGCAGGAGGCAGCGGACCGAATGGCGGCGGTGCTGAAGCGGCATATCGCCGACGTGCCGGTGTTGCTCAGCTGGCAGCGATTCCATCCGGTCTATGTCAGCACCCAGAACCAGCCGGGTGTGGACGGGTTGATGGTGGTGACGGGCGAGCGCGGCGCAAACCTCGCGCTCAAAAGCATGGCTCCCGCCATGGGGCAGGCAACGGAATGCGTGCGCTCTACATGGCTGTTGACCTCGCTGGCGCACGATGTCAAGCAGGGCTACGCGGATAGCCAGGCACTGCATAGCGAGGCGGAAACCCTTGCTCAGGCTGGCAGCCGCGGGTGGTTCTTCCGCGTGACCGAAAGCACTGCAGACCCCACGACCCTGCAGTGGCTGCGCTCCTTCCAGCAATCCGCGCTGGCACGGGCAGAATGGCAACAACCGCCGAAGGTGCTGTTTTTCCCGCAGTCCGCCTCAGGCATTTGTGAGGTCAAGCGGCTACCCGGCGAGGTATGGTGGTTACCCTCGGTGCGCCAGGGAAGCATTGTCAACGTCGGGCAGAACTATCGCGCCTACCAGATTAGCACGCTGAGCGGGGAGCAATACGTGATGTGGGCGGTGGACCGCGAGCGTCCGACGAATTTCCGCTTGACCGAGCCGCGCATGTTCACTGCACAATTGCCCGACGGCACGCCGGTGAAACTCAGCGGCAAGGGGCGCAACTTTTCGATAAAGCTTCCTCCTGTGCCGGTGGTGTTTACCAATAGCGGCACGCTGTTTCCGGTAGAAGCCGCGGAGGATGCCATCAACGAGCTGGCGAGGCTGATCAAGCTGGGCGAGTCGCGTCGCATCGATATGGGCACAGCGCGCTTTCGCTGGCAGCAAGCACGTGGTAATCTCAGAGCGGGTCAGGTATATACCGCCTATCTGCTCGCCAACGAGGCGCTGAACGAATCGATTCAGCGTCTGGCACAGTATCTGTGGATGGAAGCGGAGACGGCGGATGAGAGCAACTTCGATGAAATCGTGGAACAGCCCTGGGCAAGCGGCGGCAAAGTGATACGATTGCAAAACTTCAACGACCCACCTGCGCGCGGTTACTTCCTGCGCTATCGCTTCGCCGTGAAGGAGGAGGGAAACTATACTCTCTGGGTGGCATGTCGTATGCAGGGCAGCTCGCCTCTGCTGTGGAGCGTCGACGACAATGCCCCACAGCCTCCTGAGAGCAACGTGCTCGTGGGCGAATACGGCGAAGGTTTCGGATGGATACGTATGGGTACGGTCAGACTGTCGCCGGGGTTCCATACCCTCGAACTGAGGGTGGTCAATCGCGCCGGGGAGGGCACCAAACCTTACGTGCAGTGGTGTGATGTGGTGTTGCTCACTGCTGAGAACCTCATTCCGCAGGGCACGGTCAAACCGCCTGTCAGGTAGAATCTCATGGAAAAGCCCGCCTCCCCCACTATCACCTTCTTCAAGGCGCTACGCAATGCCGCAGGCGACGCCTACGACCGCTTGGGGCTGACCCTAGCGAGTAGTCTGTTGTGGTTTGCAGCACTGATGGCGGCAGCGATAGCGGTCAGCGTTGCCGCCCGTACCCAGCAAGTGCTGGCGGTGCTGGGGATGCTTTTTATCGGTTCGGCGATTCTGGCTGAGGTATGGAGCGGGTGTGTCTATCTCGCCTATCGCATGGCCACGCGTGACGAACCGTCGCTGCTGTGCTTTGCGGAAGCGTGGCGCGGTCTGGGATGGAAAACGCTATGGCTGGCAATCATTCAAACCTTCGTCACGCTGGTCATTACCGCGAACATCGCACTGTATTTGCAGAGCAATCTGGTGGTGATGCGGGTGTTCGGGGTGGTTATCCTGTACATTCTGTTGTTATGGCTGACCGCTGTGCTGTATCAGTATCCGCTGCTGGTAGAGCACGTATTCGGCGCATACTCGGCGGAGCAGACGAAAACGAGCTGGCTCCGGCGGGTGCTCCGACGCTCTCTGCTGTTGACGATAGGCAACCTGCCTTTCAGCGCGGGGATGTTTGCCATCATCGCGGCGTGGGCAGTGTTCTGCTTTGTGAGCGTCATCGGTCTCGCGCTGATGTGCGCAGGGTTCGTGTCGTTAGCGACAGTGCACTGGACTCGCGCCCTGCTGATAAGCTACGGAGTGATTGTGTTACCACCGGAGCCGGAGATTATTCCCGATGAGCAGTTTCGCCTGCCGGAGGAGTAGGCAGGGGGTAGAGCGTGCAGACAGAATCCGTTACTGAACCGTCTTGTCATGCTGAGCGACAGCGAAGCATCGTTTTGTAGCGATGGAATGAGATTCTTCGCTTCGCTCAGAATGACAAGTATTTTGGCAATCATCATGTGTTATACACAATAAAATTTTACACCATACTAACCTCGAAACGGAGGGTGCAGAATGATTGAAGTCACCTGTCTGGGCATTCTGGTTGCCGATGTGGTGGGCAAACCGATCGACACCTACCCCGAACGCGGTAGGCTACAGCTGGTAGACCGTATGGAGCTGCACAGCGGCGGTTGTGCGGCTAATACCGGCGTGTCGCTGGCGAAAATCGGGGTCAGGACCGCCGTTATCGGCAAGGTGGGCAACGACGGGTTCGGCGACTTTCTCGTGCAGGTGCTAGAGAAGCACGGGATCGACACGCGCGGCGTTAAACGCGACGAGAAGGAAGCCACCAGCGCGACGATGGTGATGGTGCATAGCGACGGCGAACGCTCATTCCTGCACTATATCGGCGCCAACGCTGCCCTGCGCCTGGAAGATGTGGACATGGACATCGTGCGCCAGAGTAAGGTGCTGCACGTCGCGGGCGCGCTGGTGATGCCGGGCATCGACGGCGAACCGACCGCCGAGCTGCTGCGCCGGGCGAAAGAAGCAGGTATCCTCACCAGCTTCGACACCGTGTGGAACACCAGCAGCGGCTGGATGAACACCGTCAAGCCCTGCCTGCCCTATGTGGATTACATGATACCCAGCATCGAAGAGGCGAAGATGCTCACGGGCAAGGAAGACCCCGAAGACATTGCGCAGGTTTTCCTAGAGCATGGTGTGAAGGTGGTGGGGCTGAAAATGGGCGAGCGGGGATGCTACATCCGCTCGGCAGAGGTCAAACTCTCCATCCCGCGCTATCAGGTGCAGGCGGTGGACGCATTAGGCGCGGGCGACGCATTCGCCGCCGGCTTCCTGACCGGCGTGGTGAAGGGCTGGGACCTGGAGCAAACCGGACGCTTCGCCAACGCGGTGGGCGCGCTGTGTGTGACCGCACTGGGAGCGACCACCGGTGTGCGCTCGCTGGAAGAGACGCTGGAGTTTATGCAGAAGACGCCGATGGAGCCGGGATAAGATGAGCTCACCCAACCCCTTCGTCGAGGTCGCCCGTCAGGGAAGGAACGAGTGGTGGCGGTACGTTGCGGGTGTGTTGATAATCGTGGTATGCTGGACGGGAGGGCAGCTGGTTATTGCCGCTCCACTCGTGCTCGGCGAGTCCGACCCCACCCGTGCCGACTTGCTGCTGTTGGCGTTGCTGTTGCTCAGCTTTGCGCCCGCGGCGGTGGGGGTCTGGCTGGCGGTACGCTTCCTGCACGGCCGACCTTTTCTCTCCCTCATCACGCCCTATGGGCGAATCAGCTGGGGCAGGTCGGCGATAGGCTTCGCCGTGTGGTTCGCGATAGCAGGGGGATTCGGCTTGATCGAGGCGTTGCTTCATCCGAGCAGGTATCAACCGAATCCGGAACCGCTTTCTGTTTTGCCCTTCCTGCTGTTAGCGACGCTGTTGATCCCGGTTCAGGCGGGGGCAGAGGAACTGGTCTATCGCGGTTACCTGCTTCAGGGGATGGGGCTACTGATTCGACACCCCCTGCCTGCAGCGGTGCTGAACGGGCTGCTTTTTGCCCTCCCGCATGCCAGCAATCCCGAAGTCTCCGCCGGTTTCGTGGAGGTTCTGCTGATATACTTCCTCGCCGGCTTCTTCTGGGCGCTGATTACTCTGCGCTCCGGCACGCTGGAGCTTGCGCTGGGGGCGCATACCGCAAACAACCTGTTTACGGCAGTGGTGGCGAACTACACGACGACCGCTATTCCCACCCGCTCTTTTTTTGCCATTACCGAGATGGATGCTACCTATCAGCTGGTGACGTTGGTGGTGGGGATGGGGTTGTTCTATCTGCTTCTGGCGCGCAGGGAGCCCTCCCAGTGAATCTGGCTCACCTCGTAGTTCGTGCGTCGGGTATCGTCGTGAGCACAGCGAGGTCCGAGGGTGGCGTAGTGGTCGGAACTGCGCCCGTATGCTCCTTTTTAGGAAAGGGCACGAGCGTTAGCCGCTAGGGCAGGTCTTTTTCAGGAGTGTACAGGACGCGCGCCAGCTCGTCCAGTTCCGCCATCCAGTTGGGCACGCGGCACGATGCGAAGGCGGGTTTGAGGTCGTCAGCATCCACCTTCCAATGACCAAATGGCTTCAGGTTGGCTTCCGGTTTCGGAGACGCCAGCGTCACGGCGGAAATCAGCGGTTGTCCGCGCACGTCGGGGTGTGGATACGGGCAGTTCTTCTCCATGTTCTCTGGGTGGGCTTTGTGTTCCTTTGCACTGGTGGTGCGAGTAGGCTATGTCGGGGGTGTGGAAACTGCATTCAGCCCTAGACCGTTGCAAGCGTAGCGAATCGCTTTGCTCTCAGCCGTTTGGGCGATTTCTCGCCAAGGACACTTGACAAACCGGGTGTGAGTTTTTAGATTAGAATCGGTCAGGGAGTTAGCTCGCACGTATATACATCTCTGGAAGGAGGTGTATTTCGCGATGTCTGCGCCGGGTGCAACCCCGAAGAGACGAACTGCCTCGTCAGCAGGTTACGCAGTGGTGGCTTTGCTGTTGATGCTCGCCTTGCCGGGCTATGCTGAACCGCCTGCCTGTGCAACATGGAAAACGCTTGCGGAAGGCAGGGATGAGTCGAGGTATGAGCTCGTTCTGGACGGCACTGTGACCGATGGAATAGAGGTCTGGTGGTTTGCTCGTTCCAGCGGCGGTGACAGGAACAATGACTGGGCTCAAGTAAAGGTCTACGGAGCCAGTGGGCAGCTGGTGGGGTGTGTGCAGGTAGGGCGTAAGAATGACAACCGCCCCAGCGTAACGGGCTGGCATGCGGTGTATATGGTCTTACCGGCGGACTCGGTGAACCGCCTGACCCTTGTCCTTCATCTACCGGGTGGATCTCCGAGGCTGGTTAGCGCGATCTCATGGGCGAAGGCGTGGAACGCGGCTTCGGCAACTCATTTCGCCTGCTTCGCTCAGGAAGGCAGGGTGGCTTACACCCTGATTCCACCGAGAGGCAAAGTCTGGATGCATGCAGACGGAATGACTATCAGCGCACCTCAAAGGGCAGCCATCGACTACGTGGTATGGCGCTCTTTTCGGAGACCGCCAGCGCCAGCCGGGTTTTCACCCAATCCAGACGTCTCGATAGATGCTTCGTACGCGGGTACGATCAACGTGACCAATGACTCGTGGACAGGCAGAGGCGGTTACGTGGCGGGAATCAGCGTGGGCGTAGCGGCATCCCACGATACTCCCATTAACAACGTGCTCAGAAGCGGCAAGGTACAGAAACTCTGGGAGGCAAAAGAGAAGGCACCAGGTGATGCCGAAGCATATGTCAACGACATCTTAAAAAACGAAGCCAGTGGGGTGGTCGATATTTTCCTGGACGCAATTGAAGCGTCGGAGGTCAGTTATGTCAAATTCATCGCGGATTGCCTGGAGCTGGTTGCGCATGCATTCACTGCAGACGCCGTTGTTGCGGAGCGACAGACCGTCATGTACGATGCACTACCCCTGCGGGAGAGCTACGTACTTGCCTGGCTGAGATTCAAGGCGGTTATCGCTGCCGTTGGTTTATCGCATACGGTACTGAGCTTCTACTGTGACGGTCTGGTGGAGGGAGACTTGAAGGGCAACAGAGGGCTGGAGCTGGGGTGCATGGGTTTACACTATCAGGGACCTCAGTCGCCCGAGATGGTGAATACCGAGCCCCCACAGGGAGCAACGGACCTGCCGGTACGCCCCGAGCTGCGTTTGGTGTTCAGCGACAATGTTCAGGTGCACAACGCAGGGAATGTAGCGCTTCGGGCGGTAGACGGAACAACCTCCATCCCTTGCACTATCTCTACGCAGGGCACTACGCTGGTGGTGAAGCCCAATCAGGACCTCGCAGGTTCCACCTCCTATATTCTGACTGTTCTGCCTGGCGCGGTTCGCCAGGTGAGCACGGGAGCTGTCAATCTCGGTACGTCCACCCTGCGTTTCAGTACGGGCGTACCCCTGACAGTCGTGGATACAGTGCCGCCGAAAGACGCCGTTAACGTCCCACTACAAGCCGATACCATGCTGGTCTTCAATGCGACAGCGGCTGCTGGCGATGCAATCCACCATATTGCGCTCAAGAAGGCTTCAGGGCAAACAGTGGCTACGACAGGTCGGGGTGTACGCTACTCGTTTCGTCCCTCAGAGAAGAAGGTGTTGTTATCTCTGGACTTACCGCTCGAGCCGGCACAGCAGTATTTCTGGGAAATACCCCGTGGCGCGTTCCGTGACGAGAAGGGCAATCCGAATGTAGCACACCGCTGGGGATTCACTACCGCTCCACCGATACGTGTCGTGAACACGGTTCCACGTCGTCAGGAGGCAGATGTCCCTGTCACCACATCGATACTGGTGCGGTTAAACCAGAAGGTGGTAGCCGGGCCCAACGCCGGTGGTATCTCGGTGCGGTCTGCTTCTGGGGCGATGCGGACGGTCGCTACCGTTCGGGGTGACACGCTGGAATTACGCCCATCCTCTCCACTGGCATGGAAACAGCGATATACAGTGACGTTGCCCCAGGGTGCTCTCAAGAACGAGCAAACAGGGGTCGTTTCGGAGCCGTTTACCTTCGATTTCGAGACAGCTGAACCGCCTGCAGTGGTCGGCTCGTCACCTGTTCATGGTTCCCGGGATGCCTATCGCGACGACCCCATCGTGGTAAGGTTTTCGGAGCCTGTGCGGGCAGGGAACACTTTCTCCAGCATCAGTGTCAGAGCTGCTGGTGCTTCCGTCCGCTATCAGGCGGGTACCCGTTACAATGAACTGGTCATCTTACCCACATCCGTGCTACCCGCCACGACCAGTGTATCGGTCACCATTCCTACGGGCGCAGTGACCGATATGAAGGGTACCCCGCTGCAGGCAGCGTTCAATCTCCAGTTTACCACAGGTACCGGCGGTTCGCCTCCACGTGTCGCTTCCACGTTGCCTGCCGACGGAGAAACCGGCGTTAGCCCAAACGAGGTCATTGTTGCCCGCTTCACCAAAAGCATCACTCAAGGCAACAGCTGGAACCAGATTACTTTGAAGGAGGAAGGCGGGAGTATTGTGCCGGTGCAGACGCTCATCACCTACGGAACACAGGTGGAGATTCGTCCTGCGCAAGCGCTGAAGAAGAATCGCCTGTATACCTTGACGTTGCCCGCGGGGTGTGTGAAGGAATCTCTGGGCACGCCGTTTCCCGATGGCTATACGTGGTCGTTTCGCACGGCATGGACCGGCGGTGGTGGTCAGGCTCAATAAGCTCTTGGCGGAGAGGTGAATATTAGGGTATCATACGTGAAAGCGAGCAAAGGGAGGAGCGCATGTCGCAACCGCTAGTGGGTATTCTGATGGGTAGCGATTCCGACCTGCCCGTCATGAAACAGGCGGCAGAGGTGCTGGAGCAGTTTGGCGTGCCGTACGAGATGAAGGTGTTGTCGGCACACCGTACGCCGCTGGATACTATTGATTACGCCCGCACCGCTTACGAACGCGGCTTGCGTGTGATTATCGCAGGCGCAGGCGGAGCGGCGCATCTACCGGGTGTGGTGGCAGGCATTACCACCCTGCCAGTCATCGGCGTGCCGATAGAGAGTAAGCTGCAGGGGCTGGACTCTCTGCTCTCCATCGTGCAGATGCCCTCCGGCGTGCCGGTGGCTACGGTGGCAATCGGCGGCGCGCGCAACGCAGGCGTTCTGGCGGTGCAGATACTGGCAACTGCTAACGAGGAGCTGCAGCGAAAGCTACAAGACTACAAACAGCAGATCGCCGAACAATCTCGCGCGAAGAACGCGAAACTACAGGCAGGGTAATGGAAGACAAACGCCTTCGTTTAACGCAACTGGTACGCTGCGCGGGTTGAGCGAGCAAACTGGGCCCCACCCAGCTGGCGCAGGTGCTGCGTCAGTTCTCCGACATCGCTCACCCTGACCTTCTGGTCGGGATAAACACCCGCGACGATGCAGGGGTGTTCCGTGTTCGCGAGGACATGGCGCTCGTGCAAACGGTGGATTTTTTCACCCCAATTGTGGATGACCCGTACTGGTACGGGGCGATTGCGGCGGCGAACTCCTTCAGCGACGTGTACGCCATGGGGGGCACGCCTGTTACTGCGCTCAATCTGGTCTGTTTTCCCATAGATAGCGCTCCTGCGGATGTGCTGGCAGACATCCTGCGCGGCGGTTACGACAAGGCACGGGAAGCGGGAGTGGTGATTCTGGGCGGTCATAGTGTAGACGACCCCGAACCCAAATACGGCATGGCGGTGACAGGGGTGATACATCCGCAAAAGGTGGTAACCAATACGGGTGCATCTCCGGGCGACGTGCTGGTGCTGACCAAGCCACTGGGTACCGGCATCATCACTACCGCCGCGAAGTTCGACGAGTGCCCGCCCGACGTACTGGAGGAAGCCATTCGCGTGATGGCGACGCTGAACCAGGGTGCAGCAGAAGCGATGCAGGAGGCAGGTGTGCACGCTGCTACCGACGTGACCGGGTTCGGGCTCATTGGACATTTGTACCAGATGGCACGGGCGAGTGGTGTGGCTTTTCGCCTCTTTTCACGGGAAATCCCCCTGTTGCCGGAGGTAGAGCGTCTGGCGATGCAAGGCAACACCACACGCGGCGGCAGTCTGAACCGTGAATACGTGGGCAACCTGTTGCAGTTTGCGGAGGGCATATCGCTGGCGATGCAACAGGTGTTGCTGGACCCGCAAACTTCGGGGGGGCTGGTCATTGCGGTCGCCCGCGAGCGAGCAGATGCCCTGCTGAGCGCCCTGCGTGTTCGCCAAACTCCCTGCGCCGCGGTGATTGGCGAGGCGGTGGAAGGAACACCCGGGCAGATAGTGGTAGAGTAGGCTAAACCCGTTACACCAGACCGGAGCCATCGAGGGGTACGGTATCCAGAAGCACCAGCACCCCACGGGAGAGGGCGGTGGTGCGCGCGTTGCCGGTAATACCCTTTCCTGCAACCACCGGAACGGTGCTCAGTCCCCACTGGCGAAGCAGGCTGGCACGCTCCATAGCGCGGGAGACATCCTCTTCGTCTACTGTCCATGAGATCTCCCACACCAGCAGGTATTCCTCGCCCGAGGCGCGGTGTACCCCCTTTACCAGCAGGTCTACCTTAGATATCTGTTCCCACTCCTCTCGGGATGGCGCACGTTGCTCGTACAGTGTGTCGATAAGCCTGCCCTTATCGACGACACGCAGTTTCTGGAAGAAGAGACCAAGCAGGGCGGTGGCGTTGTTCCGGTAGTACTGCTCCAACGAGAGGCCTTTCAGGTCTCCTAAATCTTGCTCTATGCGCTCCACCCGCTCCACAAGGGCAGACATCTGTGCCGTCAGCTGGTCTACCCGCGCGGTGAGTTGCTCCAGTCGCACGGTGAGGTCGTCTACCCGCGCGGTGAGTTCATCCACCCGACGAGTGAGCTCTTCCACTCTGCGAGTCAAGTCGTCTACTCGCGCCGTGAGTTGTATCAACTTCTCCACCAACTCGTCATGACGCGCAGCCTGCTGTTGCTGTTGCTCCTCGAGCTGTTGAAAGCGCTGTTCTGTTTGTTCCATGAACCGCTGGAGCGTCTGTTGAGTCACCTGCTGAGCGGCTGCCAGTCTTTCCAGCATCTCCTCCAGCCGGTCCGCACGCGAGGGCAACTGCCGATACTGGTCGGTCAGCAGCGCGTTGAGCAACGGTTCGCGCCATTCAGGGTGCTCTTGCAGAGCGCGG
>CALJAP010000165.1 GCA_938027655.1 uncultured bacterium | reverse complement strand
TCGATAGTTAGCAAGCCGTTATAAGCTAGTTCAACAGGTATTGCCGAGCGCGCAATGTCTTGGCTGTCCCTATCCGTCAGCCTCAGCCACAGGCGCAAAGACACATTGCGTAGCGTGATGACGCCTGGCATGCCGGTGTTGGGTGTGAACGTGAAACGCAGTCGGACACCCTGATTGATGGACAGGGTCTCCATCCCCTCGTACTGCGCCAGGTTGATGTTATTACCGAAAGAATAGGTGAGTAACGCCTCGCTGGGGTTCGACGGCGGGCGAGGTGTTTCTGCAGAAAATTGCCTGGTCAATGCATCACCGCCGAGAGCGACGCTCACCTCAGCAGAACGCCCGCTGAGGGCGAGAGGATCGTTAATGGTTTTGGCACTGCGGAACATGCTCCCGCCACATCCCGCTATTGACAAGCCGACCGTTGTTGCCAGTGCTACGCCAAGTAAGCCCCAGGGTTTCATCGTGTCCTCCTCCGATTGGACGCTTTGGTACATAGTCATTATCGGCACATAACCCAGCCCGCTTGAGATAAAGTAGAGATGCGATTTGCAGGAACCCTCTTGCAAAAGAGAGAATATTGCCATGCTAAGCATTGCCGCAGGAGGCAGGACAGATGGAATGCGAAAGCTTCTCGCTGCTGGCGCACCTCTCCGACCTCACGGTGGAGCGGGCTATCCCCTTCAACGTGATGTTCGAACTCACCCATCGTTGCAACACGCGCTGTAAGCACTGCTACCAGCACCACCCCAAACGCGCCGACGGTGAACTGAGCACCGAAGAGTGGTGTCGCGTGATGGACGACCTCGCCGAGGCAGGCACGCTTTACCTGACGCTTACCGGAGGCGAGGTGTTGTTGCGCAAGGACTTCTTCGACATCGCCCGATATGCCCGCAAAAAACGCTTTGCGCTGAAGATATACACCAACGGCACACTCATCACCCCCAAAGTGGCGGAGCAGATTGCCGCACTGCGCCCCTTCACGGTGGAAATCAGCGTGTACGGCTCAAACGCCGAAACGCACGACGCTATGACGCAGGTGAAGGGCAGCTTCGACCGCGTGCTGCGGGCGGTGCGACTGCTGGTGGGGCTAAGACAGCGCGTCATCCTCAAGTGCCCGCTGGCGACCTCCAGCTTCGGGCAATACGAAGACATTATGCGGATGGCACAGGAGCTGGGCGCGGAGTATCGCTTCGACCCCACCATCGCGCCGATGAACGATGGCGATATGTGCCCCACCAACCTGCGTATCGGCGTGGAAGAGCTGATGAAACTGTACGATGACGAGCGGGTGTTCAAAAAGAGGGGGCTACCTTCGATGGGACCCAACGACAAGGTGAAGATGTGTGACGCAGGACGCAACAGCATGGCAATCAACCCCTGGGGCGAGGTGTACCCCTGCGTGCAGATGCTTATCCCCTGCGGCAACGTGCGTGAGAAGTCCATTCGGGAGATTTGGTACGGTTCGCGCGAGCTGCGCCACCTGCGCCACATCACCCCCGACGACCTGACACAGTGCCAGACCTGCGAGGTGAAGCACTACTGCAGTCGGTGCCCGGGGCAAGCCCTTCTGGAAGACGGCACTCTAACCGGTTGCCACAGCCGTGCTAGGGTGATTGCCCGCATCCGCAAACGGCTCGCAGAACAACAGATGCAAGCATCCCGGGGAAGCACCCTGTTGCGGGTGGTGGCTTAGCTCCGTCCGAGCCGTTCGTTTTCGGTCGCGACGGAGTGCGACCCTCCAGAGCAAGCGCATGGAGGGCGAGGTTCCTGCCGAGCCGTCCGGTGCTCACCGGCAGGTTCGCCCTCCACCGGTAGATTAACCGGTCACCTACCACGCATACGCCTCCGGTGCGGGACCGCCCGGACCGGGGAAGATTTCGTCCAGCTTCTTCAGCACCTCGTCGCTCAGCTTAATCTCCAAGCAGCGCATCGTCTCGTTCAGCTGCTCGACGGTGCGCGGACCAATGATGGGTGCGGTGACCGCAGGCTGGTGCAAGAGCCACGCTAGCGCGACGTTCGCGGGCGACTCGCCTAGCTCCCTGCACAGGTTCTCCCATGCTTCCAGTTTATCGCGCATCTGCTCGATACGCTTCTGCATCCATTCGGAGGCGCGTCGCCCCTCCTGCACGCCCTGTAGCACGCCGCCCAATAGCCCACCAGCCAGCGGGCTCCATGGGATAATGCCGATGCCGTACGCCTGGCAAGCGGGAATCACTTCCATCTCGATCATGCGGGCGGTGAGGTTGTACAGGCTCTGTTCGGATACCAATCCCATGAAATGGCGTTGTCTGGCGATCTCCTGCGCCTGCGTGATATGCCAGCCGGCGAAGTTGCTACTGCCCACGTACAGTATCTTGCCCTCGCGATACAGCTGCTCCATCGCCTGCCAAACCTCTTCCCAAGGGCATTCTCGATCGACGTGATGCATCTGGTAGAGGTCAATGTAATCTGTCTGCAGTCGGCGCAGGCTGTCCTCGCAAGCGCGCTTGATGTGCAGGATAGATAACCTTCCTTCATTGGGCCAGTCGCCCATCAAGTTGTATACTTTGGTGGCCAGAACCACCTTATCGCGCTGACCGCTTCGGGCGAACCACTTGCCAATGATGGTCTCCGTCAACCCCTTCCCTTTGTCGAAACCGTAGACGTTGGCAGTGTCCCAGAAGTTGATGCCCAAATCGATAGCGCGGTGCATAATCGCGAAGCTCTCCTCTTCGCCAATCTGCCAGCCGAAATTCATCGTGCCAAGGCAGAGGCGGCTAACGCGCAAACCGGAACGTCCCAGACGCACGTACTCCATCACTGTGCCTCCCTTCGCGATTGTTCTCCATGTTAAAATATCTATTCGCGAGCCAAAGCAGTTATCCTGCACATCACGACGCCGCTCCGCAATGCAGTGGGCGCTTAGTCGGTGAGGATGACCTGCATGTAGCGTGCTCCAGCGATACGGACAACGAACCATGCAAGGCTACCGTTAGCCACTAAGGTGATGACAGCCCCAATCAGTGATGGTAGCGAAAGCCACGCGCCCATCGCCCAGACTACCAGTGTGGGCAACGTTGTCAAAAACAGAACCGGAAGCAACAACATCCCCAACAGCACGCGCTGTGTATAATCGCTCTGGTCGGGCACGATCAGGTAAACCAGAAACATCCCAGCATGCCAGAGGGGCACGATGGAGAACACTCGGAGACCATGTGCCGTCAGCATCGCCCATCCTTGCGGGAATAACATACAGAACACGCCCCATACACAGGTGATCAGCAACCATACGGACAGGGTAAGGGGCACAATCTCCATGCAGACAATGTGCTCTGCGCGAAAGGGGAGGGACTTATTCATCTCGGCACGACGTATTGCCGCGACGAGCAGCACCTGCGTGAGGAACAAGGAGAAGAAGGGTGAGGTATACATCAAGACGACACCTACCATCGGATACATCTTGGGCTCGTATCGCTGCAGAAAAAGCAACAGAGCCGTCAACACCGCACCCAAGAGCAGACTCCATGATAGCATCATCCCTTTCGCCATCCGCCACAGCAGCAGGCTATTACACCACAGCAGCGCCCATACCCCTTGCGGGGTCCACCTCTCGAGCAGCCGCCAGCGTGGAACCGCACTGCCGAGCGAAGCCGTGTAAGAGACTACGTCCTGGTAGGCGGCGTGGGCAGGCATCTGACGGCGCAGGATGTGTGCGGTGGTCAGCGAGGACATTTTGGCAGCTAGGTCGTACAGCCAGCCCTCTTCGCGTACGAGTAGCCACAGGGTACCCCCTGTGAAACCTCCCCAAATCAGGAAGCCGAGCGTGACATAAGGCGTCCATCCGTTGTAGAAGACTAGAGCGGCTTCTGCCAAGCCACGCAAGGGGAGCAGGGGTATCGCCACCAGCGGGTTGTGCAGGACATGCCATACCACTTCTTGCAGAGGCTCGTATCCTGCGCTCCATGCTCGATATCCTTGTGCGCCAAGCATTCCCGCCAGTAGCCCTATCACGGACCAGAACGCCGCACCGACCCGGCGGCGGAACCCTTCTTGTCGCTCCTCCCGTAGAGCGATAAACATACCCGCGAAAAGGAGCCCGGTAAAAGCGAGCAGATACATCAGCGGGTATGTCCAGCTCAGGGTAATGTTCGATGGCTGTCTCCCTGTCAGTGCGTTGACGATTAGGTCATTACCAATAACAAGCACCAGAAAAGCGAGAACGAACAGAGTGAAAAGGCTGTTGGCGACGCCTCGCGTGAGCAACAGGAACAGGAAGACCACCAACCGTTTCTGGGGGGAGGGGAACAGAAAGTGCACGTCCGCTTGGGTGAACAGCGGCAGGGAGGCGAAACCCGTCGATGGCGACAGCGGTTGCCACAACATGACCAGATGTGCAGCCATAATCAGAGCTAGCAGACCCTCCATGTTAATCGTTATCAGATTGGGAGGAAACTGGGGCGCGTTTCGCATGCGAGTGGAGATGGTGAAGACTACATTGCTGACCACGATAAAACCAAACCAGCCAACCGTCAGGGCAAAGACCACCGCCCGTACCGGATGGCGCAGGGTGCGACGGATACTATTGACCAGAAGTCGCCACGTCAGAAACCACAGCGCCCGCATCCTTTGCCTCCTCGGTCAAGCGCAGGAACACCTGCTCCAGCGTGCTATCCGCCATCTGCGCCTGTGTTTGCAGCTCCGCCAGCGTACCCTCCGCCAGCTTGCGTCCTGCCTGCATGATAATCACCCGGTCACACAGCCGTTCGGCGGTATCCAGCTGGTGGGTGCTGACCAGAATAGCACACCCTTCGTCGCGTAGCCTCTGCAGTTCGCTCTTCAGCTCGTGCTGCCCTTTGGGGTCAATGCCGATGAGCGGTTCGTCACACAGGAATACCTTTGCGTTGTGTACAAAGGCGCATGCTACCGCCA
This sequence comes from uncultured bacterium, assembly GCA_938027655.1. Taxonomy (GTDB): domain Bacteria; phylum Armatimonadota; class HRBIN16; order HRBIN16; family HRBIN16; genus HRBIN16. Next base: position 974 of record CALJAP010000165.1, on the reverse strand, counting down.
GCTTCTGCCTCATGCCCTTGGAGAGGGTAGCCACCAGCTCATGCTCCTTCTCCTTCAGGTCAAAGCGTTGCAGCAGCTCCTCGATGCGCTCGCGGAAGGTGTCTATCGTGCCGTAGCACATCGCCACAAACTGGATATGTTCGCGCACGGTGAGCAGTTCGTAGGGGTTGGGCGTTTCGGGGATAAACGCCATCAGCCGCTTCGCCTGTTGCTCCTGTTTGGCGAGGTCGTAGCCCCCTACGATAATCTGACCGGCATCGGGGCGCAGGATACCGCAGATACAGCGCAGGGTGGTAGTTTTACCCGCACCATTGGGACCGAGCAAGCCCACTATCTCGCCCGCCTGTACGTGCAGGCTCAATCCGTTCACCGCCCGCACGTTCCGAAAAGATTTGTACAGATTGGTTACCTCAAGCATCGTGTTCTGCCATCGCGCCTTTTCCCACCATTGATGAACTTTGAAAAAATAAAACGATTTAACCTCTCCCCTCGCCCCTTCCTGCAAGGAGAGGAGACAGGTCGTGCCGTCGGGTGAGGAAGCAACCCCAATGCGTTGAACCTTCTGTGCGCGTCCATCTAATCGTTCGCTTATCCTTGGAGTAACTTTAACCGTTCGGAACCGGTCTTCCTTTTTACGGTTGACAGACGGCAAGTATTTTGCTACAGTTTGGTATGTGCTCTTACTTTATAGTGTTTGCAGGGTGTGTTGCGGTTTGCGTACGAAAAGGAGGCATCCATGTCCCGCACCCTGCTGGATCGCCTGCGCGGACGTATGTTCGGTCTGCTCTTGGGGCAGGGGTTCCACTTTGAAGCATAGGAGCGTCACTTGTGCACAGAATCTGAGGAGGATGAAATGGCTCGCGTAACACGTACCGCCTTCACCGTGCTGGAGCTGCTAATAGTGATTGCGATTATCGCGTTGATAGCGGCTCTGCTGTTCCCGCTGTTCGCCGGCGCTCGTAAGAAGGCGCGCG
>CALJAP010000164.1 GCA_938027655.1 uncultured bacterium | reverse complement strand
TCCTGAAGCATCTCCAGCACCTCGCGCAGGTTCTGGCGCAGTTCATCCAAGCTCTCTGCCTGGCTGTGAGCGCCAGCGATGCCGGGTATCCACCCTACATGTAGCCCCGTGTCAGGGCATTTTTCCACAATAGCGATAAAGGTTCGCATACATCGCCTCCATCCTTAAGACCTTGAACGCACCGTGACTTTGCTGCGGTTCGTTGCACAAAGTCGGTTCTGCCGTCACAAACCTGCCCGTCGTGGGGTCAAGGTAGCGATGCGTCAAGAAGAGTATACCATTTTCTACGTCGGTATACCTCAGAAACTGGGCCTACTTGCACCTACGGGCAAAGCCTCACGACCATCTGTCCGTATCCACCGAACGTTGCTCTCACCCTGTACCGCTCGCACCCACAGATTGCCTCTTCTATCAAAAACACAGCCCGAGATGTTTTCTGCCCTCCATTGTTTCAGCAGCTTAGCGAAGGGTGGCTGCCACTCATGGGGTTTACCGAGCTGTCCACGTTGCCAGGAGAGGTAACCATATTCGTAAACACCGGTACCCCAAAACCGCCCGACCCAGTAGACGAGCCGATTGCTCCTGCTGTCCCAAGCCAACATCAATGCACCATGTCCTGCCTTAGAGGCACCAGGGCTCTCCAGATCAAAGCCTGTACCCAGCCGCATCGAAAAGCGCGGTGTACCCGCTGCTCCAGTCCTTCTGTCGAATTCCGCTTCGTAGAGATTGCCCTCATGAAGAACCCATATCCACCTCCCATCTGGAGAGAACATAGGCTCGTACACACTGGCACCCTCTAACTGATTTGACCTGTAGAGTGCGACAACATCCCCCAATGGACCAAACGTCCGTTGGTACTGACCGCTCAGGTGAACCGTCCAGACGGTCATTATCCCAACAACATCCTTTGAAGGAGATGCCCCCCGGTATTCTATCAGACGCCTCGTATGCTCATTGTATGTGTATGGCTCTACACGGGTGAACAGGAGGTACTCCTCGTCAGGATGCCATGCGATGCTGAGAGGAAAGAAGGACTGTTGCATAAAACTCGTTCGGATATTTGTCAGCTGTTTGGTTCCTCCGAGCTGTTGTGAGTAGAGGAATACATCCCCCTGTTTCAGGAACGCGACCCTCTCTTGCGAGGGCGCGATGGCAGGTGCAACTCCCTCGGCGAACACACCTACCCGCCCTCCGCGGGGTTTCAGATACACTTTGCCGTTCAGTGAATAAGCAAGGACAAATCGGCTACTCATTCTTTCCCCTCAGTAGGCAACTTTAGGGGTGATTACCTTGACACATCGCCATCCTGTTTTGAAACCTGAACAGTCGTGCTGCCAGACATCCAACCAGGGGAAGTCTGCTTCGTCCTTCTTCGGTGGCCAGAAATAAGCCCCGCAGTCTTCCACTTTACATCGTCCATAACCCGGCACCTCAATCTCAGTCCCCGGTGGGAAGGTGGGCCTACCGTATTTGGGGCAGAAGGTAGCACATGTACCAGGCTGTCCCTTTGCTGGCTCGTGAGGCGGCTTGCCCGTGTAAGCGCACTTACCCTTTGTTTCATAGCAGGTTATACAAACGGGCATTTGACCCTTCGGACACTCGAGCGGATTCGTAGGTTTCTTCTGTAAACCGAGCGAGTCAGCACCGTTTGGGGGATTATTCCCCACATACTGGTACAGGTTCACGCCTCCCTCTATGCCTATCGGGTCTCTGGTGAGAAACCTCCCCGTCGCGGGGTCATGGTAGCGATTGTTCGGTCCAAATGTGTGTTGCCAAGCCAGTAATGAGTCCCCTTAGTAAATAAAACACTATCACCGTGAGCATCAGCCCAACCGCATGGGAGACCAACCACCGTTCTGAAACTTCACCTGCGTCCCGCAGAATCCATGCAGCCACACGACGCATAAGATAGGGCAACGCGCCGTAGAAAACGCCAGCGCCGCCCCAAAAAAGAATAGCACCGCCCCACCCCACCTCTGCACGAACAGACAAGGTGCTGACGGTTGTATACAACCAGAAGAACAGGATACTCCACACCCACCAACGGCTATACATGTCTACCTCCCTATAACCACCAGCAAGCACTTTGCTATCGCCTGCCACCAGAAGACACCAGCAGCCATCACGGCGACAGTAATATAGCCGCTGAAGTAGGCTATCGCATGCTCTCTTTCTATTTTGCCTCGCGAGAGACGATTCGCGACGTAATCTGTTAATGCAGCAACAACGATCCCTACTGCGCTACCCGAGAGGGATACTGCACAAATTACTTCCCAGTTTAGCCTCTCGGTTGGTAGATCCACCACTATCCAAGCAAGCAGGGTTGCAGCATAGAGTATGGTATACACAATGATTATCCTTATCGCCTGCATGAAACCTCCTTCTCACATCGCCGGAGGTGGACCCGGACGCGGTATCGCTCCACCACTCCCACACGCTCCTTGTCCAGGTGAAGGCACAGGAACAGGGATCGGAGAGGGTGTGGGACGTGGCGGTCTGGGTTTCGGCTGAACAACATGGGGTGGGTCTTTGGCAATCTCCTCGCACAGCCCTGCACCAAGACCGCCCCCGAGCAGGCTACCCGCTATCTCCTTCAGTAAGTCCAAAATCTTATCCTTAATGTCCTCAGGTAATGGCAGTTTCTTAAGCCACTCGCCTCCTAACATGCCACCGATACATCCGCCAAGTAGGTCGCACAAGCTTGGCACAGGGAAAGGACCACAGCTGCGCACGCCGGGCATCCCATGCCTTATACCGCGATAAATAGCGCAAGCTAGCCAGCGACCAATGTCTTCCACCATATCGCCAGCTACTCCAACGAGGCATTCCCTAAGTAATATTCCGACAATGGGAGCGAGCGGCATGCGACCGGAAGGGTCTTTAAGCATCACCACCCCGTTCCCCACATACGCATACAGGTTCACGCCTCCTTCCACCCCTATCGGGTCTCTGGTGAGAAACCTTCCCGTCGCGGGGTCAAGGTAACGGTGAGTCAGTAACAGTATACCACTTTCTGCGTCGGTGTAGTAGCCCCACTGCGCTTTGTAGCCGTAGGGAGTGGGGTTGGTGCCGGACATGGGCTGACCCCAGGCGTCATACGCCAGATGGGCATCCGCATAGCCGGTGTCGTTCAGCAGATGCACCGCGTTGCCCTGCGGGTCAAACTGGTAAGCGGTTCCCCCATATACCAGCAGACCGTTTGCCCCGAAGATGATGGGTGCTGCCACATTGCCCGCTGCGTCCAGCTCGCAGGTTAACTCTTCGCCGTCGTACAGGTAATACCTTCTACCCGTCGCCGTCTGCTTCCATGCCCGCAAGCCATGCCCGTTGTAACCAGCGGTGAGCACGTTACCATAAGCGGTCATTCGGTTCTCGGGGTCAAACGCCAGGCTTACCCCCTTATACAACACCGGGTTGCCGTTGCCGTCATACGAGAAACCGGCGCCAATCAGCTGGTTGTTCACGTTGTAACTGCGAGACTGACCCTTGAAGGTGGTGGGGTTCTGCGCCAGGTCATAAGCAAAACTGAAGGTGTATCCACCTGCCCGCGTGGACTGCTCCGAGAGCAACTGGTTCTTGGTATCGTAACCGTAGTTGGTCACGCCTGCCAAACCGGGCTACCACCCTTGATTTTTTTCCTCAAAACAAGTACTATTAGTAACGGGAGACTTGTTGAATCATCATACTGTAGTAGTGTTGTGAGGTGATGGGGTGAGTACGCTCATCGTAATCGGGGTCTTTACGTTCGTTGCTATCCTGATAGTGGGTGTCACGCTGGCACTCTCTCATGTGGTTGCTCCTCGGATGCCCACGCCGGTGAAGGGCGAAACCTACGAATGCGGTGCTGAAGTGTTCACCGATGCGTGGCGTCAGCAAAACCTGCACATATACATTTTCGCCCTGCTGTTCGTGGTGTTCGATGTGGAGCTGGCGTTGCTGGCGCCGGTGGCTCTGGTAGCAAAGAGCCTGAACGCGCCTTGGCTGGTGTTTACGGAGGTTGCCTTGTTTATCGCCATTCTGGGCGCGGGGTTGCTGTACGCCTGGCGAAGGGGGGCGTTGACATGGGAGTAAAAGAGCGACTGGAAAACGGGTTGATTAAGGTTCCGGGCGGAACCATCCTCGTTGCTAAATTGGCAGACCTGATGGCGTGGGCGCGAAAATCGTCCATGTGGTCGCTGACCTTCGGGCTGTCGTGCTGTGCGATTGAGATGATGGCAACCGCCGCCTCACGCTACGATTTGGACCGCTTCGGCATGTTCTTCCGTGCCACACCGCGCCAGGCAGACGTGATGATTGTGGCAGGCTGGGTATCGGTGAAGATGGCGCCCTTTATCAAGCGCCTCTACGAGCAGATGCCTGAGCCCAAATACGTGATTGCGATGGGCGGCTGCGCCAGCGCAGGAGGACCCTACCGCGACTCCATCACCATCGTGAAGGGTGTGGACCAGTTCGTGCCGGTGGATGTGTATGTGTATGGTTGCCCGCCTCGTCCTGAAAACCTGATTCTGGGCATCCTGAAACTGCAAGAGCGAATCCGCCGCGAGCACCTGGCGGAAAAGAAGGGCTTGCCCAAACCGGTGCGCGAGCCGATTATTATCCCCGAAACGGGAGCAACCGGATGAATCAGGCGATAGAGAACCTGTTGCAGCGTTTTGGCGAGGCGGTGCACGAGTGGAAGCTGGTCAGCCCAAACGAGGTGCATCTGACGGTCTCAGCATCACATTGGCGAGAGGTCGCACAGTACCTGCGCGATGACCCTCTCTGGCAAATGGACTATCCTGCCGACCTCACCGTGTGGGATACCGGCAACGAGTTCGGCGTCTATTTGCGCCTGTGGTGCTCGGTGTATAACCGTAATGTCATCGTGCTGACCTCCATCCCTCGCGAGGAGCCGCGTATCGCCTCACTGGCGACGCTCTACCCGGGCGTGGACTGGCACGAGCGCGAAATGTACGACATGTACGGGGTCATTTTTGAAGGGCACCCCAACCTGAAACGCATCTTGCTGCCTGACGATTGGGAGGGCTTTCCCTTCCGCAAGGACTATGTGGCAGAGCCCAGCGGAAATCCCCTGCATGGGCCGCAACCGGTGAACTGAGATGAGTGTACCTGTTTCGTCACAAACGCCATCGTCACTGAACACAGTGGAAGTGCTTTCTCAGGGGATGGTGATTAACGTCGGTCCGCAGCATCCGTCCACGCATGGGGTGCTACGGCTGATACTGACCCTGGACGGTGAACAGATACTGGCGTGCGAGCCTGTCATCGGCTACCTGCATCGCGGGCTGGAGAAGATGATGGAGCGTCGCCCCTATCGCCACAACATCCCCTTCACCGACCGGCTGGACTACCTTGCCGCGCTGTCCAACAACCTTGCTATCTGCCAGTGCATCGAGCGGCTGGGTGGGGTAGAGGTTCCCGAACGCGCCCAGTATATCCGCGTGCTACTCATGGAACTGCAGCGTATCGCCAGCCATCTGGTGTTTCTGGGCACGTTCGGCACCGATTTGGGCGCTACCACCATGTTCCTCTACGCCTTCCGCGAGCGCGAGATGGTGCTGGACCTGCTGGAGGAGTGTACCGGCGCGAGGTTGACCTACAACTGGGTGCGGGTGGGCGGTGTGCCCGATGACCTGCCGGAGGGCTTTGGGCAAAAGGTGCTGGATTTCGTCAAACTCTTTCGCCAGCGCATCGAGGAGTACGACATGCTGCTCACACGCAATCGCATCTTCCGCTCGCGCACGCAGGGCATCGGCGTCATACCGAAGGAGACCGCGCTGGCGTACGGGTGCAGTGGCCCCGTCGCGCGAGCGTCCGGCATCCCTTACGACATCCGCAAGGTCGCCCCGTACGAGGTGTACAATCGGGTGGAGTTCGACGTGCCGGTGTTTGAGGACGGCGACGTATGGGCGCGCTATCTAGTGCGCATGGAGGAGCTGCGCCAGAGCCTGCGTATCATCGAGCAGGTGCTGCGTGATATGCCGGACGGTCCGGTGCAGACCAAACTGCCGAAGATATTCAAACCGCCGGCGGGCATCGCCTACTCGCGCGTAGAAAGCCCGCGCGGTGAGCTGAGCTTTATGATGGTTAGCGACGGTGGTGCCAATCCGGTGCGCGTGCACATCCGCGCGCCCTCTTTTGTCAACCTGAGTGTGCTACCGCGCCTGCTGGAAGGGGCGAAGGTGGCAGACCTCGTCGCCATACTGGGTAGCATCGACGTGGTTTTAGGAGAGATAGACCGGTGATAGAGGCGATCACACAGTTTTTCACGCAACATCCGCTATTGTGGGCGTTTGTCAAGGCGGTGGTACTGGCGAGCTTCACGCTGGTTATTCCGCTGGCGGTTATCTACGTGGAGCGCAAAATAGCCGGTTTCATCCAGAGCCGCCTGGGCCCCCTGCATGTGGGACCGCAGGGTACGTTTCAAACGGCGGCGGACGCGCTGAAGCTGCTTTTGAAAGAGGATATCGTGCCTGAGGGGGCGGACAAACGTTTCTTCTACCTCGCCCCGTACATTGCGTTCGTCTCCACTGTACTGTGCTTCATGGTGCTTCCGTTCGCGCCCGGCTGGGTGGCGCTGGAGATGAACGTGGCGGTGTTGTTCATCATCGGGGTATCGCTGTTCAACGTAGTGAGCATCCTAATGGCGGGCTGGTCGTCCAATAACAAGTACTCTCTGCTGGGCGGCTTGCGGGCAGTGGCGCAACTGCTCTCCTACGAAATCCCGATGGTGCTTTCGGTGCTGGCGGTGGTGTTTTACACCGGCTCCCTCAGCCTTACCGGCATCATTGAGTATCAGGTGAAGCATGGGTGGAATATCTGGCATCCGCCGATTATGATTGCTGCCCTCATCTACTTCATCTGTGCGCTGGCGGAAATCAACCGCACTCCGTTCGACCTGCCGGAGGCGGAGTCGGAGCTGGTCAGCGGGTTCAACACCGAGTACTCGGGGATGCGTTTCGCCTTCTTCTTTGCGTCGGAGTTCGCCAACAACTTCTTCATTACCGCGTTTGCCGCCGCGCTCTTCTTCGGTGGATGGGACGGTCCCGTTCTGCCGCCGATTGTGTGGACGTTCCTGAAGGTGTTCGTGATGATTTTCGTCTTCATGTGGCTGCGGTGGACGCCTCCGCGCTTGCGGATAGACCAGATTCTACGCTTTGCCTGGCAACTCCTGGTGCCGGTCAGCCTGGCGAACCTGCTGTTCGCCATCGCTCTGGGGGTGAGATAGCATGAGCCGTCAACGAGCAATGAGGGATACGGAATACAATCCGCTGGTTTACTTCATCGACGGGCTGGTCACGCTGTTTAACGGGATGGTGGTGACCTGGCGCAACTTGTGGCGTCCGAAAATCACCGTGCGCTACCCATACCAACGCCGTCCAGTGCCGCCGCGCTATCGCGGGTTGTTCTACCTGAAGTGGAACGAGGAGAAGCAACGGCTCAACTGCGTTGGCTGCACGCTGTGCGCGCAAGCCTGCCCCACCGACGTGATTTCGATGGTGAAGCTAGGCAAGGGAACCCACGCGGGGGTCAGCGAGTTCACGATGGACCTCGGGCGGTGCATGTTCTGCAATCTGTGCGTGGAAGCGTGTCCCTTCGACGCCATCTACATGGGGCCCAACTATGAGCTTGCCAGTGAGCGGCGTGATGTCTCGCTCTTCCGTATCGCCGATTTGGCACAGGGTGGCGAGGAAGCGGTGCGCAAGAATATCGAAACGATAGAGCGGCTGCTGGCAGAAGAAGAGAAAGCAAAACCGGCTCATGCAGCACACGCGGCGGGAGGGCAATCGGAATGAGTCCACTGGAAACGGCATTGTTACTCTTTCTCACCGCGATAACGGTACTCTCTGCGCTGATGGTGGTTGCGGTGCGCAACCTGATTCACGCCGGCTTCTGGCTGCTGCCTTTCTTTCTGGGCGTTGGCGGTTTCTATCTGATTCTCTCGCTGGAGTTTCTGTTTGCTCTACAACTGCTGTTGTACGCCGGGGCGGTGATGGTGGTGGTGCTGTTTGCGCTCATGCTCACGCGCGACGTCATGAACCCGCAGATTCGCCAGACGAACCGCCTCTACGTGGCGGCGATAGCCGCCAGCGCGAGTATGATGATGCTGCTGATAGTGCTCATCTACCGACATCTGGGCGTGCTGTCCGTCCTGCCTGCACCAGTAGATTCGGATGCGATTACGCGGAGGCTGGGCACGATGCTGCTGAACGAGTATGTGCTGCCTTTCGAACTGACCTCCGCCTTGCTGCTCAGCGCGATGCTGGGCGCGATTTTCCTCGCGCGCAACCCCAGAATCGAGATGGAAGAGGAGAGCGGGGAATGAACCTGAACGGTCTGCCCCTTCACTTCTTCGTGCTGCTCAGCGCGGTGTTGTTTGCCATCGGGCTATACGGCTTGATTTCCCGTCGTAACGCGATTGCCGTGCTGATGTCCATTGAGATTGTGATGAACGCGGCGAACCTAAACTTTGTTGCCTTTTGGCGCTACCTGCACCCGCAGTCGTTGGAGGGCGTGGTGTTTGTGCTGGTGACCATCACGGTCGCCGCGGCGGAAGTAGCGGTGGGTATGGCGGTGGTGCTCTCCATCTATCGAACGCTTCACACGGTGAATGTAGACGAAGTGGCGCAGATGCGAGGGTAGTGTCGGCAATGCTATCCCCTTCCGAGCTGGCGCGAGAGGTGGTTCGAAGGCTGGACGCCTTGCACGGTCGCCCTGTCTGGCAACAGCGCATGCCTCCTCTGGAGGAGCTTATCGCCTGCATCCTGTCGCAGCATACCTCGGACAACAACTCCTGGCGTGCCTACCGGCGGTTGCGCGAGCGTTTCCCCGCCTGGGAAGCGGTAATAGAGGCTCCTGTCGAGAAGGTGGAGGAGGCTATCCGTCCGGGCGGACTGGCGAGCAGCAAGGCGCCGCGTATCCAGGCGGTACTGCGCGCGGTCGCGGAGCATAACGAGGGCAGGCTGAACCTGGACTTCCTGCAGGACATGGACACCGAATCCGCTCGGCGCTATCTGCTCAGCCTGCCGGGCGTTGGTCCGAAAACCGCCGCCATTGTGCTGTGCTTCTCGCTGGGCAGACCGGTAATACCGGTGGATACGCACGTGTTTCGCGTTTCCTGGCGTCTGGGTTTCTTTGACCGCAAGGTGGGCGAGGCAAAAGCACACAACCTGCTACAGCGCATTGTGCCGGAAGAGCACATCTACCCCTTCCACGTGCATCTCATCCGCCATGGCAGGCAGGTGTGCAAGGCGCAACGCCCCCGTTGCGAGCAGTGCCCGCTGGCGGACATCTGCGCCTACAGACAGGGGATTACAACCACCCCTCCTCCAGCAGCATCCTCTCATCCCCCGCAATGAGGCAATCCTCGCACCGCCGAAGCCAGCGAGCCAAACAATACCACCTCGTCAACGGATGGCAGATTTCGAGCCCTGTCTGCGAACTCGTTCGCCGCCCTGTACATCGCTTCACGTTTCCGTCGGTAGATTGCCTCGTTCATTGTGTCCTGTACCTGTTAATAAATCTGTGCTTTTTTATACCCCACTAAGGTGGGGCATGTTTGCCCAAAGACAACCCTCCGTGTTAGAATAAAAGCGCAAAGTGGTTTCATGAGGAGAGGGTATGCTAACTAACGAGGAAAAGCGAGTAGCGGTCTACCAGATGGATGCCGAACCGACCCGTCCAGAGACGGTAACGCCGGAGACCCCTCTGGAAACCCTTAATCTGAACTGGCGGGAGCGCGACCTGCCGGAGCGAATCCGCACTAAACATGTGCACCGTTTGCATCCCTATTTGGGCAAGTTCATCCCCCAGCTGGTGGAGGTGTTTCTGCGGAAGTTCTTTCACGCGGGGCAAACAGTGATGGACCCCTTCTGCGGTTCGGGCACCACTCTGGTACAGGCAAATGAGATGGGTATTCATGCTGTCGGCTACGATGTTTCTGCGTTCAACGTGCTGCTGTGCCGGGCGAAGACGGCGCGGTACGACCTCGATAAGATGCAAAAAGAGGTGATGGATGTACTGGAAAAGGTGCATCGCCGTACGGCATCACGGGATGCAGGACAACTCTCCCTG
>CALJAP010000163.1 GCA_938027655.1 uncultured bacterium | reverse complement strand
CACACCACGCGCCGCGCCGTTGCAGGTCGCGCACAATTGCCCCTGCGTGCTGGCTGTGCGTGCTCCTCACGGGAACAACCTGCCCTGCTTTGGGTCTTCCACGTGCCACAGGTTCAACGGCAGGGCAATCTGCTCACCGTGCCCGCGCTGGATGCGAATGCCCTTCTGCCACAACAAGGCAAGGGGCGCAGTATACGTGGTTTGGCTCTCCACGTCGTGCACCTCTACCACCCTCGCGCCGGCGGTGTGTGCCTGCTCCAGAATGCCCCGCTCAAAACTCCATGCAGGCGGTCGGCGTAACTGGTGGAGGCTCCCGCGCACACGGCGCACCAGTCGGAAGCCGTCCAGCTCGCAACCGCTATGCCTGCCGTCGGCGGTGTAGAGGACTCGCCGTGTCGTGTGTGTAACTGTTGCCATGTTGCCAAACTCCTTTCGTTGGTGTTTTGCTTGGGGGCAGGGGTGTGCCAGCACCACCTGCCCTGTTCGTTTCACGGGTTCGGTAGTGTGAACAATTTGCGTACGAGGTTCTCCCAGTCCGTCGCCTCATACCACGTCTTGCCCTGAAGGTGGAGTGTCCACGCCAGAGCTTTGCCCAGAGTGTTGATGCGTGTTCCCTCAATCGGGTAGCCCCATTCCCATTCTTCGTCTGTGATGCAATCAAAGTGGAAAGTGCGCCAGCTCACGGTTTTCACCACAGGAACGGAAGCAAGAGGTCGCACGAAGCCCGCCCACTTCCCCCGCTCCAGCTCGGCGAAGGTAGCCCCACTACAAGCAAGCCACTCGTCCGCGCCTCCTGTTTTTAGAGACTCCTCTGCCACCCGTTCCTGCTCTTGCTCCATTCGTCTGTATTGGCGCATGGCGTCCTGAGCCTTCGTGCTGTCGCACCACACCACGAGCTCGCGCCAGCGTTCAATCGGTTGACCGCAACGGTCACAGAGGACGTTCGGTTGCCTCATTTTCAGCCTCCTCGTTTCGTTTCTTCCGCTTATAATAAGTGTAGTTTCGGAAGAAATAAAAAAGGGCGTGTCCCGTTCTTGGGCAGGGGTGTGCCAGCACCACCTGCCCTGTTCGTTACTCCTCTTCCGCGAAGGGGTCGTAAGACGCAACAGCGGTCTTCGCTTTTGGTTTGCGCAAGGGGAGCAGGTCTTCCACGCGATTGAACAGGTTGCCATCCTCTGCCCGCTTGACAACCACCACAGCAATCGCCTTGCGCCCCTTCAGGTCGTCAGTGTCCATCTCTCCGCCTACCTCTGGCTCGAACCCCAGTGCTTGCGCCCAGCGTGCCAGTTTGCTGTTGGTGCTGGTGCTGGTGTTCGTCCACGCGGTCAGCTCCTTGCCTTCGTGCTCAGGGTCAAGCACGCGCAGTTTCCACACTAACTGCACGCCAAACTTGCCCTCCTGCTCGCTCACGCTGTCCACCTTCACGGGGTACTCGCCTGTGGGTAGTGGTTCGCTTGCAGTCCATCGGATTTTCATCTGTTCGTTCTCCTCCTTGTGGTGGTGTGTTTGCTCGCGAAGGTCTATGTCAACGCCCTCAGTGGGGCGGATTAGCCTGCGGTATGCCACCAGCAGAAGCCTTTCGTGAGAAGGCGTCAGGGGTGCAACGCAAAAGCGCGTCCATGCCTCGCGTCCTGCGGGTAGTGTCACGTGTGGCAGGATGCGCAGCTCGGGGAAGCCGTATGCCTCGCCTGCCTGCAGGAGCAGTTGGGGCAGTGGCGGGAAGGCGTCCAGCGGGTCAGAAAGCACGCGCCTGCAGTGCATGCACACGTAGCGTTGCAGGTCGGTGTCAAAGCGGATGTGGCGCGACTCGCACCGCCAGCAGATGTATTCCTGTCGGATGATTCTGGCGATTGCCTGTGCGTGCTCTTTCACCGCCTGCTGGACGTGAGGCGGGATGTGTTCTGGGCGAGTGGCATGAAAGCAGATGCGTCCCCCCTCCAGCCAGACGGCAACGCCCAGCACGCGCAGGGTGTCCAACAGTTCATGTGGTGTCATCTGCGGTTACCTCCTGCTCGTATTTCCACAGGGGGATGTTTTCAGGTGGTGATGATGTGACGGCAGAAGGTGAAACCTGACCTGGCATATACTCCCCTTCCTGTGCCAGGTTAGGTTGAGCAGGTTCTAAAACCTGACCTGGCATATACCCCTCTTCCTGTGCCAGGTTAGGTTTCAGGCGGTAGCGGTAGGTTGCTCCTGACCTGTCCTGTGGAGGGTCACGCTCCAGCAGTCCGTCTTCCACGAGGGAATCCAGCACGTTGCGCAGGTGGCGGTCACTCGGCGCAGGTTCCCCTAAACGTGAGAAGATGTCCCGCTTGCGAAGCCAGTCCTCACCGTCCTCATGAGCACTCTCCATCAGGCGCAATACGCGCTGGCGCAGTTCGTCAAAGGCTACGGCGTCTACATCCCCTTCGGGGTATAGCCTGTCGTCTGTGCCCCACTGTAGGAGCAGCTTCGGCAGCGGTCTGCCCCGCTTCACGATTTCGAGAGTGCGCCGGTCTTTGCTGTTCTCGTGAAACTCCAACACCAGCACGCGGTCAACGGAACCGCTGAAAGCCATTCCACCGGCAACGTGGTGAGTCGTTCGGGTAGAGCCTTCCTTCCGCGCATGGTGGAGCAGAATAACCGTCCTGCCCGCCGCGGCGGACAGAATCTTGGTCATCACCTGCGCCACCTGTGCGTTGTCGTTCTCATCCCGAATGAGGGGCGCGAAGAGGTTGCGCACCGTGTCCACCACCAGCACGGTAAACTGCGGGTCGCGAAGCACCTGCAGAATCTGGTGAGGTTCCATCCCTTCCTCACGGGCAGTTACAATCGTGACGTGAGGTGCGCTGTCTGGTGTAAGGTGGAGGCGTAAGAACCTCTCCTTGAGTTCCGCGCTCGGCTCTTCGGTTACCACCAGCACGCGCTCCTCTGTCCAGTGGAGCAGGCTCTGCCATACCAGTTCACTTTTGCCTGCCTTCGGCTCGCCTGCCAGCAGGTGGCTCCTTCCCTTCGCGAAGTAGTCCGGCACACTGCCCAGCAGGGGCAGGCTCTGCTCTTGCTCTTCCGGCATGGCGAGAATGTCGGCAACGGTGAGGTAGACGCCAGCCGAAACCTGACCTGGCACGGGAAGGGGTATATATGCCAGGTTAGGTTTTGCGGTTTGGATGAGGTGTTGCACCTGCTCCTTGAACCGTCTGCGTGCCGTGTGCGCGTCCTGCTCCTCCCGCGCAATCCTCAGCCACAGGTCAGACGGGTCTTTGATTCCTTCGGGCGGGTCAATCACCCTGAGGCGGTCACCGAAGAGGGGGATTGCGCTCTCCAGCAGTTTCTGCCCGCCTGCGTCTGGCTCTTTCCACAGCACCACCTGCAAGCCGTCTAGCAGGCTGGCGTTCTCCTCGCTGAGGCAATCCGCACCGGCTACACCGACGGCTGGGATGCCCGCCTGCCACAGGGTGAGGCAATCACTCTCTCCCTCCACCAGCAGCACGGGCGTCACCTCTTTCTCGCGCCACAGGGGAAGCCACCACGCGCCATAGAGCAGGCTCTTGGGTTTTGCGCCGTTGTGCCAGCGGAAGCGGTTGCCCGTGAGGGCGGTTCGGTAGCGCACCGCCTGCTGATTGCCATCCACGTCAACGTAGGCGAAGGCGACAGCCGGTCTTGCCTGCCATTCGGTTTGGCTCACCCCGCACTGGCGCAGGTGCTCCTCGCTCAGCCTCTTCACGAGGGCAAACTGCGTGAGGGTTAAGCCTTCAGGTGGCTCTGGTTCGTGGTGTCCGTTGCGCAGGAACAGGTCAGCGGTGGTGATGCCCAGTGCCCGGCAGATGCTGTCCACAGAGCACCCTGCGAAGCAGTGAAGCAGGATGCGGTCTTCGGTCAGCGACACGTGAAGCGACGGCTCCCGGTCATCATGAGCGGGGCAACGGGCAATCCAGCTTCCATCGCGTTGTGGGCGCACGCCGTGCAGCTGTTGCAGGATGGTCTCCAATGTTGCTATAATTCTCATGTGACCACCTCCGTGAACGAGGTTACGCGACAAGTCAAGAGGTTGAATGTAACACGCCCGCATCCCGCCCGATTCGGGCGTGTTGCACTTCTTCGGTCAAATCTCATTGCTTCTTGCCTCTGCCTTCAGCAGTCGCTGGATTTCCGCGTAGGGCACGCGGACACGTCCGCCGATGTGCACAACACGCAGTTCGCCTCTGGCAATCCAGTGGCTCAAAGTCTGCCGGTGCACTCCAAGCATTCGCGCAGCCCGTGCCAAACTGAGCAGGTTTGTCGGTTGATGCTCATGCATTGCATACACCTCCTTCTACTATATATTCCCAGAAATCCACCATTGGTCAGCTGTGACCACCACTTTGTGAGAAAAATGAGCGGTGTATGCCTACTGCTTCCTCAGCAGGCGCAGGGGGGAATGCTCCTCGTGTGCCCGCTTGAGGTCTTGCTCCACGAGGGACAGGTATTGCCGGAGCACCTTGTAATCGCTGTGCCCCATCAGAAGCCTCAGGTGCTCTAAGTCTATACCACTGCGCAGGCTCCACGTGGCGAAGGTTCGGCGTAACTGGTGTGCACCTAACGTGATGCCAGCACGCTTGCCCGCTTTGCGCACTGCCAGCTTGATGCCGTGCAACGTCAGTGCGCCTCTGTCGCCCTGCCAGAGGGGTGATTCCGCCTGCAGACACACGCCCCGCTGTGTCTGGTAAGCCTTGATGTAACGCTGAATGCTCAGGCGCACGTCCGCGCTGAGGTGCACGATGCGCTGTTTCCCGCCTTTGCCTCTGACCACCAGCACGTCCTGCGCCACGTCACCGACACGCAGGGCATGTGCTTCGTGGATGCGCAAGCCGGTGTCCAGCAGGAGCAGAATCAGTGCCCTGTCTCGCAGGGGGAGCCATCCCTTGCCTGCACACGCCTGCAGGAGTTTCTCCACCTCTTCGGGCGTCAGGGCACGCTTGAGCACCTGTTCCCGCTTCGGCGGTTCCACTTTCGCGAAGGGGTTGCTTTCGGTCAGTCCTTCACGGATGCACCAGTTCCAGAACGCTTTGGGGTTACGGTAACTGTTGTGCAGGGTATGCGTGCTGAGGTTCTGTTGCTGGCGGTGTAGAAGCCACCTGCGGATGTGCTGGGGTTGCACGTCCTCAAGGGTGTGGCAACCTTGCTGGTGAAGGAAGTGCGCGAAGAGGCTAACACACTCGCGGTAGTTTTTGACGGTACGCGCTGAGGCTCCACGTGCTTGCACAGCTTCCAGCCACAGCTCCAGTGTGGTAAAAATCGTGTTTGTGTCCGTAATGCGCAGGCTGGCGTTCTGTCTCATTTTCTGCCTCCTGTTTGTGTTTGCCGGAGGCACAAGATGTAGTGGTTTTCTGCGTTCTGAGAGGCTGAGAGGCACAACATCTAGTGAGCGGGAGTAGTTCAGTGGCAGAACGCCAGCTTCCCAAGCTGGATGTCGCGGGTTCGAGTCCCGTCTCCCGCTCCAGACTACAAGATGTTGTGTGAAAACCTGCTTTACCCGCTCTTGACCCCTACATGTTGTGTCTCCACAAAACACGAACAGGAGGCACAAAATCATGGAGAACGCCAGCTTGCACATCACGAACACGGAACCGTTTCACCTCTCGCTATTGCTTGGAGCCGTCTTGTCATGCTGAGCGTTAGCGAAGCATCTCTGCGTAGCGAGAGAAAACGACAGTCAAGCGGGACCGAGTCGCCGGAAAATCGCGCTTGACGTTTGCTACCCGAATCGCGTAAGATAGGTTCTGGTTGTTTGTATCCCGTGCTTCAGGAAAAGGAGAGGCTGAGATGAGACGTCTTTTCGGTTTGATTCTGCTTCTGTTCTGCGCCACGCTGGGTGCCGAACAATCGCGGGAACCGATTCTTACTTCGCAGAGCCGCGTGCTTGCCGCGCCGGAGCGCATTATTGTACGCTTCCCCCACCAGGCGGCAAAGCGTGCCGTAGCGCAACTCGGCTACACAGTCATCCGCGACATCCCGCAACTGGGCTACACGGTGCTGAAGGTACCCTACGGACAGGTCGACGAAACCATCGCGCAGCTGAAGGCGCAGAGACTGGTGCAGGAAGCTTTTCCCGACCGCGCCTATCGCATGGCATATATTCCCAACGACCCGCTTGTGCCCAACCAGTGGAACCTGTTTAAGATGAATGTGCCCGCGGCGTGGGACGTAACGCAGGGTAGCCCGGAGGTCGTGGTAGCGGTGCTGGATACCGGTGTAGATTACCGTCATCCCGAGCTGGCTCCCAACATCTGGTATAACCCGGGCGAAATCCCCGGCAACGGTATCGATGACGACGGCAACGGCTTTGTGGATGAC
The DNA here is from genome assembly GCA_938027655.1 of uncultured bacterium. Lineage (GTDB taxonomy): Bacteria > Armatimonadota > HRBIN16 > HRBIN16 > HRBIN16 > HRBIN16. The sequence continues at coordinate 5,923 of CALJAP010000163.1, read as the reverse complement.
GACATCGGCTGGGATTTCGCTTACAACGACCGCGACCCGATGGACGACCACGGGCACGGCACTGCCTGCGCGGGAATCATCGCCGCGGTGGGAGACAACGGAGCGCAAATGGCAGGTGTCGCCTACCGCTGTCGGGTAATGTGTGTGAAGATTGGTTTGTCCAGCGGCTATTCCTACGATTCGATGTTTGCGCCCGGCGTGGTCTATGCGGCGGATATGGGCGCGAAGGTGCAGAGTATCAGCTACTTCAGCGACGACCTCACGCCCCTCCTTCGAGCTGCCGTCGATTACGCATGGAGCAAGGGCTGTCTGGTTATCGCGGCGGCGGGTAACTTCGACGAGCCGTTCCCTATCTATCCGGCGGGTTACGACAAAGCGGTAGCAGTGGCAGCAACTACCTCTTCCGACCGCAAGGCGAGCTTCTCCAACCTTGGCACGTGGGTAGACGTGAGCGCGCCCGGGGTCGGGATTATAGCGACGACATGGGGCGGAGGATACACCGACCGTTTCGCGGGCACTTCCGCCGCCACACCCAACGCCGCCGGTGTTGCTGCCCTGTTGTGGTCGCTCCAGCCTGGTGCGCCGATTGAACAGGTGCGCGCTGCACTGGAGTACTCCTCCACACCGCTCAACGACCCAGTAGTGGGAACCTTTACTAATTACGGCAGGGTGGACGCCTGGCGGGCGTTGAATCTGTTGCCCCTGCAGTCACCCTGGTACCCTGCCATACCGCGCATCCACTGGATTAGCCCGTATCGCATCCCTGCCACCGGCGGTACCATCACCATTTTCGGGCGGGGTTTCGGCTGGGATGCCAGCGCAGGAAGGGTGCTGCTGCAGGGGAGACAGGTGGTGGCGCTGGGTAGACCTAACCCCCCAACCCCCTTCCCTACGAGGGAAGGGGGAGAAGGAGCGAGGCTCCCCTCTCCTCGCAGGAGAGGGGACGGGGGTGAGGGGAAACAAGCAGAGGGGTCGGGAGTGAGGTCTACTACCTCCCTACGCCCCACCCCTCGCCCGCAGCCTACGCTACAGGTGCTGGAGTGGAGCGACTCGCGCATCGTGGTGCGCGTTCCCGCAGGCGTAGTGTCGGGCTGGCTGCAAGTACAGGTGCGCGGTAGAACCTCTAACCGCCACTGGTTGACGGTCGCCCCGCCGGGTACGCCCTTTGCTACCGCGCCGAGCGACGTGGGCATCGTGGGACGGTACGGACAGGGAGCGTGGCTCAGCGGAGGTTACGCGGAACTGCTGGAAGCGGACGGCAAAACGCTGGTTGCTCGCCCTCGCACCGATAACAGCAAAGCGATAGAGCTGAAGCTGCTCGTGCGCGGGCTGGATAAGGATACAGTCTCTGCTATCGCGTGCGAGTACCTGCGCCGCTACGAAGGGGTGGTCAACGACCCTGTGGAGAGCGTCCAGTTGTATGACTTCCGCTCGGGCAGCTACCCCTACGGAAACTGGGTAGAGGTGTTCAGTGCGCGGGCGAGCGAGCACGCCGGCGAAACCCTGCAGTTCAGCCTTCCCGCGCCCGCGAGCCGGTGGGTCTCGTACGAAGGCGACCTGTTCGTGCGCATCGTAGTCAACACCGGCAGCGCGGACGCCCGGCTGTTCATCGATAAACTATGGTTTCTGTGGCAATAGTGTCTCCACCAACTCGCTCTCTACCGACAGCTCGCCGATGGTGGACACCGCAAAGCGGTTGACCTGCGAGAACCAGTACACATCCTCAGGACGCTGGCGCAGGTCGACAACGCACTCGTGGGTGTCGGGGCCCACGGTTGCCACCGGGAACCAGGGGCGGTCGTTCAGCCCATCGCTGGAGATGCGACGATACACCCGATAACCGATAGCGCGGTGCAGGTAGTGCTGTTCATATCGCACCTCTGGTTTCTCCCACGTCACCTTCACATGGTGCTCGTCCACGCGCTCTACCTTCACGTTGCGCGGCGGCAGGGGCGAGTCCACCGAGCCGTAGGGCGTCTTCAGCGTGATGGTGAACCGGTCTCTCTGCCCCCGAAACCACGCGGTGATGAATTCGGTAATCTCCAGCCAGTAGTAGCAGGGGCGTTCATACTTTGTTACCTTCGCTAGCATCAGCCCTCGTCCGCCCACCACATTGATGTTGCCGAAGGGGTTCGGGCGACGATGGAAGCCGTTGAGCGTGCGCACTTCTTTCACCGGTCGGTTCGGCAGGCGCAGAATACCCTCGGCATCGGTCTCTCCCACGATAACAGGCTCTTTGGAAACAGGGTGGTCAAAGTTACCGTCTTCTATCACGGGGAAGTACTTCACGCCCGCCTCTTCGCCTGGCTGACCGTTCGGGTCTACCACACAGCCGCGCTGGAAAATCTCCACCTTCGCGCCGGGCACGGGTCTGCCGTTCACGTCCACCACGCGCAGGAAGTTCTCGGCGGGGATGGCAAAGTAGTGGTCGCCGAAGTGCCCGCGCGGCTTATCCCACGTCATGTTCAAGTAGCCCGCATCCGCCTCCGAGAACGGGTGCGGTCCGTGCCAGTGCATCATGGTTACCGGATGGGTCATGAAGTGCGCTACCGGGTCACCGTTGTCGGGCATCTTGTGGTGCTCGTGCCCGGCATAGTCCAGCGCGTACCAGTCGGTCAAGCCCAGCTGGTGTCCCAGCTCATGAGGCAACGACCATTCGGTGTTCTGTCGCCACTCTTTGGTGGGCGGTTGCCATTTGCCCGCCTTCTCTTCGGGGCTGTCGTGCCATATCCAGCCGCCCTGATGGTAGGCGATGCCGTCCTGCGCCACGAGGCTCCCTATCGCTTTGTCCACGTCGTCGGTGTAGATGATGCGGTCTAAACGGACGCGCGCCTTGATACCCTCCGGCGCGGCAGGGAAGATGCTGTGGGCAAATAGCAGGTTCATGATGTCGATGTGCCAGCGGTAGTAATCCTCGAAGCAGAAGGTTCCCGCGGCGCTGCGAAACGTATGCCACATCTGCACCCGCCCTTTGCTGACGATGTAGAAGAACCCCCATCCCCACAGCGGGTCGGTGGCTTCGTTGTTGATGGTGGCAATCTCCTTCTGCCCGGTGACGATACGGAAGGTGACGTGGTGGAAGCCCTCCTGCCAGTTCCACTTGAGGGTAAAAGTAGCTTCCTCCATCTCGCGCAGCCTACCGCGATGTCTGCCCCGGCTGACCTCTTTGCCGTCTATCAGCCACACGTATTCGAACGGCTGTGCGGTGGCGAAGCCCACGTTCTTCACATGCGCGGTGAGGGTCACCAGTTCGCCGGGTTCGTACTTCAGCTTGAGACCTTTGACAATCTCTTCGGGCTTCAGGTAGCTCTCCTCACCTAAGTCGGGTAGAACCGGCGCGCCGGCGATTTTGGGTCGCCCCCACTGGTCGTAATGCACCCTGCCATGCAGTCCCGCCAGCTTGGGGTTCAGCTCGATGAAGGTAACGCTAAGGTCAGGCAGGTTGGGGCGAGCATCCCATGAGTCGTCACGCTCCACCTGGAAGCTTTTGACGGCACTGCGCGGATAGACTTTCGCCGGTCCGCCTACCTGCTCCATATTCTCCCATACAAGCAATCGCACGCCCTCATCCCGCACGAAGCACCCTTTGAGGACTGTGCCGTCGGTTAGCTCGAGCGTGTCCGCACCGGCGATGAGGGCAAAAGTCAACAGCGCAAAGGCTGCGAAGAGACGTTTCATGGTTACAACTCCTCTAGGGAACGGTATAAAAGCTCTTTCTCGGTAGGGGGTGGGGTTCCTGCAAAACGCAACCTTCAGGTTGCGGCTACAACCCTGCGCAGGCAGGGTTTGGTTTGCCGGGGTGCGGCTTGAGCCGCAAACAAATCCCCCTTCTCCGGTTGGGAGAAGGGGGCAAGGGGGATGAGGGGTATTCGCTACTGCGTATTGGCGGGTGGAGAGTTCGGTGTGGTGGCACGCATCCATCTCCAGCCACCGAAGCCTCTCCCTCCACCGTTCTGCTGCATCATCTGTTGCTTCAGATCGAGGTTACTGACCTGCAGCTGGTGCAGCTGTTCGCGCAGGGCGTTGATTTCTGCCTGCTTCGCCTCGATCGCCCCTGCATCTGCCTTGTTCGTCTGCATCTGCACTAGCTCCCACTGCTTCTGCCGAATTTGCTCGTGCAATGCCCGCACCTGCTCCACGAACTGCTTCTGTTGTGGGTCGGTGGGGTTCACGCGCGTCCACCATCCGCCAGCGTTCGGGTTGGGCTGGGTGTAGCCATAGGGACAGGGCAATCCTCTTGCTCCGTAGCCCCGACCTCTACCCCAACCTTGCGCCAGCAAAGGGGTCGTCATCAACGCGGCAAACAGGACACCTGCCGCCAGCATTGTCCACGTTCGTTTCATCGTCGGCACCTCCTTATCGGGCGTTTTCAGGAGATAAGACGAAACGAATTGTAAGCCGATTCCCTTGTTTTTCGCAAAAAACCATCCTAAAATAGGCTGGCGTTTGCCGAAAATAAAAATAGCGAAAGTTCACGAGGAGGCACGCCCCCCATGTGCGGTATTACAGGATATATCGGTCCGCGTAACGGCATCGAACTGGCGATAGACCAGCTGCATCGGCTGGAGTATCGCGGCTACGACAGCGCGGGTATCGCGTTCCCCCAGAACGGCGGGCTGCGCGTCATCAAAAGCGAAGGCAAAATCGCGCGGTTGGAGAGCCTGCTGGAAGGCGAGAAGACCGCCGCCTTCACCGCCGTCGCACACACCCGCTGGGCGACACATGGCAAGCCCTCACACGACAACGCCCATCCCCATACCGACTGCACTGGCAGGGTGGCTGTCGTACACAATGGAATCATTGAAAACTATCTGGAGCTGCGCCACGCCCTGCAGTCGCGCGGGCACGCCTTCTCCTCCGAAACCGACACCGAAGTAATTGCCCACCTCATAGAGGAGCAGTTACAAGAGGACTTGGTAGAGGCGGTGAGCAAGGTGCTCCCCCAATTGCGCGGCTCGTATGCAATTGCCGTACTTTCTACCGTAGACCGCGACAAGATTGTGGTGGCGCGTAAGGACTCGCCGCTCATCATCGGCTTGGGCGAGGGCGAGAACTTCGTGGCGTCGGACATCCCTGCGGTGATGCGCTACACCCGCCGAGTGATTGTGCTGGAAGACGGCGAGATGGCGGTAGTGACGCGCGAGGGCGTGCAGGTGATGCGTGTGGACGGTACACCCATCACGCGCGAGCCGATGGAGGTGACCTGGGACGAAGCGTCGGCGGAGAAGGGTGGTTACCCGCACTTTATGCTCAAGGAAATCCATGAGGAACCCCGTACCCTGCGCGATACCCTGCGTGGTAGGATTTCGCAAGACGGTCTGGTGGCGTTCTCCGACCTGAGCCTGTCGCCGGAGGAACTGCGTGGCTTCAAGCGTATCCTGATTACCGCCTGCGGAACCGCCCTGCACGCGGGCATGGTGGGCAAGATTTTCTACGAGCGGTTGCTGCGCCGTCCCGTGGACATCTGGTTTGCTTCCGAGTTCCGCTACGGTGACCCCATTGTGGATGAGGAGACGCTGGCAATTATCATCAGCCAGTCGGGCGAGACAGCGGATACACTTGCTGCGCTGAGGGCGTGCAAGGAGCACAGCGCGACCACGCTGGGCATCGTCAATGTGGTGGGCAGCAGTATCGCCCGCGAGGCGCACCATGTGCTATATACCTATGCCGGGCCCGAAATCTGCGTGGCGTCTACCAAAGCGTATATCACCCAGCTGGCGGTGCTGTACTTGCTGGGCATCTACCTCGCGCAATTGGAATCACGGCTGAGCCACGAGGAAGCGCGTGCAATGGTGCAGGAGGTGCAGTCGCTCTCCGACAAGGTGGAGCAGATACTGCATGGCGAAGAGCAGATTATCGAGCTGGCGAAGCGGTTGGCTCCGTCCACCTGCTTCTTCTATCTGGGGCGCGGATACGACTACGC
>CALJAP010000162.1 GCA_938027655.1 uncultured bacterium | reverse complement strand
ATCTATATCGGTGCAGGCGGTTTTCCCTCAGCAGCTACGCAATACCTGCCTCTCGTGGGTCGAGAAGCAACGGGAAGAATTGCCCTCCCATCTTTTCGCCTGCAGGGATGACCGGAACCCCCTCCAGCAACGGCTCGTTGGAGGCAGACTTCACTCCGTCGCGAAAGACGTTAATCACGGTGGCGCGGCGCGGTCGCTCTGAGCGGTTCACTCCTGAACCATGTACTACCAGCGCGTGATGAAACGAGCATTCCCCCTTCTTCAGCTCCACCGTGACGGGCTGGAACTGCGCTTTTTGCTCGTCGGTCAGCACGCTCATAATCGCCTCCATGTCGCCTGCCAGTCCGGTGGTCGGCAACAGGTTCCAGCGGTGCGAGCGGGGGATGTACATCAGCGCGCCGTTCTCCTCGGTAGCGTCATCCAGCCCAATCCAGCAGGTAAGGTGCGCCTGCGGCTGCGTGCGCGTCCAGTATGAGTAGTCCTGATGCCATGCCACCACACCACCCTGTTTCGGCGGTTTGCAGAACAGCTGGTCGTGCCAGAATCGCACCGCTCCGCCCAGCAGTTGCGCCGCCGGCACGGTGAACGCCGGATGCCACAGGATGTCATGAAAGCCCGGAGTAATGCGCCATGCGCCCAGCGCGTGGAACAGGATGGTGTTCGGGTCTTTGCTCTCGTTGGAATGGTACTCGTAGAACAGGTAGTGTCCCGGGTGAGACGGGTCCATCAGAGCGTCCAGCTCCTCGCGCAGCTGCTCCACCTGTTCATCGGTAAGGATACGGATGCCGGGCAGGTAGCCGTTCTCTTGGAAGAAAGCAATCTGCTCCTCGCTCAGGCGGTACTGTTGCCATTGCTCCTGCGTACTCGGCAGGCGAAACAGGTCCCCCACAGGATGGTGATACACCGACAGGTCTTCTATCATGTCACGCCTCCACAGGTGTTTGGGGATATTTTACATCGCTAGGCGAAGGAGAGTCAACACGAATCCCTCCCCCTCTTCGCCGAGTCCAACCTCTGGAGGTGGAAAGCATGTCCAAACGACTGGTGGTACTCGGTGGCGGCTCGGTAGGGGTGCACGCCGCGGTGGAGGCGGCAAGGCTGGGGGCGGACGTTACTCTTATCAGCGAGGGCGAAATCGGCGGACGCACCACGTGGGATAGCCTGGTGCCCAGCAAGGTGCTGCTGACGGCGGCGGATACCGTTCTGGACGCCCGATACGCACCACATCGCGGCGTAAAACTTGCCTCGCCCGAAGTGCATGTTGCCCATCTGATGGAGCGCATCCGTCAGCGCACCCGCCAGTGGGGTGAGGTTCAACAGAGCGCGCTGCAGCGGGCAGGGGTACAGGTGGTGCATGGCGTGGCGTCTTTCGCGGATGCACGCATGGTGAAAGTGCAGACAGAAGAGGGTGGAGAGCAACACGTCCCCTTTGACCTCGCGCTGATTGCTACCGGCTCCGTGCCCATCTTTCCGCCCAGTATGAAGCCCGACGGCAAGCGCGTGCTCGCACCACGTTTCGCCAGCAGCCTGCAATCGCTGCCCGAACATCTGGTCATGGTAGGCGGCGGCGTCACGGGTAGCGAGTTTGCCTATCTGTTCCGCGTGCTGGGCGCGGCGGTGACGGTGGTTACCGATATGCCACGCCTGCTTCCTCGTGCAGACGAAGAGGCGTCGCAGTTGCTGGAACACGCTTTCCGGCAGATGAGCATCGAGGTTCTGCTCTCCTCGCCGGTGGAAGGCGTAACCGCAACCGATAGCCACGTGCAGGTGCGACTGGTGGATGGCAGAACGTTGGAGGGTAGCCATGCCTTCATCGCTATCGGCAGGCGGGCGGACCTGTCGCGGTTGAACCTGGAAGCAGCCGGACTCTTCCCTGATCCAACGGGGATACCTCTCAACGAGTATCTGCAATCGCCGGTTCCACACATCTACGCAGTAGGAGACGCGGCAGGACCACCCTTCACCCTCAACCGCGGCTGGGCACAGGCGCAGGTGGCGGTGCGACACGCGCTGGGATTGCCCACGCCGCCCTTCCGTGCCGAGCTGGTGGTGGAGGCGGTGTACACCCAACCGCAGGTGGCGCAGGTAGGTGTTACCGAAACGCAGGCACGCCAGCAGGGGATAAGCGTCACATCGCTTCGCGCCCGATACGCCGATAACCTGAAGGCGCAACTGCTCGGTGAAACTGAAGGCTTCGTGAAGCTGGTGGTGGAGGAGAACACCGGCGAACTGCTGGGTGGCTCGGCGGCAGGCTCACACGCGGCAGATATACTGGCTCCGCTGGCGATGACAATGGCACTGGGAGGAACGGTAGAGACGGTAGCGTCCCTGTATCCCGCTCATCCCACGCTGGTGGAGCTGTTGCACGAGGCGGCGCGGGGATAGCCTACTCGACCACCGCCACCGCCTCGATCTCTACCTGCACCCCGCGCGGCAGGGCGGCTACCTGCACTGTAGAGCGGGCGGGCGGGTCGTGGGGGAAGAACTCGGCGTAGACCGCGTTCACCACCGCAAACTGCCCGAGGTCGGTCAGGAAGATAGTGGTTTTGACCACGTTCTGTAACGACGCACCTGCCGCCTGCAGCACCGCCTGCAGGTTTTGCAGCACCTGTCGCGCCTGCTCGGCGGCGGTGTTACCGACGATTTCGCCTGTGTGCGGATGCAACGGTATCTGCCCCGACGTAAAGACCAGATTGCCCACCCGAATCGCCTGCGAATAGGGTCCAATCGCCGACGGGGCGTCGGGTGTGGTGATGACCTGTTTGGGCATGGCATCTCCTCCCTGTCGCGAAATGGCTGATACCGATTCACGATACCTTGCCTCTTCTCCTGCGTGCACAAGTCTGGTATAATCCAAACATGCACGAGATTTTCCAGCATGCACAGGCGGTGCTGTTTGACCTCGACGGCACGCTCGTCGAGACCAGCATTGACTTCTCCAAACTGCGCACGGCGACCCTGCAGTTAATCGCCGAGTATGGCGTGGACACCCTTCCCCTGCAGGATTTGGATGCGCTGGGCGCGGTGGAGGAGGCGGTGGAGGTGTTGCGTTCTGCAGGCAGAGCGGAAGAGAGCATAGACCTGCGCACACGCGCCTTCGCTCGCCTGCAAGCAATGGAAATGGCGTATTGCGCCACGCCTCGCCCTGTGCCCGGCGTATACGACCTGCTGAACGCGCTGAAGGAGCAAAGCGCACGCATCGGCATTATCACCCGCAACGACCGTCGGGTTTCGCTCAACACGCTGGAGCAACTGCAGATACCGTACGACCTGCTGCTGAGCCGGGATGATGTACAGAAAGTGAAACCTCACCCCCAGCACGTAACGGCAGCGCTGGAGAGGTGGGAGATTGCCCCGGAGCGTTGCGTGGTAGTGGGCGACTACTGGATGGACGTGGCAGCGGGCAGGGCGTCGGGCTGTCGCACGGTGGGTATCTGGCGTCTGGATGTGCCCATCAACCCCTTCCGCAACCATCCGCCCGACGTGCTGGTGAGAGAACTGAGGGAACTGCTAAGGTAGGATGGGAAAGGGCGACTAATTTATCTGCGGATGAAAGAAGACCAAGTATTTTTCCGAGATTTTTCCAGAAAACAGGCTAAGAGCCTATCCGAAAAGTCCGGCAGTCCGGAAGCTGATCCAAGCGCAAGCGAAATGAAGCATCGCCAGGTAATTCTCACCCCCTTTTCATGTCTCGGATAGGCTCTCAATATGTTTCCTTCCCAAGCAGAGCCTGCTTTTGCAGGGTGATAACCATCGGGTTCTGGGCATCTGCTTGTGCTCCGCCTGGTGTTTCTGGTATACTTCGGCAAAGAGCATTCGCGAGGAGGCGGAAAGGATGAAACGAGCATTGCTGGTCGCCTGTGCCATGCTGACGCTGGCAACAGGTGCGTTTCCACAGAGCATCACCCCCCAACAGGTCATGCAGCAGATTCGGCAGGCGTACGACAAGGTGCAGAGCCTGCGAGCGACGGTGCAAATCAAGATGGGTGAGACCTTCGTGGCTTCCGTGCAGTTCTTGCGCCCGAAACAGTTTTCCGTGCAGGTGACCCAGAACGGCAAACTGGTGCAATCCTTTACGAGCGATGGCGCCACCTTCACGACGTACAACGCCCAGAGCAAGACCTACACACAGCAACCCGTGCCTGAAGACAAGCCGCTAATGGGTGGACATCTGAACTTTGCTGGTTTCGCCGCTGTGGCGATGGAGCCGCAGTTCGGGCAGATGCTGGAAGGCTTCATGAAGCAGAGCTTCAACAAGGCACAGTCAAAGGGCACGCAAAAGGTGGGGGTAACCCCGTGCCGTGTGGTAGAACTGAGTGGTGAAGGCGGTACCATGACCCTCTTCTTGGGACAGAAAGACGGGCTGGTATACCGCATGGTGTACAAAATGTCTGACGGCGACACCTACGAGGAGCTGGTGACCGCGCTGCAGCTGAACACACCCGTCCAGAAGACCGCATTCGCTTTTAAGCCACCGGCGGACGCCAAAAAGGCGGAACCCGGTCAGCAGGGGGAGCGAGACGATACCAACTCGCTCAAGGGGCAGGAAGCTCCCGATTTCACCTTAGCCGACATGGAAGGCAACGAGGTGTCGCTGAACAGTCTGCGAGGCAAGGTGGTGTTCCTCGATTTCTGGGCGACATGGTGTCCACCTTGTCGAGAAGCGCTGCCCCACACCCAAGCCCTTAGCCAGCACGAGAAGGCGAAATCGGGTGACCTGATGGTTCTGGCGGTGAATGCCAGAGAGGAGCTGGACAAAGTAAAGAAGTTTATGCAGGACAATCACTACACCTTCCGCGTGCTGATGGACAAAGAGGGTGCGGTGCTCAACGCCTACAAGGTGCAGGGCATCCCCACCTTCGTGCTGATTGACCGTGAGGGCAAGATTGCTTGGGTGCAGGTCGGTTTCGGGCCGGGTACCGAGAAGCAGATGGAAGAGGCGGTTCAGCACGCGCTGGGACAGTAGCATTCTGAGTGAAGCGACCGGGGAGAGATAGGTTCGACCTATCCCCCCTTACCCCCTTCCCCTGTGGGAAGGGGGCGTTCGATGCGAGACACCCCTCTCCTCGCAGGAGAGGGGCCGGGGGTGAGGTTTATCAAAAATTTTTCCCCACACCCCGCAAAAATGCTTGACAACCGCGCATAACTT
>CALJAP010000161.1 GCA_938027655.1 uncultured bacterium | reverse complement strand
TCTGCTCTCATTGCCAGCCGCCATCCTGAGCTGCGGCTTCAGGTAGTAAGTATTTATACTCGGCACTATCATACTCTTTTCATGCCGTGATGTCAATACCACGTGCTATTCCCATTGTAGAAGCGCACATAGCCCACAGATAGACACGGATGCAACGGATGTACACGGATAGTATCTGTGCCAATCCGTCCCATCTGTGTTCATCCGTGCCCTTCGGAAAAACAGCCCACTGATGGACACGGATACAACGGATGCACTCGGTCAGATAGTCCGTGCCAATCCGTCCCATCCGTGTCCTTCGGGTATACCTGTAAGTACTTTCCATGTTTGCGGGATAATTTCTCACCCTGTGTGCCGTGCGTGTGCCCCGTACCGGCGTGCCAGAACGCGCAGCCACGGGGGCGTTACGAGAGTGGTCACCATCACCAGTATCAGCACAGCGGTATACACCGTGACATCGAACACTCTCTGCTGCAGTCCAATCGTCGCGAAGATAAGACCCACTTCTCCGCGAGGTACCATGCCCACGCCTACCAGCCAGGGGCGCATTCGCGTGCGCCACAGCGCGAGCCCTGATGCCAGCTTACCCAGAATCGCTACCACAATCAGCAGCACTGCCAACCCAACGGCTGACATGCCGGCGGGAGTGGTGATGTCGATAGCTCGCAGGTTCATCTGCGCTCCCATCATCACGAAGAAGAGAGGTACCAGCATATCGGCTATTGCGCTGGCGCGTTCGGTCACGCGGACGCGGTGCTCGGTGCGGGCAAGCACCAGTCCCGCCGAGAACGCGCCCACAATCGGCGCAAGCCCCACCAGCTGCGCTATTGCTGCCAGCAGGAAACAGAACACCAGCGCAGCGGTTACCAGCGCGGCGCGTGCCCGCATCTGTTCTGCCACCCTCAACAGGATATGTGAGGCTTTCAACCCGGCGGTAAGTGCACCAGCCAGGAACACCAGCGCCAACAGGAGCACCTTACCCACCTGCCATGCAGACATCGTTTCGCCCTGCGCCAGCCCGCTGAACACCGCCAGAATCAGCAGTCCTATCACATCATCGGCGACCGCCGCGCCCAGCACAATTTGTGACTCGCCCCAGCGCAGAATGCCCAAATCCTTCAATACCCGTGCGGTGATACCCACACTGGTCGCGGTAAGGGTGGCTCCGATGAAGGCGGCAGTTATAGCAGGCTGTCCCAGTAGCACGCTCGCCCCAAAGCCTAGCACCGCAGGCGTAACGACCCCGATGATGGCAACCCACAGCGATCGCCAGCCCACACGGAACAGCTCGGTGACATCCGACTCCAGACCGATTTCAAACAGCAGCAGCACCGCGCCCATCTCCGCCAGAACATGCAGAATCTCGTTATGAGGGTCTACGAGGCGCAGCAGGCTATCGCCTAAAATCAACCCTGCCAGCAGCTCGCCCAACACGGCGGGTTGCGACACGCGCTCGCTGAGTTCGGCGAGCAGCTTTGCTACTGCCAGCATCACCACCAGCATCAGCAGGATATGGGCAAACTCCATACAGCCTCCTTACTTGCTTTCGCACAACAGCTCGGTATACAGCTGAATCAGCACCTGACGGCTGTGTTCCCACGCGAGGTGCTCCCGCACTCGCTGCAACCCGTATTCTCCCATTCGTCGTCGGCGGTCGGGATCATCCAGCAGTTCGATGATACATCGTGCGAACTCGCGTTCGTCGTTTGGAGTGGCGTATACCGCCGCCTCGCCCGCCGAGTAGCGTGTCTCCTTCAGGTCAAAGCTTACCACAGGCAAACCCATTGCCATAAACTCGATAACCTTATTCATGGTGGATACATCATTGAACGGGCTTTTCGGGTCAGGAGCAACAGCAATGTCCGCAGTGGAAAGTATCTCCAGCAACCCCTCTCCAAACTGGAACCCTGTAAAATACACCCATTCCTCCAGTCCCTTTTCGCGAGCCATCCTCTCGAGGTCGGGGCGTACATCGCCATCGCCTACCAGTGCGAACTGGACGTCCTCCCTGCCGAAAGTGCGCACCACATGCTCTACCGCGCGAATCAGATAGTCCACACCATCCTGAGGTCCCATCACGCCCAGATATACCGCCAGATACCGCTTGCCGCGTTTCAACGACTCGTTAGGCGCAACGCGATGGAAGCGGTTCAGGTCGGGACCACTGCGCACCACCACCACCCGCTCTGGTGGCACGCCACCTCGCTGAATAGCAACCTGTCGGTAGGACTCGTTAGTGGCAATCACTCTATCGGCGGTGCGGAACTGCTGTCTCTCCAGCCAGAGCAATACACGGTGTATCCAGCCACGCTTGCCAAAGCGCGACTCGTAGAGCTCCGGGTTCAGGTCATGGTGGTCAAACACGTATTTCTTGCCGAACAGTTTGTAGAATCGCCCCAGCAGCCAGTAGGTGTCCGGCGGATTGCAGGACTGAATGACGTCAATTCCCTCGCGCCGCCATACCACCAGGCTCAGCCAGAAAGTCATCACCCAGCAGTAGGAAAGCTCCCAGAGGTAGCTGAGCAACCCTCGCGTCGGCGGATACATTTTGTACCTGTATACATGCACGCCGTCAATCACCGCACAGGGAGCGTCCCCCTTTCTGCGCGGAGAGATGACAGACACATGGAACCCCTCTTCCACCAGCGAGGTTGCCTCCAGCCACACCCGCCGGTCGTAGGGAACGGGCAGGTTCTCCACGATGATGAGTATCTTCTTACCAGTACAGCCCAAGATAACGCCCCCTGATTGCCTCTGGAGAAATACATCGTGCGAGGTCGATAACCGTCTGGTCGGCGCGGAAACAGTGGGCGTGCCACGTCACCTGGTCGTCGTGGTTTGCCAGCACCACCACCTCGCTCGCATCGATAAGCTGCTGTAGGCTATCGCACATCAGCATGTGAATGTGCGGGATTTCGCGCTCGATGTATGCCTTATTGCTCCCGTAAATCGCCGCCAGCGAAACGTTGGAATCATAGATGCGCAGCACAAATCCCTTGCCGATAAGGTATTCGCAAAGCGTTACCACAGGGCTTTCGCGCAGGTCATCGGTGCCCGCCTTGAACGCTAACCCAACCACGCCCACACGCTTCTTGCCCAGCTGCATGATGAGGTCTACGGTACGCTCAATCTGCAGGCGGTTGCTGACCAGAATGGACTCCAGCGTGGGCAGGGTCAAGTCATGCTGGTGGGCGCGATACACCAGCGCACGC
>CALJAP010000160.1 GCA_938027655.1 uncultured bacterium | reverse complement strand
GTCGGGGGTTCGCGTGGTGCGCCTCGCCGGACGCAGGCAATGGCACGTCGTTACCGTAGACGGACTGAAACCGGGCAAGCGATACTTCTATCGCATTTACGACCCCGGCGCAATCCCCACCCCAGAGGAGAAACGCTGGGGAGCGCAATCACCATGGCGACGCGAATACGCGGTCTCCACGCAAGCACCGAAGGGTTACAAAACCATCATCCACGTACCGGTCAAGGTATTGATTATGCCCAATGTAGTGAACATCGCCTCGGCGCACGATGCCAGCGGTGCTATCGCCCCGCGCCCGCAAAAGCTCACCCTGCAGGAGCTGGAGATTATCCGCAAGGAGTACGAAGCCGCCTCACGCTTCTTCTGGGTCAATAGCGGGATGCGCTTCTGGGTGGATTTCCACATTTTTATCGACGACCGCTGGCAGCGCTGGGGACCCGAACCCGATAACGTGGACTCTTTTTATAAAGGGTGGCCTGTCTGCCGTAGCTACCCGGGTGAGGATTTCCGCGGTCCCGGTGGCGGCGAGTTCACCATTCTGGACACGAAGGACGTCCTGCGCACCAACACACAACCGGTTTATGAGGAACGCCCATACCCCGGGCAGATTGAGCAGGCGTTTCCACGCCGTTGGAACCCGCGCACAGGCAAGTGGGAGTTCTATGGCTCCGGCGGAGGTACCTTCGGCGTGGATGGCTTGCCCGACGGAATACCCGCTCGCTCGCAGTTCTTGGGTGGGGGTGATACCGCATGGCTTGTCACGCACGAATTTCATCATCAGATGGAGTCCTTCGGGGCGTTCTCGCTGGCAAACCGCGAGGACGACCGCATCGTGTTCAACCACCCGGAGCCGCGCTACCGCCGCACCAATCCCGATGGAACCGTTTCCGAGAACACATGGAACACTGCAGGCAGGCATGGTGAGCATTGGCAGTGCATGGCATACTGGGACCGCACTCTCACCGACGCGCAGTGGTTGCGCATGTACGTCGGCTATACACTTACCGCACGCGACGCCGACGAGGACGGCGTGCCCGATGACGACCCGCGCCTGCCGCTGGACGAGAAGCGTTTCGGCAGCAACCCGCGCAAACGCTCCACCGACGGCAGAATCACCGACCTGCGCAAAGTCATGCTGAGTACCTGGGCGTACTCGCACCTGCAGTTTAGCCTCAACAAGCCGCCCGCTCAGTACATCAAGCCAAATCCCATCAATCCCGACAGCGACAACGATGGGCTGACCGACGACATAGACCCCTACCCGCTGTACCCCTGGCAGCCGTTCATCTATGCTTACCGCGCGACGGTGGACGGGGACGACAGTGAATGGAAGGACATTCCCCCCGCAGGTGAGATGAACAAAGGCGGGTTACATTTTACCTTTAAGCAGGCGCATGACGAGAACGCCTACTACGCCCTGTTCACCGTCAAGGGCAACTGGAAGCGCATCTACGCGGTGTTCGACGGCGAGGGCAAAGGCGTTTTCTCGCGCGAGGGCATCCAGAGCATCGAGGTGCTGAACGGCGATACCCTGACCGTGCGTTCCCCCTGGGCACCTGCGCCCGGCTTGAAGTGGAAATCCTCGCGTAAGGCGGATGGAACCACCGTCTTCGAGTTCAGCCTGCCCAACCGCGGTGAAGGCATATGGTTCTGGACGCGGGGTGGACGCGAGGTCGGCGCATCGATCGATGTTATCGCCGCCGACGACAAGGCGTACTCGGTGTACGAGCCGTACCACCTATTCTACGCCCTAATGCTGGAGCCGAACGGACGCTTCCCCCTGCCCGCCAACGCCCCTGCGGAGCTGAGCCGCGAATCGGCAACGCGCGTGCTCCCGCCGAACGACCCCGCGCTGAAGTTCACCGGCAGCGGCTGGAGGCTGGAGGGCGGTGTACTGCGCCACTCCGGGCACAAGGAATCGGTGGTGTATATCGACGGGCTGAATGCACTGGAGTTCGACCTGTGGGCACAAATCGAGGCGAAGCAGGACGGTATCCTGGGCGCGTTCCTGCCGGGCACACCGCAGATGAGCGCAGGGGTGGACTACATCGCCTTTGTGGGCGGCTACGGCAACACCATTACCCGGTTCCGCCTCTTTGGGCGCGAGGAAGGTGACGGCGAGGTGATGATGACATCGGGCAAGCATAGCCTGCAGCTCTCGCGACGAGGCGGTGAGGTGTGGCTGCTGGTAGATGGCAAGCCGGTTCTCTACGCCGCCGACCCCAACCCCAAACAGCCGGTCAATCGCCTGGCAGTCATCGGTGGCTACGGCGGCGACCAGGTGCTGCATGAGATACGGATACGGGTGCCGTGAGCCGCTAGGCAGAAGCAAGGCATCTCTTTCTGTTGCCCCATGGAGCGAGGCTAAAGTTCTGCCCAAACCGAAACTTATACTATGTGACCACACGTGATTATTTGGATGTAGACCTGCTGGTTTTACATCCCTAACCATGGCGAACCCCACGATTGAAATCATGGGCTATAGGGGAGCAAAATCCGCGTACGCGGATGACAAAACCTGTGAAGACAGGTTTGTCCTCACCATAGCCCACCATTTCAATGGCGGGCAGACCGTTTTTGACCCTATTTTGTCGGGCTGAGCGTCACAGGCAAGCTGAACCTTCCTGACAATATCAAAATGACGTTGTAGCCTGCGCTGAGCGTCACAGGCAAGCTGAACCTTCCTGACAACACCAAAATAACGTTGTAGCCGCAGGCTTTAGCCTGCGCCGAGCGTCACAGGCAAGCTGAACCTTCCCGACAATACCAAAATGACGTTGTAGCCGCAGGCTTTAGCCTGCGCCAAGGTCACGCAACCTGAAGGTTGCGGCTACATGGGGAGTAAGGCACACGAAACTGCTTTGCTCACCATCCAAATAATCACGTGGGGCGAAGTAATACGCCGTCCGATAACCGTAGTAATTAAAAGAAAACCATTACGCATATCCTGCTACTTCCCCGCCAGTGTACCAACCGGAAGAATGGTCGACAACCTCGCTAACGCCGAGCCACTGGCGTATGTGCCCGTTCAGACCAAAGGAGATGGTATCGCCCATACCTGCGAAGAAGTTAGTAAGGTCATCAAACCAGTCATCCCCACTCGGATCCACCTTATTCACCGGCTCATGCTCACAATACAGATACGGATGCTCGCTCAGCACCGCATCGCGCGAGGTGAACCGCCCCACCTGTGGGTCATAGTAGCGTGCCCCGACGTGCAGTAAGCCCGCATCGCCGTCGTCGCGGTAGCCCCACTGCGCCACCGTATTCCCGAACGCCTCGGTTGTCAACGTGCCGGTCACCACTTGACCCATATCCACCGTCGCGCGGGTGGTGCCTAAATCATCTGAAAGGGATACCTCGCCGTTGCGCCCCACCCAGCGGAAGCGTGTGCGTGCCCAAATGCACCAGCCAGCCCCTGTCCGCGCGGTGTGGATCGTTCTGCACCTCGTCCAGGATAACGAGCGGCGCGTAGATTTGCAGGAAGCCCCTTGGGTCCGTACTGGCAGCGGAAACGGTATCAGGCGCCTCCAGTGAAACCTACCGGTATCGCTCGCCGAACAGGTGCTGAAGCAGGGTGGTTTTCCCTGTCTGGCGCGCCCCTGTCAGCACCACCGCGGGGAACTCGCGCGCTGCCCGCCCCAGCACCGGTTCCAAAGCCCGTGAGATGTAGGACATCGATTCCGCTCCATGCAATCTCGCACTATGATTGCAAAATTGCACCCGTTTGTCAAGTTCGGCTAGAGATACCCGCCCGCGTAGCCCACGTTGAACTTGATCGTGGTTTCCTGCGCATCGTCCAGGCGGATATTCGCCTCTACGTTACGGTGCATCAGGTTCT
>CALJAP010000159.1 GCA_938027655.1 uncultured bacterium | reverse complement strand
CAAAACGCAGATTCATGGAACACCTCCACCGTGAAACACCCACCGTACATATTCTACAGGAATGCACGTATCCCGTCTACCCCTCCGTGACCACGCCTACCGCGTCGCGAATGGTGTACGTTCCATCCAGGGTTATCTCCAGTCCGCGCGCTTTCAGGGCTCTGGCGTCGCGACGGGGCAACATCACGCGCGAGAAGCCCAGCCGTTGCGCCTCGCGCACACGCTGTTCGGTATGGATAACCGAGCGTACCTCGCCCGCCAGACCCAGCTCACCCACAACTACCATGTCGGGCGGAAGCGGTCGGTCCTTCAGACTGCTCACCACCGCCAGCGCGATGGCGAGGTCGGCTGCTGGCTCGCGCACGAATATTCCGCCTGCGGCGTTCACGAAAACGTCCTTGTCGCTGAGACGCAAGCCCGCCCGCTTCTCCAGTACCGCCAGCACCATGTTCACGCGATTATAGTCCAGACCGGTCACCTGTCGACGTGGCTGGCTGAGATAGGAGTGGGTAACCAGCGCCTGTACCTCCACCAGCAGAGGGCGCGTGCCCTCCATCACGGCGGTCACCACCGAGCCGGGGCTGTGCGAGGCGCGTTCGGAAAGCAGCCACTCGGAGGGGTTTTGCACCGCCACCAGCCCCTGTTCGCGCATCTCGAACAACGCCACCTCATCGGTACTGCCGAAGCGGTTTTTGGTCGCACGCAGAATACGGTAGTTCAAATGGGGATCGCCCTCAAAGGTAAGCACCGTGTCTACCAGATGCTCCAGCGCTTTCGGTCCTGCCAGCGCGCCCTCTTTGGTCACGTGCCCTACCAGAAAGACGGCGATACCCTGCTCCTTCGCCAGCCGCTGCAGCGCCACCCCACATGCCCGCACCTGCGCTACCGTGCCAGGCGCGCTTTCCAGTTCACCGGTTTGCGTGGTCTGTATCGAGTCGACAATGACCAGCGCGGGCTGCAAACTGCTGATATGTGCCAGTATCGCCTCCAGATTGGTCTCCGCCAGCACATACAGGTTTGCTCCAGCCGCCCCCAGCCGTTTGGCGCGAAGCTTCATCTGGTGCGCGCTTTCCTCGCCAGAGACATACAGCACCGGCTGCTCGTGGCTGAGGATGTCCGCCACCTGGGTGAGCAAGGTGGACTTGCCCACGCCCGGGTCGCCTCCCAACAACACCAGCGAGCCGGGCACAATGCCCCCACCCAGCACCCGGTCTAGCTCGCCGATTCCGGTGGAGAGGCGCGGCAACGCCTCCGCCGATACTTCCGCCAGACGAACAGGCTGCGCGCCGGTGACAGGGGCTTGTCGCGCTGGTGGACGCTTCGGAGCGGGCGCAACCACCTCCTCTACAAGGCTGTTCCACTCGCCGCATTCCGGGCATCGCCCCATCCACTTGGGCGACTCGTGCCCGCACTGCTGGCAAACGTAACGAGAGGTTGCTTTGGGCATAGTATTCTCCTAACCGCCGTCCCCCTCAGGACGCGACGGAGCGCGTCCCCCCAAACGCTTAAACATCATGTCACGCATGATTTATCATCTTCTCGATGGCTGCGCGGAGCCGGGCCAAACCTTTGTCCGCTTCATCCTGTTCCAAGTTCAGCGGAGGCAACAGGCGGATGGTGTTTTCGCCCGTAGCGTTCACCACCACCCCTTCCTGCAAGGCAGCACGCACTACCTCCCGCGCTACGGGTTTCGCCAGGTCAAAGCCTATCATCAGCCCTGCGCCGCGTATCTCGGTGACAGGCAACTGCTCACGCCACGAGGCAATCCGCTCGCGCAGGTAATCGCCCATCGCCCGCGCGTTATCCAGCATCCCTTCCTCTTCTATCGCCTCTATCGTCGCCAGAGCTGCCGCAGTGATGAGCGGTCCCCCCGCAAAGGTAGAGCCGTGGTCGCCTTTTTCCAGCACGTTGGCAGCGACGCCTTGAGCCATGCACGCGCCAATGGGCAACCCGCCACCCAGCGCTTTGGCGACGGTGAGAATGTCCGGCTTCACACCCAGCTGTTGCCATAGAAACCAGGTGCCTGTGCGCCCCATACCGGTCTGCACCTCGTCGAAAATGAGAAATGCCCCCACCTCATCGCAGAGTCTGCGAGCGGTATGAAGGAAATCTACGCTCAGCGGGTAAACCCCGCTCTCGCCCTGAATGGGCTCCACGATGACCGCACAGGTCTCATCGGTCACCGCCTCGTGCAGGGCGGAAACATCGTTACGTGGCACAATGCGCACACCGGGTACCAGCGGCTCGTAGGGCTTCTGGTACTTCGCTTGTGCCGTCACCGACAGCGTGCCGAACAGTCTGCCATGAAAAGCTCCTTCCACCGCCACGATTTCGATGGCATGAGGCTCTTTGCGCTTGCCCCATTTGCGGGCGATTTTGAGGGCACACTCGTTCGCCTCTGCCCCGCTGTTGCAGAAGAAGAGCTTCTCCATGCCCGCAATGGCGGTGAGCTTTTGTGCCAGCCGGAACTGCGGCTCGGTGTAGAACAGGTTGCTGACATGTAGCAACCTCTCTGCCTGCTCCTGAATGGCGCGTACCACGCGCGGATGGCAATGCCCTATCGCGTCTACTGCAATACCGCCCAGGAAATCGATGTACTCGTTCCCCTCAGCGTCCCATAACCGCGCCCCACAGCCCTTCACAAACACCACCGGCTGGCGGGCGTAGGTGGACATGACGTGTCGTTCGTCTATTGTCTGTAACTCCTCCAGAAGACTCTTCCCCTCCATCTTTCGCCTCGCTTCCTTGATGAGATAAGTGTATCGCATTCGTGCCCCTTCGGGCAAGCAGAGGGAATGCCTCTTGCAAGGGGCCACTCAGTGTGGTAGCCTTAAAGGGGGTGATTGCGATGGTGCATACGATGGACAAACCCAAAGCCTTGACCTTACCCCGCCGACGCTTCACGCGCGAGGAATACTATCGCCTGGCGGAGATAGGACTTTTCAACGGCGAGCGGGTGGAACTGATCGAAGGAGATATTGTGCGTATGTCACCAATCAGCCCCTTGCATTCAGACAGCGTCCATAAAGTTGCTACATGGCTGCAGGAGATTTTTGCCGAAGCCTACGTGCGTGTCCAGCAGCCTCTGGTGATTGGCGACAGCGAACCCGAACCGGACATCGCTGTTGTGACCGGCAAACCCGGTGACTACCGCGAGGCGCATCCGACCACTGCTCTGCTGGTGGTGGAGGTCGCGCAGACTTCGCTGGAGTACGACCGCGAGGTGAAAGGTTCGTTGTATGCGCGGGCGGGCATCCCCGAATACTGGGTGGTGAATCTGGACGAGGGGTGCATAGAGGTCTATCGCGACCCCGCACCGATGGGCGAAGGCTACGCCTACCGTTCGCGACGTATCTACACCAGAGGCGAGCAAATCG
>CALJAP010000158.1 GCA_938027655.1 uncultured bacterium | reverse complement strand
TACTCTCCTGCAGAGGCAGAGTGGTCGCCACGGGCATGGGCAAGTCGGGGGCAATTGCCCGCAAAGTGGCTGCTACTTTCGCCAGCACGGGCACGCCCAGCTTTTTTCTGCACCCTGCGGAGGGAGTTCACGGCGACCTGGGCATGGTCACCGCCGACGATGTGGTGCTGGCGCTGTCCACCAGTGGGGAAACCGACGAACTGCTGGCGATACTGCCTGCGCTGAAACGGCTTGGCGTGAAGATCATCGCGATGGTAGGACGCACGGAGTCCACGCTGGCGCAGGCGGCGGACGTGGTGCTGGATGTGTCGGTAGAGCGGGAAGCGTGTCCATATAACCTTGCCCCGACGGCGAGCACTACTGCCATGCTGGCGATGGGCGATGCGCTGGCGATTACGGTGATGCAGGAGCGACGCTTCACCCCGGAAGACTTCGCGGTGTTCCATCCTGCGGGTACGCTGGGCAGGCGGTTGCTGTTGCGTGTGCACGATGTGATGCGCACTGGCGATAGTGTTGCCGTCGTGCCTAAAAACCACCCCTTGCGGGACGTGCTGTTCGCCATCACCAAAGCTAACGCGGGCGCAGCGTGTATTGTGAACGACGACGGTACCTTAGCGGGTATTATCACCGACGGTGACATCCGACGACACCTGCTGCGCGATGTGGGTAGTCTGGACCGCCCTGCCGAGGAACTGATGACCCGCACGCCATACGTGATAGAGGGGAATCCACTGGCGGTGGAGGCGCTACATCTATTCGAAAGCCTGCCGGTGAAAATCGGTGAGATGCCTGTGCTGGATGCGCAGCGAAAACCGGTTGGGATGCTGATGCTCAAAGACCTGTTACGAACGGGGATCGTATAGCCATGGTACAACAGGACATACCGGCAGGTTCTCAGCCTGCCTTGTCGGGTTTCCAGCCCGCTTTTGCAGGCAATCTGCAGGCGGTGAAAGCGGTGATACTGGACGTGGATGGTGTGCTGACCGACGGCGGTATCTATTACGACCCCACCGGGCGCGAAATCAAAAGGTTCCACGTTGCCGATGGTCTCGGCATCGAACTGCTGCGCCACGCGGGTATCCGGGTGGCAATACTCTCCGGGCGCGTCTCGGAAGCGCTCACCCGACGGGCAGCCGAGCTGAAGGTGACTGAGTGCTACCAGGGCGTACGCGATAAGAAGGCGCAGATCGAGAAGCTGCGCCAGCAGTGGCAACTCAAGGTAGACGAAGTGCTATACGTTGGCGATGACCTGAACGACCTGCCCGCTTTCGAGGCGGTAGGCGTGCGGGTTGCGGTGGCGAACGCCGCTTCGGAGCTCAAGGAGCGTGCGCACTATACCACCCAAGCCTCCGGCGGCAACGGTGCGGTGCGCGAGGTATGCGAGTGGCTGTTGAAAGCGCGTGGAGAGTGGGAACAGGCGATAGAGAGGTACCTGCAATCGCGGCGTGAGAGTGGCAGCAACCCGTGAGTCGGCTGGTTATTCTGCATACCAATGACCTGCACAACCGCTTGATAAAGCGTGAGGAACGAACTGCGCGTCTGGTTGAAGTGGTGCAGCGCGAGCGCGCGAACCCGCCCGTTTTGCTGTTAGATGCGGGCGACGCGGTAGGCTCAGGCAATCTTACCTTTAATCCCTCCGGTGAACCCATCCTGGATCGGATGTCGGAGATAGGCTACCACGCCATGACCGTTGGCAACCGCGAGTTCCACTTTACCGAAGCGGGCTTCCGCACCACCCTCAACCGCGCGCGCTTTCCCGTACTGTGCGCCAACATCCGCGCTCGCGGTAATGCCATGCTGCCTGTGCAGTCTCACCTAATACTGGAAACCACTGCCGGGCGTGTGGGAGTCTTTGGGGTGACCGTGCCGATGATTACCGAGCGAATGCTGAGCCAACATTTCAGTGCATACGTTTTCGATGACCCCATCAGCAGGGGATGTGAGCTGGCAGAGCTGCTGCGCCCGCAGGTGGACCTGTTAATTGCGCTCACGCATATCGGGCTGGCTCGCGATATCGAGCTGGCGCAAAACGCTCAAAGCATAGACCTCATCATCGGTGGGCACAGCCATTCTGTTCTGGAACAGCCCCTGCGTGAGGGGAGCGTGGTGGTTGTGCAGGCAGGATGCCACGCACGCTACATAGGGCGCGTCGTGGTGGAACTGGGGAACCCTGTTCGCATACAAGGCAGGCTTATCCCGCTGGTAGCAGGGTAAGGTTCTGTACGGAGGGCTGGGACGCATCCTCGCCCTCCCTCTGCTTGTGTTTGGAGGGTCGCACTCCGTCGCGATTAATCACAGACTATCCTCTGGCACCAGCAGTTCCGCCGGGTGGCGTGCCAGATAGGGCGGAACGTCATACAACTCTACTACACACCGCAAACTACTTAACGACAACGCCCATATCTGACCGTCGGCGCCGTTCGGCACACGAACCGATAACTGCTGCGACGGCAGCACCGTCTGCTTGGGCATCTCCGCTATCTCCCCGTATTGCCGTTTGTCCTCGTCCACGATGATGCACAACTGGTCGCCGGACAGAACGTTCTCACGCCGAACCACCGTGCCGTCTGGCAGACGTAGCTCTATCGTGCTCTGCGGAAAACCTCCTTCTACAATGCCTATCACGAAATGGCGCGTCCCCTTCGGCACGTAGAAATACAGCGGCTGGTCCAGGCGCGGCAACCACAAACGCAACGGCGGCTTGCCCACACGGTCCGCCCGACCACACCACACCGACAACGGACGAGCGTCAAACCCTATTTGCGCCGCCCGCCAGTAATCCGTGCCCGGAGTGAATGCATACACGCCATCCTCATCAAGCGTCGTTTCCAGCGTGGCAGGCTGACCCCGCTCCGCCTGCACCCACCCACGAGACACCGGCTGTCCGTCCTCCCTCTGGAGACTCCACCGGCAGTCCACCGTGTGACCGCTGTCAAAGGGAGTGTAGGTCAAACGCAAACGCTCCCCACCTTTGCCAGCAAACAGGTGCACACCGCTCTCCACAAACAACGGGGAACGCGGCACATCCCCCCACGCCCGCACCGCTGCGGGCAACCGCTGCGCCAACGGCACCAGTTTGCCGGTGAACTCTTTGCCCTCTATCTCCACCGCATCCGGCACCAGCTCGTTCAGGCGGCGCAGGTCGTCCTCCAGGTGGCGCCGAGCCTCCTCCGCGCTCGGAATCGAGCCTGTTGGCTTCTTCCACTCCTCCGCCTGCTTCCAGTCAAATCCCGGAATGCGCTCCAGTGCCGCAAACCGATAGCGGGACCAACCGGTGTGAACGTGAAAATAGGCGTGAACGACCTCGGCATCCTGTATGCGCAGGGTATAATCCACCAATTGCCGTGCACGCTCCAACACCTCGCTGGGATCGTTCACCAGTTTGCCACCCTCGTCCCAGCGAGCCACGCGGTCATACTCCAACCACAGCCGAACCCAGTGCAAATACATCGCAACGTGGTCTAAACGCGCCTGCACCGCTGGATCCTCTGCCAATCCATACGCTTCCCGCAGGTCCTGCAGTGCCAGCTTCAAATTACGAGGCGACAGGCGCTCCCCCCGCGACCACCGGTGATACAGACGCCGCATGGGCGCAGCCGCCCTGCTGAACGCCTTCTGGAAAAAGTCCTCTGCCAACGCCTTCTCGTCTAGACGGGGGTTCCACATGAGCTGCGCCGCTATCCAGTAACCCAGACCGCTCGTAATCCAGTCGGTGGATGCTTGAGCGCTGACCGTGTCCAGACCCAGACGATGGTAGCGCTTCAGGTTCTGTGCCAGTTCGTAAAAGCGCGCCGCCTGTGGCGCACCCGGTAGGTCCCAAAACCATTCCTGTACGCTGTAGTAGTCGTACAGCCCCACTGCCGCGCCTGCGTCGCGGATGCGGTTGACCTGCTCTTCAAAACTCAGTTTGGTGTAGCGAAAACCGGTGGTCACCTGCACGTACACACCCGGCTCGATGCGCAAGCGCGGTGGCTCGCTATGGTAAGCATAGGAGTATAGTCCCACCCACTTGTCGGGATAGCGGGCGCGAACCGCCTTCGCCACAAGGTTTGCCAGATAGAACGCCCGGTCGCTGACATTACCGATGGCTCGACACTTATCGCACTCGCAATGCCCTCCCCCGTCGTTCGGCTCCACCGACACCATGTCGCGCCCGGGGTCGCTTTCAAACAGCTTCAACACCCCTTCCACCACACGCTGCTGCACTTCGGGATTGCTGACACACAACTGGTAAGGCTGACGCTTGCCGTCCACCAAACCGAACCACTCCGGATGCTTCTCAAACTCGCTGTAGGGGATGTAACGCTCATACGCATGACTCGCGTCTACCTTGAAGTGCCCACCCTGCCGATTGCGCCGGAACCAGTTGTGGTAATGGGCACTAATCTGCGCCGTCGGTGCACCCCATGTATACCAGATCACCCTGTCCTTGAACGCAGGCTGTTCGCGCAGGTTCAGCCTTACCCGTAGCGTCGGCTGATACGGTATCACCGTCCACACCGGATGCGAGAAATACCACCGACAGCCTATCTCATACAACAGACCAGATACCGCGTGTTGCAAACCCAACGCCGTGTTCGCCAACAGCCACAGGCGATTGCGCTCCGAACGGATGAGGTAGCCTTCCGGTCCCAAATCTGCCAACCGATGCCTCTTGGCTATCTGGGGAAAGTCCGTTGCGAGCGCGAGCACGATAGCTGGCTGGCGCACCGGCAGGTTGACCACCGGTATCTGCCCGCCACCGATGACCTGCTGGAGCACCTTTGCCAGGTCAGGGGCGATGTCCTGTTTGACCTGAGTGGGAGCGTTCGCCGGCACTGCAATCACACAGCGCGGTTCCCCCTGCACCGCAATGGTGAAGGGTTGAGCAGTGGCAACTGCAGTGCTGAGTGTTCCCAAAGCGATGAGAGCGACCAAACCTTTCATTGCTTCTCCTCCTTTGTGACAATCCGCTCAAGATGCTTTGCCTTGTAGTACCAACCACGAAAGTGGCGGTAGTGTCAGTGGCGTCATTTGGTTTTTTATAGTATACGCCACACCGCTTTGTACATCCTGCAGCCCATCGAGGTACGGCTGTTTCGTCTTGTGTAGAGGCAGCACGCCGTCCCATTGGCTTCTGCCGTTGTTTATCACCACGATAAACAGGTCAGTATTGTCCCAACGAGTGTAAGCGAGCACGTCCTCCTGTGCGAACAGCACGTCGAACCGTCCGGTGCGCCAGACGGTGCTGCTCCGGCGCAGCGCGACCATTTGGCGAATATGTTGATGCAGTCGGCGGTTCCAGCGGCGTCGGTCCCATTCAAAGCAGGCGCGGCAATGCGGGTCTGCCTCGCCCTCCATGCCGATTTCATCGCCGTAGTAGATGCAGGGTGCGCCGGGCAGTGTGAACAGGATGGTGTAGCCCAGCATCGCACGACGCACATCCCCCCCGCACACCGTCAGCCAGCGCGGGGTGTCATGACTGCCCAGCAGGTTGAGCTGCGCTTGCATCGCTTCTGTCGGGTATCGTCGCAAAAGGCGAAGCAGTTTGTTGGCGAAGGCAGGAGCGGGTATCGTCCTCTTAGCGATGAACTCCACACACAGGTCGCGCAGGGGATAGTTCATGACCGCGTCGAACTGGTCGCCCTGTAACCACCGTTTCGCATCCTTCCAGATTTCGCCGACAATGTAGGCATCGGGATTGACAGATTTCACCACCTGCCGGAACTCGCACCAGAAGGTGGGGTCGTCGATTTCGTTGGGCACGTCCAGCCGCCAGCCGTCCGCACCCTGTTCTATCCAGTATCGTGCCACGCTCAGCAGGAACCGACGCACCTGCGGGTTATCGGTATTGAACTTGGGCAGGGAGCGAATGCCCCACCAGCTCTCGTAGTTCGCTTTTTTGCGCCCATCGTAGGGGTGGATGGGGAACTTCTTAATGTGGAACCACCCGACATACGGCGAGTGCTCGCCGTTCTCCACCACGTCATGAAAAGGGTAGAAACCTCGCCCGCAGTGATTGAACACTCCGTCCAGAATCAATCGCATTCCACGACGATGCATCTCCCCAAGCAGATTCTGGAAATCCTCTATAGTGCCCAGCTTGGGGTCGATACGGAAGTAGTCGTAGGTATTGTAGCGGTGGTTGGACGTGGCTTGAAAGATGGGGTTCAGGTAGATGGCGTCAACGCCTAGATCCTGCAGGTAGTCGAGCTTTTGCAGAATGCCCTGCAGGTCGCCACCCATGAAGTTATAGGGGGTAGGGGGTGTGCCCCAGGGTTGTACGTTGGCGGGGTCATTGGACGAGTCGCCGTTGGCAAAGCGGTCGGGAAAAATCTGGTAGAAAACCGCGTGCTTCACCCAGTCAGGGGTATGGAACTGGTCCGCGCTCTGCTTCACCACTCCACTGCTCCAGCAACTGTGTGAATTGTTTCAATTGTTCGGTGACCTCGTGGAAGAGGGGGCGCATTGCGTCCACCAGCTGCACCACACGCTGTGGATGTATGTGGAAGGAATAGACGTTGCGTACCACATGCCGGAAGCGCAGATATTCGTCCAGCTGCGATGCTGTACTTGCCTGAAGAACGGGCGGTCGAAGCGCCGGCACGGGCAAGCACATCTGTTCCAGCAGGTCGCGATGCCAGCGTTCCCCCTGCGGCACGGAACGGTCCACGACTTTCGCTATCTGGAGGAAAAGCCGCTCCAGTGCGCTGTAGAAGTCATGCAGGTTGTGAGCCGCCGCGTCTACGTAGATGTCCTCTGCCGGATGCTGGCGAACGAGCGAGACAGCACGCTCGGCTTTGCCGACTACTCGTTCGATATCTTCAATCTCGGTGCGGATGCGGGCGGCGAGCACCCGATAGTCATCGTGGCTCATACCTCTACTCCTTCGCGTTCGATGACCTGGAGAATGCCCGGTTTACAGGTGTTCACGTCCACCAGGTTGACCTCAATCTCCTCGTCCAGATAAGCCACTGCGCTCATGGCGCGAAGGGTATCGTGGGGCTGGATGCCCCATGCGGCGATGTCTACATCCGAGTGTTTGCCGAACATGCTGGGGCGCAATAACGAGCCGAACACCACTACGCGCGTCGCCCCAAAGTCGCGCCGAAGCACCTCCGCCGCCTGCCGAGCCAGCTCCCATGCGCGCTCGTACCGTTTCTGCGCGCACTTCCTCTCAGCGCGGTCGCGCCGGCGCAAGGTTTCAATATAGGCTTTCCACTCTTCCGGAGTCGTCATCTTCCTCAAGGCTGGGCAGGAGCCTCGCCCTCCCGCAACATTATTGGCGACATCAACCAACATCACCCCTTATTATAGCACAGCCGCAGGAGTAAGGCAGTAGCCGGAAGAATGTACCGAGCATGAACTTTACAGAACGGTGTGCAGGCATCCTGTTGCATCCCACGTCCTTGCCCGGTGTGTACGGCATCGGCGAGCTGGGGGACGAGGCGTACCGCTTTGTGGGCTGGCTGGTACGAGCGCGCCAAAGTATCTGGCAAGTACTGCCCCTCGGTCCAACGGGTTTCGCCGACTCGCCATACGCCGCCTTCTCTGCCTTTGCAGGTAACCCCTTATTGATTAGCCTGCAACGCCTGCACCGCGAAGGGCTGTTGACCGACAGCGACCTTGCTGAATATCCGGCTCTGCCGCAGGAGCGTGTGGACTACGGCGCGGTCATCCCCTGCAAGATGGCGTTTTTGCGCCGCGCTTACGAACGCTGGAAATCGCTTGCCGATAGCGGCGAACAGCATCGTCTACAGGCTTTCCGTGCCGAACAAGGAGGGTGGCTGGAGGATTTTGCCCTGTTTATGGCTTTGAAGGAGGCATATGGGGGCAGAGGGTGGACGGAATGGGATAAAGAGCTCGCAATGCGCAAGCCAGACGCTTTGCAATATGCCCGGCAACAGTTGGCGGATGACGTGCAGTTTCATGTGTTTCTCCAGCATCGTTTCGTGGCACAATGGTTGGACCTCAAGCGGTATGTGAACGAGCGGGGCATCCGCATCATGGGGGACATGCCCATTTTTGTAGCGCATGACAGCGCAGATGTGTGGGCACACCCCGAAATGTTTTATCTGGACGCTCAGGGACATCCGACGTTCGTTGCAGGCGTTCCTCCCGACTACTTCAGTCCCACGGGACAGCGGTGGGGAAACCCCGTTTATCGGTGGGGGAGGTTAAAGCGCAGCGGCTACCGCTGGTGGGTCGAGAGGTTTCGCCGGGTGTTGCAGCTGGTGGACCTCGTTCGGGTAGACCACTTTCGCGGATTTGCGGCGTACTGGCGTGTGCCCGCTTCAGAGCCGACGGCAATCAAGGGCACATGGGTGCGGGTACCCGGCAGAGGTCTCTTTCGCACACTGAAGCGGGAACTGGGCGACTTGCCCATTGTGGCGGAAGATTTAGGCATTATTACCCCCGATGTGGTGCGTCTGCGGAAGGGGCTGGGGTTTCCCGGCATGCGGGTGCTGCAGTTTGCCTTTGATGGCGACCCCGCCAACCCCTATCTACCCTACAACTATCAGCCGGATACAGTGGTATACACCGGCACACACGACAACGATACGCTGGTGGGCTGGTTTGCCGGTTTGGGTGAGGAAGAGAAACGGCGCGTCACCGATTACATTGGGCACGAGCACATCAGTATCCATTGGGAGATGATTCGGCTGGCTTATGCATCGGTGGCTCGGATAGCGATTATTCCACTGCAGGATTGGCTGGGCTTGGGGAGCGAGGCGCGAATGAATCTGCCCGGACGCGAGGAGGGCAACTGGCAGTGGCGATGCCGATGGGAGCATTTAA
>CALJAP010000157.1 GCA_938027655.1 uncultured bacterium | reverse complement strand
GGGGGTTCCTTTAATAAGCGGGAATCATGATTTAAAAACTTTTCATAAGGTCATGCCTTCCCATGAAACGAGGGCTTACCGGTCGCTATGAAGTCAGCCGTATCGGTGGCGAGGAGATCAGGGCTTTCATCCCTCACCCTTCGCCTCCCAATCCTCCACTACAGCTGGACGGTGAACGTCAGCACTGGATTGGTGGGACGCGCCCCGGCAACGTCCATTTCGTGCCTCCGCCTCCACAGTACGTGCAGCAGTATATGGCAGAACTGGAACGGTTCTTGCACGACAGCACCCTGTCCTATCCTGCTCTCATCAAGGCAGCATTAGCTCATGTGCAGTTTGAAACGATTCACCCCTTTCTGGACGGCAACGGGCGCATCGGTCGTCTGCTTATCTCTTTCATCCTCCACTATGAAGGCGTTCTAACCAAGCCTCTGCTGTACCTGAGCCTTTACCTCAAGCAGCACAGGCAGGAGTATTATCACCTGCTGGATAAAGTATGTCTGGAAGGCGACTGGGAAGCATGGCTGGATTTCTTCCTGGAAGGCGTAGAAACAACCGCAAACAACGCCGTGCAAACAGCCCAGCGTCTGGTCGCCCTTTTTAGCAAAGACGCCTTGCGGGTGCAGTCACATGGAGGCAGAAGTGCATCCAGTGTGCTGCGCATCTTTGAGGTGTTCAAACAGCGTCCTCTACTGAGCCTGCCTGAAGTCTGCCAGCGAAGCGGGCTATCCTTTCCTACAGCAGCGAAGGGGGTGCAGGTACTGGAGCAGCTAGGCATCGTTCGCGAGCTGACGGGCAGACAGCGCAAGCGCGTGTTCGTTTATGCCGATTATCTGAACATCCTCAACGAAGGAACCGTACTGCAAGAGGAAAAATGAGAGAAGCAGTGAGCGAGTGGGAGGAACCTGTTGATGGCACAGTCTACCTGGCAACAACCGATACCCTTCGGCTGGACGATACAACCTGACGGTGTGGTGCGCGCCGAGATGCCACAGGGCGCTCTGCTGCTCAAAGAGAGTTTCTCGCGGGAAGGCGAGGTGAGCGCAAGCGTGGTGGTGCATCGAGCGGTGACCAATCCCACGCACTGGAAAACCGTTGGCATCACCCTGTGGCAGGACGACCGCCATCACTGGCGGCTGAATCTGGTGGAGGCGCCCGAAAACCTGCAATACCGCCACAGTGTGGAACTGCATGAGATGTACGCCGGCGTGTGGCTTGCTGGCAACGAGCCGGACACCCGCTTGACCGCGAAGGAAAGTTTCAGCCTGCCGAGCTGGAACTGGCAATACGGTAAGCCTTACCGCCTGCGCCTGGTGTGGAACGCCCAATCTATTCGGGGAGAAGTATACGAGGGCGAAACTCTTTGCTGGTACACCGAATGGCTACTGGACAACCCGAAGGCGATACGTGCAGGCTACCTCGGCTTAACCTGTAACTCCTTCGACGCCACCTTTTCGCAAGTAGAGACGCGAAACCTTGCACCTGCAGAACCCCCCAGACCCGAACCGAAGCGAGTACCGCCTTACCGCGTGCACCGTGCAGGTAAGAAGGTCGCCGAAGCGAGGGGCTTGTTCTGCGTGCAGCAGGTGGACGGCGTCTGGTGGTTTATCGACCCCGAAGGCAGGCTGTTCTTTGCGCTGGGCACTGACCACACCAGCTACTTCGTGCACTGGTGCGAGAAGCTCGGCTACGCTCCCTACCATGAAAATATGAAGAAACAGCATGGCACGGAGGAAGCATGGGCAAGGGAGACGGTGCAGCGGCTGAAAAGCTGGAACTTCAACATCCTCGCGGCGAACCACTCACAATACCTGCGCTATCAGGGGCTTCCCTACATCGAGAACATCCTGGGCATGGGGCAGGGTTACGCTGCAATAGACCCTTTGGTGAGCCAGGTGCACTGGACGGGCTTCCCCAACGTGTTCTCCCCACGATGGCAACAGTGGTGTGAGTGGATAGCTTACCAGCGGTGCGCTCCGCTGCGCGATGACCCCTGGCTGGTCGGATACTTTCTGGACAACGAGCTGGAGTGGTTTGGCAAGGAATACAGGCAATGGGGGCTGGCGAGCGAAGCACTCAAACGTCCGCCCGGGCACGAAGCACGTATCGCGCTGGCTCAACTGCTTCGGGAGCGCTACGGCGGCGACGTGCAGAGATTCAACCGGGCATGGGATGCACAGATAAAAGACTTCGAGCAGATTGCACAGGGTGAACAACCGCCTTCCATCCGCACAAGAGCAGCGGAAGAGGACGGCATCGCTTTTACCCGCCTTGCCGCCGAGCGGTACTTCCGCACCTGCGCCGAAGCCATTCGCAAATACGACCCGAACCACCTGATTCTGGGCTGCCGCTTCGCAGGCGAGGCTCCACCCATTCTGGACATCGCAGGCAAATACTGTGATGTGGTCAGCATCAATACCTATCCGCGCATCGATTTGCGAGTCGGGCGCGTGCTGGATTGGGAGGAGCGTCTGCGTGAGTATCATCGGCAGTCGCGTCGTCCGCTGATGATTACCGAGTGGAGCTTTCCTGCGCTGGACAGTGGACTGCCCTGTAAACATGGCGCGGGAATGCGCGTGGACACCCAGCAGCAACGGGCAGAGTGCTTCCGCATCTTCCAGTCCGCGCTCCTCCGCCTGCCGTTTATGGTTGGCTCCAATTTCTTCATGTGGGTGGACGAGCCTGCGCTAGGCATCAGCAGCACCTTCCCCGAAGACAGCAACTATGGGCTGGTGAACGAGCGTGGGGAGCCGTATCGGGAGCTGGTGCAAACCGTCACCAGCCTGCAGGCGAAAGTGTATGCCATGCACGCCGAATCCGCCCGATACTGGCAGAAAAGCCCGCAGCCATCCGCTCTGGCGGTACCCTCCTTCGTTCGCAAGCGGTGGAGCCTTCCCGCAGGCGCTGCGTTGGCGTGGCAGGTGAATTTGCTCAATAGGGGCAAACAGCCCTTCAGCGGATGGGCAGGGGTAGACCTGCCCGAACACCCGATGGCGCAGAATCTCTCCGGCGAGTGGCGGTGCATCGGCGAGGACGGCAAGCCAGTGCCGTTCCATATCGAGCCGCTGTCTCGGCAGAGGTTGTGGGTGAACGTGAACGGGTTAATGCCGGGCAAGATGTGGAGCGGATTAGTGCTCTTCTTGCCCTCTTCATCGCGTCGTCGCGCGCCAGATACTCCGCTTGCTGGAAACTTCCGTTTCGCAAAAGGGGGGTATGACCTGCAGTTCGGCTATGAGCGTGCGCCGATACGTACCATCCTGTGGCAGGGACAACGGATAGGCAGCTACACCGTACTGGTGCAGCAGGCACTGGCGCAGATGCAGTGGGTTCCACCAAACCGCCACGAGGGGGTTCAACTGGTGACTACTCCGTTTGGTTGCTACCTGCGCGGATGGCTGATGCATCAGGACGGTTCCGCTATCACCGAGGTGAACCAGCAGACAGGAGCATACGCTGCGCAGCAGGCGCGCCCACAGAGTTACCGCGTCGATTGGGAAATGGAGATACGCGAAGACCTGCCCAAGCCCATGTTGCTGGTACGAATGCGCCGATTGCAGAACCTGAGCAGTGGTGCGCTTCGCGTAGAGGCGGTATATCACTACGCACAGAGCCAGCTGGTGGACGACGGCAGGGCGGACGAGCCGGCAGGCGTGCCTAACTACTACCTGAACGCGGGCGCGTGGAGCCATCCGCAAGCAGGACTATTCTACGGCGCGATGCCCCTCGATGCCGAGAAGTGGAGATGCATTTTCTGGAAAGACCCTTCGGGCGGTCAACACCCTGACCTGTGGCAGGACGTGAAGAAGGAACTGAAGCCCAACGAGATGGTGGACCTGGATGGCGGTTGGGTGGCTCTGCTAATCGGCAAAGGCCAGTTCGGTCAAGGCGACTGGATATCGCTGACCGCGCAGGCACAATCTCTGGCGAGTGTGGTAGGTAGCGTGCAGTGGGTACGCCAACGATAGGCATCTTGGGGGGATACGGCGGGACGGGCAAACATATCGTGCGTCTGCTGCTGGAGTATGCCGATGCCCACCTCGTGATTGCAGGAAGACAAATCCTGCGCGCGCGGCAGTTCGCGAGGGAGTGCAACGAGCAGGCAGGCACGGAACGTGTGTGCGCGACCTACGCCCATGCCGCCGCCCCAGAAAGCGTGATGCACGCTTTTGACGGCGCCCGGTTGCTGATTGTGGCTTCGCCGACGGGGCGGTTCACCGAAGAGACCGCTACCGCCGCGTTGGAAACAGGTTGTGACTGGCTGGACATCCAGTACTACACTCCCAAGCTGGCGGTGTTGAAAGGTCTAGCGCAACGTATCGAAGGTGCAGGACGTTGTTTCATCACCGACGCAGGCTTGCATCCCGGCTTGCCTGCTCTACTGGTACGCCATGCGGCGACCTACTTCGATGTGCTGGAAGTAGCCAACGTGTTCGCGGCGTTCAATCCGCGGGGCGGATTTCCCCGAACCCCTTCGCTGTATGAGTTCACCCGTGAGCTGATGCGCTTCCGCTGTGGTGCGTATCGTGATGGACAGTGGCGGTTCTTCTCTGGATTGGGGGCGGGCGAGGGGCAGCAGACGGATTTCGATTTCGGGTTCGGAACGCGCCTGTGCACGCCGATGATGCTGGAGGAGATGCAGGCTCTGCCCGAGATGTTTCCCACCCTTCGGGAGACCGGCTTCTACGTTGCCGGTTTCAACTGGTTCGTGGACTGGGTGGTGATGCCTCTGTTGTGGTTGTCGGGCAGAGTGGCTCCCCGTCTGTGGGTGAAGCCGATGGCACAGCTGGTCTACTGGGGCACGCGCCTATGTGCCAATCCGCCGTATGGGGCGGTGGTGAAGGTGCAGGCGTGTGGTTGGCAAGGTGAGCAGAAGCACCAGCTCTCCCTGCAACTGTATCATCCTGACCCGTACCTTTTCACCGCCATCGCCACCGTTGCGGGTGTGTTGCAGTACCTGCGTGGGCGCGGGCGAAAAACGGGGCTATGGCTTGCGGGGCAGCTGTACGACCCGCAGGAGGCTCTCTGGGACATGCAGAGGATGGGCGTGACGGTGCGGCAGGAGGTGTCGCCGATTCAGGGGATGTGCCCGTTTTGCAGAGCGTGAACGTGCTGCTGCAATGCGTCCGCAGGATTCACCCTGAGGAAAGCGAACATAAACATTGTGTCATAATATTCTTGAGGTGCAGGTAATGTCATGAATCCTGAAAGCGCCGAGCATCCCATACTATCCGGTAGCGTTGCGGAACCCAAGTTCGACGTGGGTGCGCTTACTCAAGCAGAACTACCGATGAGTGTGCCCTATCAGCCGATCCGAAAAGCCGATCTGCAGCCGGATTCTGGTGGGACACAGCGAGAGGTAGAGGTATTCTTTCGCAAAATGGTTCCACGCATTCCCTCAACCACGTATGGAACCTTTGGATTGTATCGCTACCCTGCCAAATTCATTCCACAAGTGGTCGCCTACACTATTGAAGCATACGGTGCGCCCGGCAAAAGAGTTATAGACCCGTTTGCAGGTAGCGGCACAACCGGGTTGGTGGCTCGTTTGTATGGGCTGGACTACGACCTGTGGGATTTAAACCCACTGCTGGAGGTTCTTCATGCTATTGCCGTTATGCCTGTGCAAATAGTAGACATCTCGGCAATTGTGCGCGAGGCGATGCGTAGCGAGCGCAACTGGTTACCTCGATGGTCGAACATGGAGTATTGGTACCCGGCGCAAGTCATACCTTTGCTGGCTCGTGTGTGGGGGTATCATCACTATCATCATGACACCTATGTACGCAACCTGTTGACAGTACCCCTGCTGAAAATCACCCGTGCGTTTTCGTTCAACGATCCCCAACGTCAGAAACTATCTCGCTCGCCTAAAGCTATCCAACGTGTCAAAAGTCTACTTGAAGGGGAATGGGAACAACGCTTTGCCCAGATGCTCCACGACGAACTAGTAACTGTTCTACAGAAGATGCATGAGTATCAGAAGCTGGTCGGCGAACCCTATGAAGTAAAAGCGAACGTAGTGAGCGGAGTGGACTCCCTGCAGCTGGCTACCCATTGCGATCCCAGCTGGTGTCGGTGGGATATCTTGATTACCTCGCCTCCATACTTACAGGCTCAGGAATACATCCGCTGTTCGAAAATGGACCTCTTCTGGCTGGGATACTCTGAGGAACACATTCGTAGTCTGGCGAAGCAGGAACTACCGTATAAACAAGTTGAGCCAATCGCCGTGCGCTCGGAAACATATGAACGTTACCGCCAGACGATTGAGGAAGCACATCTCCGCCAGATGTACCAGCGTTATTTCTACGCTGTACTGGGCACGCTGGACCACCTCGCCGAATGCATCACGGAAAGATTATGTCTTTTCGTGGGGCCGGCTACCGTGCGCGGAAGGAGCATACCGATAGACCGCATTTTTGCCGAGCATTTCGTTGCGAAGGGCTGGGAGCACGAGGTCACCTTGATTGATAAAATAGCAGCGCGAGTGATGTTTCGTTCGAAAGTAAACCCTGCGACGGGAATAGAAGATAAACGGATGCCGACAGAACACCTCGTTATCCTTCGCCGCTCTGCATAGGGAGGTTGATATGGCACCCCGAAGTGAACAATCAGGGAGGGAGGCTGCTGTAACTGGGTTTGCTAATGAACATATCGCCGTCGGTTTGTTGATGAAACGCTATCAGAACGTCTCTCTGGTGGACCTCCCGCTTTCCACATACGACATTGTTATTGCCCGCAAGCTGGAGGATGACTCGGAAGATATCATTCGCGCCCAAGTGAAGACTGCAAGGAAGTCTATCGGCTTTACCGGGGGAGAAAGGGGCGGGGTGGATAGGTTCTATCGTTCCAGAGTGAAGCGGTACAGGCAAAACACGCGCACTGCCGACGTGATTATCGGAGTGCATGAGAACGAAGACGGAACCTACTCCCTATACTTTGTACCTACCTGTCTGGTTGAAGCACTGGAGCAAGATAGCATTGCTCTTCGCAAAATAGAGTTTCTTCGAGAGAACTATGATGTGCTGGAACGGTGCAAGGATAAAGACTTCATACTGGCTCAGGAAGGCAGTCAACGACTTCTGCAGAAACGCCGAGGTAATCGCACCCGATGATTGTCCAGACCTGTTGTTATCTGTGTCACTCGTCGCAGTAGAAAGTCAAACCTCAATCTTTAGATATGTGCGTTCATGTCACGCTGAGCGCAAGCGAAGCATCTCTTTGTGGCGATACAATGAGATTCTTCGCTCCGCCCAGAATGACAGGTAGGCGAAGCCTTCCTGCCAATATCAAGATAATCGTTCTTTTGGATGGCGAGGCTCCTGCCCAAAGATTTCGGCTCACCCGGAGGTTCGCCATCCAGGTCGGCGAAGTGAAAGATTCGTGCTTGACACTCTATTGGCAGGGGCTATCTCCCCCGCACTTTCAGCCGAAGCGCGATCAGGTAGTTACGCGCTACCAGCAGGTTTGCCCGTAGCCATAGCCCTAGCGGGATAAGCAGCCTGCTCCAGACGGGTAGACGACGGGCATAATGCTTCTGGAAAAACAGGCGGTGGCTACGGTGGAACTGCCGAATCATCGCATTCACCGCCTTGTCACTGCTGCGCCCGATGGCGTGCGTGACCACCGCTTCGGGGTGATATACCACCTTCCAGCCCATTTCGTGCGCCCGCCAGCACAGGTCCACATCCTCGCAATACATGAAGAACCGCTCGTCGAAGCCGCCCAGTTGCTGCCACGCTTCGCGCCGCACCATCATCGCACAGCCGGATACCCAGTCTACCTCTGTCGTGTGCGCGTGGTCAAAATCGGTCATCAAGTAGTCGCGCACGAAGCGGTTTTGCGGAAACAGCCTGCCCAGAAAGGTGTTGCGAAACAGTCCCGCTTCATAGACAGGGAAGCGTCGGCAGGAGTACTGCAACGAACCGTCAGGGTTCAGCACCTTCGGGGCGATAATGCCCACATCGGGATGCGCGTCTGCGTAATCTACCAGCGCTTTGAGCGAGCCGGGGTGCGCCTGAGCATCCGAGTTGAGCAGCATCAGATACCTGCCCTGTGCGATGTATGCGGCACGGTTGTGTGCTTTACCAAAGCCCTCGTTCAGGCGGTTCTCGATCAGCTTGACCTCCGGGAACTCGCGCTTGACCATTGCCACGCTGTCGTCCCAGGAGGCGTTATCCACCACGATAATCTCCATCTGTACGCCCGGATGATGCGAAGGGTGCAGCGAGCGCAGGCACTCGCGCAGCTCATCGCGCGTGTTCCAGTTGACCACAATCACGCTCACATCAGGCTTTTCGTTCACTCTGCCAGCCCTCGCGTCCCCTACCCAGCGTCCTCAGCCACGCATTGAGGGTAATGCTTCCCGTAATCAGCCAGTATATCGGCTTCGGCAAGTGCTGCCGATAGTGCTTCTGATAGAACTTCTGCAGCGAGCGGTGCGATTCCCATATCATCTGCGGGCGTACCTGCCGCGTGCTTGCCCCGCCGTGATGGATGATAACCACGTCGGGATGAAAGACAATCTTCAACCCTTCCCTTTTCGCCCGATAGCACCAGTCCACCTCGTTGAAGAAGATGGGGAACCGCTCATCCATGAGCCCTACCACCCTCACCGCCTGTTGGGAGAGCATCAGGAAGGTTCCCATCGGCTGGTCTACCTCCGCAATCTGGTCATAGGCGAACCATGTCATGCGATACGCACCGAACCGGCGCGAGCGGGGGAACAACCTCGCCAATCCCAAATACTCCCACATCACCGCTTCGGGTTCCGGGAAGCCCCGCACCGACCGCTGCACGCGCCCGTCGGGATGTATCAGTTTCGCCCCCAATGCCGCCACTTCGGGATGCTCGCGCATATACTGCACAGCGGTATCCAGCGCGCCCTGGGTGACCTCCGTATCAGGGTTGAGCAGTAGCAGGTAATCGCCCTGCGCCTTTTGCAACAACAGGTTATTGCCTGCTGCGTAGCCCAGATTGCGCTCGGAGGCTATTAGCTGCACTTCGGGGAATTCGGAGCGCACCATCTCCGCGCTGCCATCCTGCGAGGCGTTATCCAGCACCCACACCTCCATCGGCTCGGAGAGGGGGTAGCGGCGTAACGACTGAAGACACGCCCGCAGCAGCTCGCGCGTGTTCCAGTTGACGATGAGCACGGAGAGAACCGCTTCGTTTTCCTTCAGCGGCTGGTTCATGCAGATATACTACACGCCAGACAGCCTGCTTTCCTCTGCGCACCTGCGCTACCTGAGATTAGCCTCTATATGCCCTTGGGCAAAATGCGAATAGATGCTTGTAATCGATAACACTGTCCACGGTATGGTAACCAAAAGCCCAAGTCCACATGGTAATGCTCCCGCAAGATTAATGAGCGCAAGAACGAAGAGGAAGAGAAGTGCCTGACCAAAGTACGAAGAAACCATTCTTGAACTGATAGAGATCGCTTGGGAGATACCTACTTCCCTATCCGCAACAAGCGGTAGTGAAAACAGTATTAGAGCCTATCCGAAAAAGCCCGGCAGCCCGAAACCGGTTCGCAAGAGGATTCCACCGCTACACTCCGTAACTTTACCACAAAAAGGAGCGCAGAAAGGTACTGTCGCCGATGGCTCGAGTATTCATCCTGCCCGACCAGATAGCCTTAGACCTGCCGGAGGGTACGCCGTTGGTGCGCGCGCTGTGGCAGGCGGGAGTGGCGGTAGAAACGCCGTGTGGTGGCTTTGGGGTCTGTGGAAAATGTAAGGTGCGGTTCACCGGTGGGGCGGTTCCCGAGCCCACCGAAGAGGAGCTGCGCCATGTGTCCGCGTCGGAGCTCGCAGAGGGCTGGCGATTAGCCTGTCGTCATCGGGTGACCGGCGACGCGGAGATGGTGGTTCCTGCCGAGAGTCGCCCAGCTATCGCCCAGGTGCTGACTACTGCGGTGGAGCGTGCTGTGCCGCTGGAGCCTGCGGTGCGCCGACTGCCTCTGCAACTGCCCGCGCCCAGCACGTCGGATGAACGCTCCGACCTGCGCCGCTTGCTGGACGCGCTGCGTGAACAGCACGGTATCCAGCTGGAGGTGGAGCAGGTTCCGCTGAGCGTCACCCGGCAACTGTCGCAGGTGGTGCGCGAGACGGATTTTCGCCCGTTCGTCGTGCTGTTCCACGACCCCGACCATCCCGCCGAAACGCGCCTGCTGGCGGTGCAGTCCGGTGATACCACTCCCCTGCTGGGCATCGCCTTCGACATCGGCACCACCACACTGGTGGGATACCTGATTGACCTGCAAACCGGCAAGCAGCTGGCGTACGCCGCGCGCTTGAATCCGCAGGTACAGTACGGCGACGACGTAGTGTCTCGCCTCACCTTTGTGTACCATGACCAAGCGGGTTTGAAGCTGCTGCAACATGCGGTGGTGCGCGGGCTAAACGAGATTATCGCCGAGGCGTGCCAGTCCGCAGGAGTAGACCCCCAGCACATCTTTGAGGTGGTAGCGGTGGGCAACACCACGATGCTGCACTTTCTGCTGGGGGTGAACACCAACTCTATCGCCGTCGCACCGTATGTGCCGGTGTTTGCTGACCTGCTGAGCGTGGAGGCACGGCAAATCGGCTTGCGTGTGAACCCTTCTGCGATGCTCACCACCCTGCCCTGCGTGGCGGGCTATGTCGGGGCGGATACGGTGGCAGTGGCGTTGACCCACCTGCACGACCCCGACGACGAAACGGTGCTTGCGCTGGACATCGGTACGAACGGCGAAGTGGTTTTAAGGCATCAGGGCAAATACTACTGCACCTCCGCTGCGGCGGGACCGGCTTTCGAGGGAGGTCGTATCTATCAGGGCATTCGCGCCGAGGTGGGTGCGGTCGCCCAGGTCAGCGTGGAGAGCAACGGCGAGAACCACTGGCTACACATCACCACCATCGGCGGAGGGTTGCCCAAAGGCATCTGCGGTTCCGGGCTGATTGACGCCGCTGCGTGCCTGCTGGA
>CALJAP010000156.1 GCA_938027655.1 uncultured bacterium | reverse complement strand
ACCGGCAGCGAGGGGCGTAGTTCCAGCGTAGCACGGGCTTCGGTAGGAGGCACCCCTCCCATAGAGGTCAACACCACAAAAATCCACCTGATGAACGTGCTCATGGAGCGATGATTCTACGGGAAGAGTGGTTCTCCTGCTCATTCTCTGTGTGTTGACATCTCCTCCAGAGCGTGGTAGCTTATAGCGGGTATCATATGCTGGAGGAGGAGATTGTGGATACTCTGAAAGCCTTCAACACCACTCTGAGCAAAGAGACTCGGGGCAACGGACACACAATAGACCTCACTGCAGACCTGCAGCAGGCGGTACGCGAAAGCGGCGTGCAGGAGGGCATTGCAGCGCTCTTCGTGATAGGCTCTACCGCCGCGTTGACCACGATGGAGTTCGAGCCGGGGCTGGTGAGCGACCTGCAAAGGGCTTTTGAGGGCATTGCGCCTGCGCACGCCTCCTACGCGCACGAGGCTCGCTGGGGCGATGACAACGGTCACGCTCACGTGCGCGCCTCGCTGCTGGGCCCCTCGCTGACCATTCCGATAGTACAGGGGCAAGCCACGCTAGGCACGTGGCAACAGGTGGTGCTGATAGACTTCGACACACGCCCTCGCCAGCGGCGCGTGGTCGTGCAAATTATGGGACGTTAACCCCTCTGGAACATGGCTTCCATCTCGTCGCGGGTGATCAGTATCTCGCGGGGCTTGGCGCCGTCCAGCGGTCCCACAATACCGCGCTGTTCCATCATGTCGATAAGGCGGGCGGCGCGGGTATAACCGATTTTGAACCGCCGCTGTAGCAAGCTGGTAGACGCATGCCCGTTCATCACCACCAGCCGCACCGCCGGCTCGAACAGCTCGTCGTCATCCTCTTCCTCGATATCGTCGCGCGTGCTGAAGCCGCTATCGATGGGGGTCAATGTATATTCCGGCACGCCCTGCTGCTTCAGGAACTTGACCAGAGCCTCTACCTCCTGCTCACTGATGTAACAGCCCTGAATACGGGTCGGCTTGGAGGCATCGATGGGCAGGAACAGCATATCGCCACGCCCGATGAGGCGTTCCGCACCCGCCATGTCCAGAATGGTGCGGCTATCTACCTGCGAGGAGACCGCGAAGGCAATGCGCGAGGAGATATTCGCCTTAATCGT
This sequence comes from uncultured bacterium, assembly GCA_938027655.1. Taxonomy (GTDB): domain Bacteria; phylum Armatimonadota; class HRBIN16; order HRBIN16; family HRBIN16; genus HRBIN16. The sequence goes on along the minus strand of CALJAP010000156.1, from coordinate 21,642 downwards.
GCCCGTGATAACATCTACAGACGGACGTTGCGTCGCAATCACCAGATGAATACCCGTCGCGCGTGCCAGCTGCGCCAGACGGCAGATAGAGGTTTCCACCTCCGCCGCCGCCTGCATCATCAGGTCTGCCAGCTCATCCACCACAATAACCACGTAGGGCAGTTTCTCCTCATCCCCAACGCGCGAGTTGTAGCCGTCGATATTGCGCACGCCCGTGCGGGAGAAGAGGTCGTAGCGTCGCTCCATCTCCTTAATCGCCGCCCGCAGGATACCCGACGCTTGCTTCACATCCTTCACCACCGGGCACATCAAGTGCGGGATGCCGTCAAAGAGCGACAACTCCACCCGCTTGGGGTCGATCATGATGAACTTCACCTCGCGCGGAGTGGCGCGGTACAGGATGCTGACGATTAGCGCGTTCAAGCACATGCTCTTGCCGGAGTTGGTGGCTCCACCGATAAGCAGGTGCGGCATCTTGGCGAGGTCGGCGTAGCGGTTTTCGTTGCCCACGTCCTTGCCCAGAGCGAAGGTCAGCAGAGACGGCGCGTTGCGGAACTCGTCCGTATCAATCACTTCACGCAGGGTAACGATGCGCGGGTTATCGTTGGGTACCTCCACCCCGATGGCGGACTTGCCCGGAATCGGCGCCTCCACGCGCACATCTATCGCCGCCAGTGCCATCGCAAGATTGTCCGCCAGGCTCACGATTTTGCTCACCTTAATGCCGGGCGCAAGCTGCACCTCGTAGCGGGTGACAGTAGGACCGTGCGCAATCTCCACCACGTTCGCGCCGATGCCGAACTCGTCCAGCGTCTGCTCAAGGATGCGAATTTTTTCGGAGAGCTCCGCCTGAATGCGCTTGGGCGGAGGGGCGGGTTCCTTCAACAGCGACAGCGGTGGGTATTCATACTCCTCGATAATCTCGCCATTCACCGGGGCAACGACGGTCTGTTCCTCATCCTGCGCGGCAGGCTCGCGGCTCAGCCGCTGCTGAACCGATTCTATCAGGTTCGAACTGCGTCTGGGGGTTTCTTTAGCCGGTGCAGAAGCCTGCGCGACGGCGCGATTCTCACTGCTTGCCAGAGTACGCTTCACGTCCTCCTTACCCGCTTTGCGTGCCGCGCGTGCGCTGCGAATCGCCGCTCCTTTTTCCTTCACCGTGCGCGCTCCTTGCTGCGCCAGCTGGAAGCCCTTAATCCAACCTGAGATGGTACGCTTGGCGATGTCGACGAACGGCAGGTCTACAATGAGAAGCAGAGCGATGATGGTGAGAGCTGTGAGCACGATATACACTGCCGCTAAATTGAGCAAGGAGTGCACGACATACACCATGGCGCCGCCGATATAACCGCCTCCGACACGAAGGCTCTCTGGGGCAAAATTGTGGTCGAAGGGTACGCGCGTCACGTGAGCCCAGCCGGTGAACGCCAGAAACATCAGCACCGCGCCCCACGAGGTATTGGTGAAGGAGAACCGTTCGTATCCGATGAGAAACAACGTGCCCAGTAGCATCAACAAAAGCGGCACCGCGTACGCCCCCAGACCCGCTATCCGGCGCAGTAATTCGTTCATCCACTGCCCCAAGTAGCCGTTCTCGGCAGTGGTCAAACTCACCAGCACCACCGCTCCGAGCGTAAACAGCACGATGCCCACAATATCGTACACTCGCCTGCTGAGCACCACCGGCGTGACCGGTTCCGGTTTGCGAATGCGGGTGGACATGTGCAGTTAGCCACCTCCTTGTCTCCTGCAGAGTGCGTCTATCGCTGACTGCAGATAACCTGCCGTTACCCAGGGTATCCCTTTAGAGTGTTTCGACGGTAACAATTGCAATTCCTTCATTGATGTTCTGCCTCCATGCTTTGACAGAGCGATGAGAATACGATAGAATCTGCCCAAAGGTACTTTGGGAGGACGGTATGCTGCTTAAACTCATCGCTTGCGAGGTGCTCACTCGCGAGGTGTGCCGTTACGTTGCCGATACTCCGCACACCGTTGACATAGAGTTTACCCCGAAAGGGGCGCATGACGATAGCGACCGCTTGCGTGCGCTTATCCAGTCGCGCATCGATGAGGCGGAGGCCTCACCGCGCCGATACGAGGCGATTTTGCTAGGCTACGGCTTGTGTGGAAACTCCACGCTCAACCTGACCGCCCGCAAGACAAGACTGGTTATCCCTCGCGCTCATGACTGTTGCACGCTGTTTCTCGGTTCACGAGAGAAGTTTCGGCAACACTTTGCGGACGCCCCCAGCACTCCCTTCAGCGCGGCGGGCTATATGGAGCGAGATGGGGCATACACGCGCGAACCCGGCCTCAGCAGCAATACTGGAGTGTATGCCACGTTAGAGGAGTACATCGCGCGATACGGTGAGGAAAACGGCAGGTACATCTTCGAGACGTTGTACGGAAGCATGAAGGCAGCGGAGGGCATGCGTGTGGTGTTTATCGACCTGCCGGAAGCGCGCCATTTGAACTATCTGGAGCGATGCCGCGCCCTTGCTCAGCAAGAGGGCAAGGAGCTCGTGGTGCTGCAAGGTAGCGGACGCCTGCTGCGCAAGCTCGTCTTTGGCGAGTGGGATGAAGAGTTTCTTATTGTGGAACCCGGCCAGCGCATCGCGGGGGTGTACGATTGGGAGGAGGTGGTTAGGGCGGAATAGGGAAGCGACATCGATCAATCTCGAAGGGGCATGATAATATCGAACATCGCCGACCAATTCGCCAACACGGTCGAGCAGGCTTTTCTTGGGCAATTGCTCTTCGGGCGTCTTCTCAGCCTCCGGTACCACGATTAGGCGGATGCGCTTGCCTGCAAGCTCGTCCTGTTGGTGAAGAATCTCCTCCCATTTTGCTGCCAGTATCGTTAACGTTGCGGAACTACCTTCGTAGCGCACTCAAGGCTGGCTACATTCTACCCTTTGGCAACACACGCGTCTACTCCAACCGGTTGACAGAGGGTTTCTCCATCTGGTAGATTCTTTGTCACAGCAGCATTCGAAAGGGAGGGAGCTCGTTGTCTGCGGTCGGGATTGTACTCGCGGTTGCGGTTATCCTGTGGATCGCCTATCGATGGTACGGTACGTTTCTGGTCAAACAGGTGTTTCAGGTAGACGATAGCCAGCCAACGCCCGCCCATACGCAGCGCGACGATGTGGACTATATGCCCACGGCGGCACCGGTGCTCTTCGGGCATCACTTCGCTTCTATCGCCGGACTGGGACCGCTATTGGGACCGGCAATCGCCGTCGTGTGGGGATGGCTACCTGCACTCCTCTGGATAGTGGTGGGGAGCATCTTCATCGGCGCAGTGCATGACACCGGTTGCCTGGTCGCCTCGGTGCGGAACCGCGCTCGCTCTATCGCCGATGTCACCGCCGACGTGATGGGGCATCGTGCCCGCACACTGTTCTTGCTGTTCGCTATCTTCGCGCTCTCGCTGGCGATGGGGGTGTTCGTGGTCAACATCTCTGCCCTGTTCGCCCCCGGAGCGGGAGCCGCCGAAGGCGGGCATGTTCCGCAAGCGGTGTTGCCCAGCGTGATGCTCATCGTGGTCGCGGTGACTGTCGGCGTATTACACTATCGCCTGCGCCTGCCGTTGGCTTTTCTGACTGTCGTTGCTGTGTCGGTGAGCCTGTTCTTCGTCTGGCAGGGTGTCAGGACGCCGATAACCGCTGTGGGAAGTCTCAGCCTGACTCCTGAACGCTGGACGTACGCACTCATGGTTTATGCGTTTACGGCTTCGATACTGCCTGTGTGGCTTCTGCTACAACCGCGCGACTATCTGAACTCGTTCCAGCTCTACCTGGGGATGGCGTTGCTTTTCATCGGCGCACTCGTGGGCAATCCGCGCCTCGTTGCGCCGGCGGTGAACACCTCAGCCAGCGGACTGCAACCGCTGTTCCCGATGCTGTTCATCACGGTGGCATGTGGTGCGGTTTCCGGCTTCCACGCGCTGGTTGCCTCCGGTACGACCTCCAAACAAATCGCCCGTGAGAGCCACGTTCAGCCGGTAGCGTACGGTGGCATGTTAACCGAAGGCATGCTGGCAACGCTCGCGCTGATTGGCGTGGCGGCCGGCATGGGCAGTGCGGGCGAATGGGCCACCCGCTACGCCGACTGGAAATCCGCAGGCACTCATGCCCTGGCGAACTTCGTACACGGCGCCGGTGCGATTGTGGCGATGAGCGGGGTGCCCCACGAACTGGCAAAGGTGTTTGTCGCGACCGTCGCGGTGGGTTTCGCGCTCACCACACTGGACAGCGGCACACGCCTTATCCGCTACAACATTCAGGAACTGGGCAGCGCATGGCGATTGTCCGTACTGCAACGTCCCTTGGTAGCCACCGCCATCGCAGTTGGTTTCATCGGCGGGTTCGCACTGATGCGCTCTCCCGACCCCGTAACAGGTCAGCTAAAACCACTGGGTTCCATCCTGTGGCAGCTGTTCGGCACCTCCAATCAGCTGCTGGCTGGGCTGTCGTTGCTGGTGGTGTCTCTGTATCTGCGCGCGTTGGGACGAGCCACCGTCTACACCGCCGTGCCGATGGTGTTCATGCTGGCGGTGACGGTGACCGCCCTGGTATGGAGCATATCCAGCTTCTGGAATCAGGGAAACTGGTTGCTGCTGGGCATTGCGGGGGTGATTCTGCTGTTGGCGCTGTGGCTGGTTAAGGAGGCTGTGGCGGTGTCACGTCAGTACCAGCCTGTGCCTGAGGCTTTGCAACCGGCTGGAGGCGAATGATTATTTATTACAAATCCAGTATTATGAACGGCTTTTTCAAAAAAAGAGGGCACATCCCCCCGTTTTGGTACGAATCTTGCACTATATTATAGTGGGATGATTATGAAAGGAGGCAGGAGTATGCTTAAAATCAAAGCGGTTGCGGCAACGGCGGTGGCAATTATCACAGCCGCTCTGCCAGTGCTGGCAGGCAGTCCAATACCCGAGGTCGAGCCGAATAACACCTTTGGCACCGCCCAGCTGATAGCGCGTTCGTTATTCCTTCCGACAGGCTCGGTGGCTATTAGCGGGTCTGTGTCTCCGGGAGATGTGGACTATTTTGAGGTACCTCTGCTGGCAGGCGACTTTTTCGTTGCGCAGCTGGTGCTGGTGCCCGGTCCACAGGGCAATTCCAGTGTGTTAGGCATGTTTGACCCCGGCGCGAACCTCGTGGCTTACGACCTGTTCGCTCCGAACGTACTTCCGGGGCTCGTACCGTCCAATGGGGGATGGCGTGTAGCGGTAAGTGGGTACCCCGATGTGGGATCGCCTTTCCTCGGCGATGACGGCATTCCTTTCAACGGAACACACACGCAGACCTTTAACTACCTGCTGACGTTAAGCCTGATACCGGTGCCCGAGCCCGGAGGGCTGTTGGCTCTTGGCACAGGTATCGCCGGGCTACTGGGTTATTCGGTGCGCCGCCGCCGCGCTAGCTAGTCCCCGCCTGCGCAAGCCTCCGTTTTCAGCAGCCCGCCGACCGGCGGGCTGCTGTGGTATTGTCCGCAGCATCACCCTTTATTTCAAATACTCCTCCGGGAATCGCCACGGCGCACGGTATGCTGGTCGCGCCAGACGCTGTGCCTCGCGGTCGCCTTCTATCCGTTCGATGCGCGGGTTGAAGCGTATGGCTCGTCCCACCTTATATGCCACGTTCGCCAGAGTAAGAGCCAGGTCAATCCGATAATGATACTCCACACTGCAGCTGGGTTGCTTGCCCGTCTTGATGCAATCCAGCCACTCTCGCTCGTGTCCGGGTGAGGGCGGGATGCTTTGTGGAGGCGGTGTGGGGTCTTCCAGCAACTCCCCTTCAGGCACCACCTCGTGCCTGTCGTAGTCTGCGAAAAGCGTGCCGTTGACGCCGTGCAAATAGACGCCCAGCCGTCGGGCAGGTTGTCCGCGCCCGAAGTCGAAGCCGAAGCTGTTGCACAGGTTCATCATCCACGTCATCGTCACGTTCGGGTACTGCCACAGCACCTCCTGTGTATCGGGCACGTCGCCGTCATCGCGAAGCACAAACCGTCCGCCCGTACAGTGGGTGACGAGGGGCACGCCCAGCTCTAACGCCCACACCGGCAGGTCAATGATATGCGGTCCCATGCCCATTGTCCAGCCGCCGGAGTAATCCCAGAAGGAACTGTGGTAATAGGCATCGGCAACAAGCAAGCGGTTGAACTCGCGCTTAGGAGCGGGGCCCAGCCACATCTCCCAATCCAGATCGGCGGGCGGCGGTTGCTTGGGCGCATGACCGATGCCCTGCGACCCCTGATTCATCACGTTGAAGGTGCGCACCACGCTGATATGTCCCAATTTGCCGGAACGCACCCATTCTACCACCCGGCGGAAGTTGTCGCTGGCGTGAATCTGCGTACCGATCTGGGTAATCACACCGTGCTTGCGCACTGCGTTACGCACCGCAAGGCTCTCATCGGGGTAGAGCGTCATCGGCTTCTGCAGGTAGATATGCTTGCCCTTCTGCGCCGCATGAATCGCCTGCAGGGCGTGCCAGTGCGGTGGCGTAGCGATGATCACCGCGTCTACCTCGGGACGTTCCAGCAGCTGCCGATAATCGCGATAGCCCTTCGCAGTTGTCTTAAACGGCTCTAGTGCGGCGTCCAGTCGCGGCTTCCATACATCGCATACCGCAGTGACCACTACGTCGGGATACTTTGCGCAGTTGTGCAGATTTACCCTGCCCATCCCTCCCGCGCCGATGAGACCAACGGCGATGCGCTCGCTGGGCGCAGCTCGACCGCCACGCCCTAACGCCGATGCCGGAACCACCATCGGAAAGGCTATTGCTGCGCCGACTCCCGCCTGTATGAACTGCCGACGAGAGACCTTCTTCATATCTCAGCACCTCTTTCCATCGTGGTATACGCCTGCCACTGAGCTTGCCAGAGGTCTGGCAACGGCTCACCACCCTGTCGAATCCACAACCGATAGCGCAATACCAGCGGTCTACCGGGCTGCAGTTCGTACCGGACGCCTGAAGCCGGGAACGTGGGTTGTATCCAGTGGAGTTCGGGATACTGCACCCATTCTGGCGGATGGTGCGGATTTTGCGGATGCGGGAAGATGAGTAAGCCACCGACGCTCTGCCCGCCGGGGAAGATACCGAACGCTCCCGCCCACGCCTGCTTGCCTTCGGTGTGAGAAACAAACTTCTGGTTCCCAATCGCGGACAGGCGCATGTTCAACCCGCCGTACAGGTTCGTGCCCCGACGCGCCAACAATACCGGCTCTTTCAGAGCGGTAATGAAGAAGGCGAGGTCAACGCATCGCCCCTTCCCTGTACGGCGGTAAGCACGGATGCGCGCCCACTCCCGCACGATGGGTTCTCCACCCTCCCACCGCCATACGCTTTCCGCCTCGATCTGCGCGAACACTACCCCATCGGTTACACGGTATCTGCCCGTGGGATAGGCAAACACACGCTGCAGGGCGTGCAGGTCCCCTCGTTCACCGTGATAGTCCACCTCGGGCCACGCCCAGTAGATGCCTCGATGGTGCGGGTGGTCCAGGGGCCAATCTTCGGTCATCACCTCGCCCGCCAAACCGGTGAGTGGGTGGATATAGTTGCTGCGCGGACGCGAGTAGATACGGTTCTCAGGCGAGACCTGCGCGTGGCGGTCGGGGCGGTCTACCGTCCAGTAGTTGTACTGCAGTACCGGACGTCCGTTCTCCTCAATCAGTATCTGCCGGGTTGTACGGTCACGACGAGCACGCAAACGCACCTCTGCCGGCGCGGACGAAACCCGCAGGGTCAGCCTGCCCGACAGTCCTGATGGCGGTGCAACTGCCCACACGAAGCCGTCCAGCCATTGCGCCTCTAGCGTTTGTCCTGAACGTCTGTCCACCAGCTGCAGACGCCCTGCCTCTGCCGCGCCTTGGAGCATCCTATCGGGGGGCATCTCGATGCATAACGGTGCTTCCGCTTTGGCGCAAGCGGCAAGGTCGGTATGACGAACAACAATCTCTGTGCACATCGCTACCCCTCTCCTGAGATGCTTCGCTTGCGTTCAGCATGACAAAATACAGGCAACCGAACCCCACGATTGATGAACGTTGAAAAAATAGTCGCACTTATCCCTTTCTCTCCTTTCCCAAAGCTTCGAGAGAGGTGTCGGAGGCAAGGTGTATTCAACCTAACCCCTGCCCCTTCCCTGCAAGAGAAGGGGACGTCCGAAGGTCGGCTCCCCTCTCCTTGTAGGAGAGGGGTTGGGGGAGAGGTTCAATCGCTTTATTTTTTCTAAGTTCATCAATGGTTGGGAAAAAGGCATTCACTGAACACGAAGTTCGTGACCGAGGGAGATTCTCCTGCCTCGTTTCACCCCACGCCAGATTATCTACACCCCCCAGCGTTTACGCGCCTCTTCGATAGACTGCAGTCGCTCCTTGCCCAATGCCTCGTGCCCTTTGGGGTTCTCGCCGATCCACCGCTCGTCGGCAGGCTCGTCCGCTCGCTGGTAGCGAGTGTCGCAGCTGAGGCGGTAGGTGTTCGTCACGTTATTCAACGAGCCGTGCATGGTGAACATGCCGAAGATGATAGCGTCACCCGCCTCAAACTCTGTGGTTAGCCACCGTCCGCCGAACTTATCTACCAGCTCTACGGGGTCTTTGGAAAACCAACCTTCTATCTTATCGCGGTCTACGTCTACTTTGCCGTAAGTCTCTTTCAGCCGGTCCAGCCGGTGTGAACCTTCCAGCACCGCCAGCGGTCCCTTCTCCAAAGGTACGTCGCCCAACGGTGTCCACATGGTGTACAGGTTGGTAGTACCCCTGCCCATATACACGATGTCGTAGTGCGCGCCGGTGAAATCGCCCGTGCCCACCGCTCGCAGCCATTTATAGTTGAAGGTGATAGCCGGAGCACCGAGAAACTCGGTGAAGAACTGCATCACCTCAGGCGACTCCACCACCGCCAGAAATTCGGGGGTGTGCGTCACTGCCTTTGCGCCGCCCAGAAACGCTCCGCGTGCGCCCTCTGCGATAACCGCTTCATCCAGCGGATAGCGGGTGTCGATCTGCCCGTTCGCAGCGAGGTTCTCCAGTAGCACGCGTCGCGCTGCCCTCACTCTTTGTGGGTCGTGAAAACGTCGGATAAGCAGGTAGCCGTCTTCTTCCATGCGTGCTCGCAAAGCGTCCACGCTGCCCATCAGTGCGTTGGCATCACGCAATTCACCCAGGTACCTGCTGCCCATTTCCAGTTCGCGAATGCCCATTGTGACCTTCATCTTCACACCTCGTTCCGCATAGAGTTGCTCCATAAAATTATCTTATCTAAAAGACGCCGCCGAAAGCAAGTATCAGTTCTCCACACATGATTATTTGGATGCAGACAAGGCGGTTTTACGTCTTCACCATGCTGCACCCCACGATTGAAATCATGGGCTATGAAGGGAGCAAAATCAGCCTGCGCGGATGACAAAACCTGTGAAGACAGGTTTTGTCCATACCATAGCCCACCATTTCAATGGTGGGGGGACTGTTTTTCACCCTATTTTGTTATGCCGAGCGTCGCAGGCAAGCAGAACCTTCCTGCCAATATCAAAATAACGTTGTAGCCGCAGGCTTTCGCCTGCGCCAAAGGCACGCAACCTGAAGGTTGCAGCTACATGGGGAGTAACAGGCACGCGGAACCGCTCTGCTCACCATCCAATGGTTCAGAATACTCACACCCAAAGTTCATCACCTTGGAGGGCGAACCTCCGGGTGAGCCGAAACCTTTGCACCACAACGGCTCGGCAGGAGCCTCGCCCTCCCAGAAACCTACCGCCAGTGTCTGCGCCAGCGGGCAGACGGACGGCTCAGACTGGTGAACGGGTCAAACGGGTTACCTTCATCGGGTAACGTAAAAGCGCAAAGATGCACCATTCGTTCACGGGCAACAAGCGCGGCTCCGACAACACCTGCCGCCCGAAACCGCACGTCCTCGCCCTCTCCTACCGCCGGAAACACCTGCGCGTCCGCATGAGCCACGCGGTGGATGAAGTCCTGCACCGCGCTGCTGGTCAGCGGCGTGAACTGAGGCTGGAAGTAGCTAATCGCGTCCAGAGCACAACCGCGCAGCAGCTTCGGGAAGAAACAGGCGAATGTGCTAGTGTAGTCGAACACGTCCAGGCTGACGATGCGCCCGTTGATGGCGAATAGCGCGCCTACCTGACCATCCGGCGGCTTCAACGCTTGCTCGTAGTCGCGGAGGGTCACGTCGTAGCGCTCGTAGATGTCCGCCATCGCGGCGGTTGGTGAATCTACATCCATATCCACGAGGCGATGCGTGATGTCGCCCCAGAGCGCGGACTGGTTGGCATAAGCGTCTCCTATCGTCATCCTGCGATAGTACACTTGCTCTGCCTTCTGCGCCCGCATGGTGGAAGGCATCGTTTGACGGGAGGTACGGAACTCGCGGGAGACGTGGTGCCAGCGCCCCTGTTCCACACAGGTCACCGGAATAACCACTGTTTGCTCAGCCGGCACGAGGATAGTGAGGTTCACCACACGGTTCTGCTTCGCCCCAACCAACTCCTCGCCGTCTACAATGAGCACTGCTTGCGGGGCGCGATTCGTGACCTTCAAGTCGTTCACGACGCCGCCTTCGTGCACCTCGCTAACCGTCACCAGATTCGCCTGCAACGCCTCCTCCAGCGTGAGGTAATCAGGGGAACCCGTTACACCGTTCAGCAGAGGGAACATGCTGAGGTTTTTAAAGGTAACCGGCTCACCCAGCTGCAGATGCAGCAACGTTTTAGCAATCTGTGTGTGCATCCTGGCATCCCTCCTATATGATGATTGCTTTTATTATACCACATCCTGTCTCAAAAATTGAGCATTACGACATTAAAATAGATAAAAAGACAATTTTATTCGTGCATTTGGCAGTTGTTGGCAATTAACAAATCACGTATTTTCGGCAAGTATGGCAATCACCGTCGAATCGGTTCGGTAGAGCAGCACGGTCACGGTGCGGTCGCCAGCAGGCTTCCATTGACGCACCAGCTGCTCGGGCGAGATGTCCACCCCGCGTTTCTTGACGATGAGAGAGCCTGCCCGCAAGGCACGCAACCGCTCAAACAAACGCTTGCGCGAGAAGGGGAAATGTTCCATCCGCCGATAAACGCGGGCAAAAGGGGTATTCACGCGGTGCTTCGCCGTCAGGTAGGCAATTTGGGGGTGTAGCAGATAGCCGTCCAGAATCTGTGCCAGCTCGGGCAGGAGATGCGCCGCCACAATCGCCGTGTCGGGGTCATACACCCATTCCATCGGTGGATGCACGGATGGCGCCGGGGCACCGGTAGCAACCAGCCTCGCTCCTTCGGGCAGCACCAGCGCGCTGAGCGAGACACCCTGTCTGCACTCTCCGAAAGCCAGTAGCAGTTCGCGGCACTCTCCATTGACCGAGATATACTCGCGCTCGCCGTCCTGTGGGATAAGCGACGGGGCAAGCACCGGTGTTGTCTTCACCAGCGCACCGCGCACGCGGACTGCTAAACGACACACTGTGCTCCAATCGGGTTGCCACTGCTCGGGTGGCGCCCACCGCCTCTCCTCCCCCCGCCGCGCTGGGTCCATGAACAGAAAAGGAGCTTCCTCCAGTTGCAAGCGCAACAGGTCGGCATGAATCAAGTAACAGTTCCGGTCTGCTCCGTATACCTCTACATTGCGCCTGGCAAAGCGAACACTGAGCGCATCGCGCTCCACGCCGATGGTTTCTCCGCGCCCCGCCAGCGCAATCAGGTCGCCGCCGATACCACAGCCAGCATCCACCACCGGCACATCGTGAGGAAAGCGCGAAGCGTGGTAAGAGGCAAGCATCTCGGAAGAGCTCTGCTCCAACCCTTCGGGCGTGAACCACATCTGCTCCGCGCGAGAGAACTTGTGCCTGGCGCGCTGGCGCAGGCGAATCTGCCGCAGCGCTTGCGAGGCTACTGCCGGAGGAAATTCACGCCGAAGCCAGAGCAGTAACTCTGTATCGCCCAGTTCCGGACGCTGTGAGGCACGCTCAATTGCCGCCTCAACCCGATCGATGTCCAGCAACTACTCCTCCTGACGGCTCTCCCAAACGCTCCAGTAAGCGTTACCCTTGGGAAGCACGAACAGCACCATGACCGCAATACTGGGAAGAGCAAAAAGCAGGAAATCTGTCCACGACGCGCCCAGAAAAAAGAGCAACAGCCCGAACACCGCACACGCTTCGGCAAATGCCAGAGCGATGACCGTATGCGTAATAAACTGCTTAGGCGCAGGAATATCTCCTACAGTAGAAGCGTATTCCCCATGCACCACAAGCCGCAGCTGTGTCCACAAGACCGAAGCGACCAGACAGGCGATGCCAAGCAGGGTAACCGGCAGGCGCATCGCTTCCAGTCCGGGCGATACTGTCCGCTCGCTGCTTTGCTGAAGCATGTGGGCCAGCGCGCCGTACATTATTACCGAACCGATGAAGGCGAACACGATAGTCGCCCATGTCAGGCGGTTTTGGGAGCTGTTTCGCATCATTTCTCCCTTTATCCCCGGATGTGGCGAGAGCGCGTGGGAATCGAACCCACCCGGGACGGGGGCAACCCACCCCGCAGACAGCTTTGAAGGCTGCGGAGGACACCAGTCCCCATGCGCTCTCGTGTTCAGTCGTCTATCCACAGACAAATCGCCGCCAGGTCCTGCGCCCGGTCGCCCAGCTCGGCAGGCACCACTTGCAGCACCTCGCGCACCCGACCCCAGGCGTGCACCGCCAGCGCACGGCGCAACGGCTCCAGTACTAGGTCGCCCGCCTTGACCGCGATGGTGCCCAACACCACCCGCTCCGGGTTCAGTATCTGCACCGCGTTCGCGATGCCGATACCCATGTAAGTAGCCGCCTCCGCCAGCACGAACCGCGCGAAGGTATCGCCTGCTTCCGCCGCCTCCACCACGTGCTGGGCGGTTACCTCTTCGGGCGAGACTCGCTTCCACACGAGGCTTTCTGGCGATTCGGGCGCCAACTCCCTCGCGCGACGGGCGATGGCGGGTCCTGAAGCCAGCGACTCCAAACACCCGCGTTTGCCACAACCGCAGGGCGGACCGTCCAGCAGCACGGTGGTATGTCCTATCTCGCCGGCGAGGTCGTTGGTGCCGCGATAGAGCCTGCCGTCTAGTATCAGCCCACCACCGATGCCTGTGCCCCATGTCATGAACACCATGTTGCGCGTGCCACGACCTGCCCCGAAGCGGTGCTCGGCCAGGGCGGTGGCGTTGGCATCGTTCTCGAGGCGCGTGGGCAGCCCGAATCGCTCCTCAAAGAGCTGCTTGATGGGCACGGCATCCCACCCCGGCAGATTGGGCGGTGAATAAACGATACCCTTCCGGCTGTCCAGCGGTCCCCCGCACGAGATGCCGATTCCGCGCACCTGCGAAGGGGATACCCCTCCGAGCACCCGTTCGGTCATCTCGAACAGCTGCTGCACGACTGCCTGCCAGCCCTCCGCCGACCGGGTAGGTTGCCACTGCCGTGCGAGAATGCGCCCCCCTGCCTCAGCGAGCACGCAGGCAACCTTTGTACCGCCGATGTCCACGCCCACAATGTAAGGTGCGTTTGCCATCGCTAACCGGGCTTCTGTTCAGGAAACAGCGACCTGTCCTCCGGTTCGATAATCATGCCGGTCGTTTGCAGCCACGCCGTCGCTCGTTGAATCTCCTCAACGGAGCCTTCCAGCTCCACATAGGCGTAGCCGCCGTCTTCGGTAAAGTTCGCCCGCTTGACGTTGACCACCACATTATAGTCTTTACCCAACCGCCACAGAAACGGCTCCTTCACCTGTTCGGCGGTAGCGGTGATGAGCATCCTCAGCTTCGCCATGTGTCCTTCCTCTGCGGTGTTTTGCTGAAACATGATTTCTGCTCTTGCTGTAGCGACTCCTGCCGTGTAACAGCATCGCTGATGTTTTACAGGACACTCCGCAAACGAGCGCGAATCTCTCTCAAAACGGCAACAGGAGGAAACTATGTGGCTGACGATGTTTTTACTGGCTGTTGTAACTACACAGGCAGATAAGCCGATAGAGACCGGTTTTCTGAACAGGACGTATAACAGGGACAACCTCACTATGCCTTACGTGGTGTATGTACCGCGCGACTACACGCCCTCGAAGAAATATCCTGTCGTGCTCTTCTTGCACGGGGCAGGTGAGCGCGGCAACGATGGCTTAAAGCAAACGCAGGTGGGCATCGGCTCGGCGATACGCTCTTACCCAGAGCGGTTTCCCTGCATCGTGGTCATGCCGCAGTGCCCCGCCGACAGATGGTGGCGCGGCGAGGAGCTGGAAGCGGCTTACCAATGCCTGCAGCAAACCATGAAAGAGTTCTCATGCGACCCGAAGCGAGTGTACCTTACCGGCTTGTCGATGGGCGGTTTTGGCAGTTGGGAGCTTGCCGCGAAGTACCCCGATACATTCGCCGCGGTCATCCCTATCTGCGGGCGGGGCAACCCTGCCGATGCAGAGAAGCTCAAAAACACACCGATATGGGTGTTTCACGGCGACGCCGATTCGGTAGTGCCGCCCTCTTTCTCGCGCGAAATGGTGGATGCGCTGAAGAAGGCGGGGTCCACTCTGGTGAAGTATACCGAGCTGCCCGGTATCGGACACAACTCATGGGATCCCGCCTACAACAGCGCAGAAGTGGTCAAATGGTTGCTGGAGCAAAGAAAACCGTAAAGGGGCACGTGGGCGTTTTACCGCTGCAAGGGTGTCAAGCGCAGGTTAGTCAATGCGCCTTGTAGCCCTAAGGCGTGTTGTTTGTGCCGGACATCAGCTGACCCCACGCATCATACGCCAGATGGGCATCCCTTCTGCGCCGGTGCTTGACCCTTTCTTCTCAAGCAGGGTATAATCTTGCTTAGTTATGCTATACTTCATGAAGAACATACTCTCAGAAAGGCGTTATTCGAAGGATGGCACATCGCAAGCAGACGGAAACCAGCAATAATCGGGCTCCCATCCCGACCCTCGAACGGATGGCAACCTATCTGCGGTTGCTCAGCGACCTCGAGGCGGCGAAGGTACACACCATCTCTTCCGCAGACATCGAAGAGCAAACCGGCATCAACGCTGCGCAGTTTCGTAAGGACCTGTCCTATTTTGGCGAGTTCGGCAAGCCGGGCGTTGGCTACAAGGTCAGTGACCTGCATCAGCGCATCGCCCGCATTCTCAAAATCCATCGTGAACAGCCGATGTTGCTGGTGGGCGCAGGCAACCTCGGTTCCGCACTGGTAGGCTACCCCGGTCTGCGCGAACACAAGTTCACCATCGCCGCCGTCTTCGACAACAACTATGCCAAAATCGGCAGAATGCTATGGGACCATGAGATACTGGACGTGAACCGTTTGAAAGAGGTCAATGAACGTATTCGCGCTCGTATCGGTATTATCGCGGTACCCGCCAGCGCGGCACAGGAGGTAGCGGATAGACTGGTCGATGCCGGGGTGGCCGCTATCCTCAACTTTGCACCCACCATCCTGAGGGTACCGCCACATGTAGTGGTGCGCAACGTCTCCTTCCTGCAAGAGCTGGCGGTGCTTTCCTACCACCTGGAGCATGAAGAGGACCGCCCGGTCATCTCCTCTGCGCATCAGATTGACGGCGTGTGATGTGGCGTTCACTGGAGGTGCCGCCGGAAGAGCTGCGGTGTGACGTGGCCCTCGTTTGTGGGCAGTCGTTTCGCTGGAAACCGGTTGCCGAAAACGAGTGGCGGGGTGTCATCGGCTCCTGTGTGGTCACCCTATGCCAGAGCGCGCAGGACATTCTCTATCGTTCCATCCCGGACGATGACGTTGCCCCCCTGCTTCGAGACTATTTCCAACTGCATATCCCCCTCGCTCCGCTGTATCGGCGATGGTGTGAAGTGGATACGAGGTTCGCCACAGTTGCTGCTGCGTTTCCCGGCTTGCGTGTGTTGCGTACCGACCCGGTGGAGTGTCTTTTCAGCTTCCTCTGCTCCAGTGCGAACAACATCCCGCGCATCACGCGCATGATCGATGCCCTCTGCCGACGCTATGGCGAGAAACTGGTGGAGGTGGACGGCATCACCTATCATCGTTTCCCCACCGTATCTGCTCTGGCGAGTGCATCTGAACAAGAACTGTTTGCGCTTGGCTTCGGCTACCGGGCACGGCTGTTGGTACAGGCAGCACGCGAGCTGGGTGAGCGGGGAGAAGAGTGGCTTTACAGATTGCGCGACGTGCCGTATGAAGAGGCACACCAAGAGCTGACCACCCTGCCCGGCGTGGGGCACAAGATTGCCGATTGTGTATGCCTCTTCTCACTGGACAAGCCACAGGCGATACCGGTGGATACGCATGTGTGGCAAATCGCCCGGCGCGATTATCTTCCCGAACTACAGGGGCGCAGTCTCACCGAAAAGGTATACCGGCAAGTGGGCGATTTCTTCCGTGCGCGGTTTGGCGCGTACGCCGGCTGGGCGCATAATGTGCTGTTCGCCGCGGAGTTGCCAGCGTTTCGGCACAGGGTATGAGGCGTGTACACGATCCCCATAGGAGAAAAACCTTCTCTCTACGAATCCTTTTTGCAACACGATGTCGCAGGAGGCGTTAGCGCATGGCACGAGTGGTGGTCGTCGGTAGTGCGAACATGGATATGGTGGTGCGCGCACCGCGCATCCCCAGACCCGGTGAGACGGTTGTGGGTTCGCAGTTTGTGATGGTTCCCGGCGGCAAAGGGGCGAATCAGGCAGTAGCGGCGGCGCGTCTGGGCGCACACGTCACCTTTGTGGCTCGCGTGGGCAATGACCTCTTCGGCGACCATAATCTGGAAGGCTACCAGCGAGAAGGCATTGACTGCCGTTTCATCGTGCGCGATGAGGAAAGCCCGTCCGGCGTGGCGTTGATCGCGGTGGATGCGGACGGGCAGAACGCCATCGTGGTGGCGCCGGGAGCGAACATGCGATTGACTCCCGAGGACGTAGAACGCGCCGAGGAGGAAATCGCCAGGGCAGATGTGGTGCTGGCGCAGATGGAAGTGCCGATCCCCACCGTCACCCGAACTGCCGAACTGGCGCACAAGCACGGCAAGCGGATGATACTGAACCCTGCCCCAGCCCCACGACAGCCGTTGCCTGCCGAGCTGCTGAGGAATGTGGACATCCTGACACCCAACGAGACAGAGGCTCAGAGCATCTGTAACGCGCCTGCATATGCTTCACCGGAATCGCTGGGACAAGCCCTGCGTGCGCTGGGCGTGCCGGTGGTCATCATCACGCTGGGTGGGGAAGGGGTACTGCTGCAAAACGATGCCGGGGCACAGCGGATGCCCGCGTATCCGGTGCAGGCAATAGACAGTACGGCGGCAGGAGACGCTTTCGCCGGCGCGCTGGCGGTTGCCCTCGCCGAGGGAAGGAGCGTGGAATCGGCGGTGCAGTTCGCGCAGCGGGTCGCCGCGCTGTCGGTCACCCGTCTGGGAGCGCAGCCATCATTACCCTATCGCGCAGAGGTGGATGATTTCTCTCGTCCAGCCGAACCTTAAACCGAGGCAGGTATAATAACAACGGAGGAGACGAATGATGTGGGACCCTGCTGAAGTTCAATTGTCGCTCATACAGGAGGAAAATGGCGATAGCACCGACCTTACCGAACACGAGGTACACCGGTCGCTAGGGTATGTCACGACTCCTCAAGCTATGGTAGACTTCATGGTGCACCTCGCGGCGCCGACCCGTGCGAACTGCAGCGTGCTTGAGCCTGCCTGTGGAGATGCGCGATTCCTCACAACATTTCTGAAAACTTACGGAACATCGCATCGCTTTGTGGGTGTCGAGATTAATACCCAGATGCTAAGGGCGGTGAGACAGACAACCCCTCGCGAGGTCCAACTGGTTCACGCCGACTTCCTGCTCTGGGATAAGTCTGAGCGTTTTGACATCATTCTCGGCAATCCACCATACGGAATTGTCGGAGACGCCTCGCATTATCCTATACATCTGCTCAAAACTCGCAAAGCCGCATACAAACGGCACACAAGCACATGGAAAGGTAAATACAATCTCTACGGCGCATTTATTGAAAAGGCTGTCCGACTGCTCAGCGATCACGGCAAGCTGGTGTTCATTGTACCTACTACTTGGCTGATCTTAGACGACTTTACGCTATTGCGCAGGTTCCTTGCCGAGCGCGGAAGCATAGAAGTGTTTTACGTAGGCAGTGTGTTTCCAAAAGTAAATGTATCGGCAGTGGTGCTGCGCTTTACGCTGGGGGAAAGTGGGTTGAAGTTATATGACATGGCAAACGGTGAGTGGAACACTCAGTCTCCCGTAGGCAAACTGCACGCTCAACCTGCTTTCGTCGACCCTGAATATACTGGAGGTCTGATTCGCTTTGAAACTGAGGAGTGGCGTGCATTTGAGCGTTCAGGGACACCTTTAGGACAATTGTTCCAAATTCATTTCGCCGCTCGCAGCCCTGAGTTTCGCAAGAGTGGTCTGATTCGCTTGGAGCCGGGAGCTGGATATGTGCCAGTCCTAACCGGTAGGAACCTCTCGGCAGGACGGATTGATTATGAAGTCTGCTATAGCGGTTGGTGGATGCGTCGGGAAGATGCGTCGAAACTGCGTTCATTCTACGCTATGCCACATTTGGTAGTGGGGCATACCAAGGGATCCCGAGTTGTCTGTGCGGTAGATTGGCGTTGCTATCCGTGGCGGGAGGAGTATCATCTCGTACCACGCGAAGGCCTTCGGGTAGACTGGGCTTCGTTGGAACGGCACTTGAACGGTGAGCAAGTACAACTCTATTTGCAGGCGTTATATCGCGACTTTACTCCGCACTTGACGAAAGCAATGTTGGAACGCATACCATTACCCGAAAGTGCAGTCTCTTTTGCACAGGATTCGCGTTGGTGCACACACTCACTCCAGCTTTTCACGGAGGGAAACTTATGAAGGCTACGCCATTAGAACTGCTTGGTCGGTTCGAGAAATTCTTGTTGAGCATACCCATAGAAGAGTACAGGCAGCACCTACAATCTGTCAAGACAGTTGAACAAGATTTGCCTCGCTCGCTGAATCCCTTACCCGCAATTTACGAGCACTATTGGGCGGAACAGGTTCAGGATTTTCCTGATTATGAGCAGTTTTTCGACAACTGGTGGCAGAACCACTTGCAGTCTATAGACGAATTTGTACGAAAGTATTTTTGGGGATGTTCTTGGGATTTTATTCGCTTGGGTTTCAAGGCACGCCTTTACAGAACAGCGGTTTCCGTGTTAACACAGTTTCACTTCTGCTATGCTTGGAAGGCATACTGCGAGACGCCTCTCTATGCAAATTGGGAACTTGATCTTGCTGGAATTGACGCCGAGGTCATCGTAGATGAAATCCGAGTGGCTTTGCAGATTAAGAAGGAGACCTATCGTGCGGAAGCAGGGGAGGGTGGCCGCTTCGCACGCCGCCGGCATGAATATCCTGTGGTTATCGAGATACCGTACACGCTGACCCGTCTTGACGAATGGCTCCGAAGATGTCAAAGAGCGCGACGAGAGGCTAAAAGGGAAGAGGCTCAGCTGTTTCACTTTTGTGCCTCAAAGCTGCAGCGCTGGCTGGACAATGGTTTCGTAGTATTTCAGCCTGAATACCCTAAGTCGATTGAAGCCTTGATAAGGCAAAGTCTTTCAAAGCAATCTCTTGGGTATCAGGACTGGCGAGCTGTTCTGAGGGAACTGAGAGACAAGTTGGTTTAGGGAGGAATTGATTACAATGTAGCAACGGTATGAGTGCTCAGATACTCATCTTCTTAAAGACCCGTTCGGGTATGGCACGAATCACCAGCATTACCAGCCACCAGATGGCGGGGACGTAGGCGATGTCCTTCCCCGCCAGTATCGCCTGCACGCTCTCCCTGGCCACCCGCTGAGGAGAAGCGAGGAAAGGCAACTTATCTCTGCCCCATGTCATGCGCGTGTCGATGAAGCCGGGCTTAATCGTGGTGACCTGCACGCCCCGCTTGCTCAGGCGGTTACGCAGCCCCTGCAGGAAGAGGGAAAGACCGCCTTTCGCCGCGCCGTAGGGATAGTTCTGCCCGCGTCCCCTGTCGCCCGCGACAGAGCTGATGCCCGCAATGAACCCTTTGCCCTGTTCCTCGAAGTAACAGGCTATCAGCGTTAACAGCGAGGCTGCGCCGGTGAAGTTGATGTCAATGAGCCTCTTGACTGCCTGAGGCTGGCGGAACGCCTCGTCCAGACCCTCCATTGTGCCCGCCACCCACACCACGCCGTCCAGCCCGCCCAGCGTGCGGATGACCTCCTGCAAGAACGCCTCGTGCTCCTCAACTGCCGCCGCGTCAAAGCGCCCTGTGTGCACGTTTGCTCCAAAACGGATGCGCACGTCGCTGGCGATACGCTCCAGCTCGTCTCTGTCGCGCGCGGCGAGAAAGAGCATGTCTCCCTGTCGGGCGAATTCGTACGCCATGTATCGCGCCAGTGGGGAAGTCGCTCCTGCGATAAGCACCCGCCTCATTTCGCCACCTCCATCAAGCGCAGGCGACGCGCCAGGTCGGACTGCAGCAGCCCCTTGGGGTCTACCTGCGCTTTCACCGCCTGCCAACGGGCCAGTTGTGGGTAGGTCGCGTGGAAGGTCTCTGCCGACATCCGCGCATCCTTCGCCAGGTACAGCCTGCCACCCGCCTCGATGACAATTTTATCCAGCTCGTCCAGCACCTCAAAGAGCCCGTTGCGCACCGGAAAGTCCAGCGCGATGGTGTAGCCCGGCATGGGGAAGGAGAGGATACCTCCGCTACTCTCGCCCATGCGCTTCAACACCGACAGGAAGGGGAAGGCGCGTCGGCGTTGCGCGGTCTCCAGAATGCGCGTGAGGTTCTCCATCCCTCCCTCGTACGGCAGCACGCACTGCCACTGCACGAAGCCGCGTTTCCCATAGGCACGGTTCCACTGCAGGATGCTGTCCAGCGGGTAGAAGTAGGTGTTGTAGTCCACCAGTACACCCTCTCGGCTGGGGTGGGTGGCGTAATACAGCCTGTTGAACGCCTTCAGCGACAGCGGGTTGAGCGCGAACTCTGGCAGGTCTACGGGTACGGTCTTCTCGCGTTTGCGTGGGGTGGTGAACGGGTTCTGGCGCCTCGTGGCAGGCAGATGGTCCGCCTCTGCATGTTTACCGAACATCAACACTCCTCTACCGAAGCCTTTGCCCTGCGCCACGCAGTCCAGCCACGCCACCGAGTAGAGATAATGCTCGTCGCGTTCGTGGAAGGTGCGCAGGGTCTCGTCGAGGTCGCGCGTGCGCACATAATCCACCACAATCCACGCGGTATCCACCCGTCGCAACTGCAGTTCCACCTCTAGCGTGATGCCCGTCAAGCCCATTCCGCCGATGGTGGCGTAGAAGATGTCTGGGTTCTTCTCGCGCGAGCAGCGCACGCTCTCACCCGATGGCAACAACAGGGTCAACGCCCGCACGAAGTTGCCGATGGAGCCGTCGTGGTGGTGGTTTTTGCCGTGTACATCGCACGCGACGCAGGCTCCAACCGTACAGAACTTGGTGCCGGGCGTTACCGGCAGGAACCATCCGCGCGGCAGGAAGGTCGCGATCACATCTGCCAGCGACACGCCCGCTTCACACCGCACCACGCCGGTTGTCTCGTCGAA
>CALJAP010000155.1 GCA_938027655.1 uncultured bacterium | reverse complement strand
TTTGTGGAAGCGCGTGAGGGGCTGGCAGCGTTGTATGAACAACTGAAGGGGAGGGAAGCGGCTATCGCGGAGTACCAACGCGCTATTCAGGAAGACCCACAAAACGAGGCGCGATACTGTTACCGCATCGCGCAGATGTATTTTCTGGAACGACAATGGCAGCCTGCGCTGGAATGGCTGAGGCGCGCAGACCGATTAAAGCCGGACGATTTTCACGTCCAGCGGATGATAGGCTTCTGCCTGGAGCGACAGGGCAAATGGCAGGAGGCGGAACAGCACTGGAGCAATCTGCTCCGGAAGAATGCGAACGATGTCAACGTACGGCGCGGACTGGAGCGGGTTCGGCGACACTTGAACAATACCAAACAGCACAGCGGTAAGGGAGGGTAGGCAGTGTTTCGGAACTATCGCGATATTCTACGACAAATGGAGTTAGAAATGCAAAGGCTATCGGACGATGCGTTGCTCAGCGTGTTCGGTCCGCTGGGCGCGACGGAGCGGTTCTGGCAGCCGCCTGTGGACCTGTGCGAGACCGAAGACGCGCTGGTGGTGAAGGCGGAGATCGCCGGGGTGCATCCCGACCGAATCAACGTCTCCCTATCAGCAGACGACAGGATGTTGGTCATCTCCGGCATACGCGCGGAGGAGGAGGAGGAACGCCGTGCTCGCGTGCGGTGCTACCAGCTGGAAATCTACTACGGCCCGTTTGAACGCCATATTGCACTGCCCCCCGATATACCGATAGACCGTGACCATATCTCGGCAACGTATCGTAACGGTGTGTTAACAGTACGGCTTCCCAAGCGCATGCCGGAAGAGACAATAGCAACGCGACGCATTCCCATCACCGAGGGCGAGCGAGAGAGTGACTAGTGGGCGAAAGCGAGGGAGGCAACATGGTAGACGAAGAGACCCCGGTCAAGACGAACAGCGACAACGAAAGGGACCTGCGGATGGAAATCCCGGAGGTACTGAATCTGCTGCCTCTTCGGGATACAGTGGTATTTCCGGTGCTCATCGTGCCTATTGCTGTTGGCAGGGAGAGCTCCATTAAGCTCATTGACGACTCGGTGGTAGGAGGCAACCGCATCATCGGTGTGGTGGCGATGAAAGACCCCACCGTCGAATCGCCCACCATGGACGATATCTACCGGGTGGGCACAGCGGTGGTCATCCGCATGATGGGCAAAATGCCCGACGGCATTCGCCTCATTGCGCAGGGCATCAGCCGCATCGAGATACTGGAGGCGGTACAGACGCAACCCTACTTGCGGGTGCGGGTACGGGTCGTGCCGGAGCCTTCCCAGATTAGCGAAGAGGACAGTCTGGAGATCGAGGCGCTGCGCCGAAACATCGCTGCCTCCTTCCAGAAGGTGGTACAGCTCTCGCCCAACATGCCCGACGAACTGGAAGGCATCGCGCTCAACGTCACCGAGCCACACGTGCTGACCGACTTGGTGGCGGCGCACCTGCCCCTCTCCATCGCCGACAAGCAGAAGGTTCTAGAAACCTTCGACCTCAAGGAGCGAATGCGCTTGCTGATGCAGATGCTGGCGCGCGAGGTGGAGGTACTGGAACTGGGCAGCAAACTGCAGTCGGAGGTGCATTCCGAGCTTAGCAAGACGCAACGCGAGTACTACCTGCGCGAGCAACTGAAGGCTATCCAGAAAGAGCTCGGCGAGATGGACGAAAACGCCGCGCAGATCGAAGAGCTGCGCCAGAAAATTGCCGAAGCCAAAATGCCACCCGAAGCGGAGAAAGAGGCTCTGCGCGAGCTGGACAGGCTATCCCGCATCCCATCCGCCTCGCCAGAGTATACGGTCGCCCGCACTTATATCGAAACGATGGTGGCACTGCCCTGGAGCATCTCCACAGAAGACAATCTGGACATCTCGCAGGTACGCCAGGTGCTGGATGAAGACCATTACGGGCTGGAAAAGGTCAAGGAGCGCATTCTGGAGTACCTAGCGGTACGCAAGTTCAAAACCGAAGGCACGATGCGCCAGCCCATCCTGTGTCTGGTGGGACCGCCCGGCGTGGGTAAGACCAGTCTGGGACGCTCTATCGCCCGCGCGCTGGGCAGAAAGTTCGTGCGCATCTCGCTGGGTGGCATCCGTGACGAAGCGGAGATTCGCGGTCACCGACGCACCTATATCGGCGCACTGCCCGGACAGATTATTCAGGGCATCCGGCGAGCCGGCTCCAATAACCCGGTGTTCATGTTGGATGAGATAGACAAGGTGGGCGCGGACTTCCGCGGCGACCCCTCCGCCGCCCTGCTGGAAGCGCTGGACCCAGAGCAGAACAGCCAGTTCCGCGACCACTATCTGGACGTGCCGTTCGACCTCTCGAAGGTGCTATTCATCACCACCGCCAACATTCTGGACACCATCCTGCCGCCGCTGCGCGACCGCATGGAGGTGATCGAAATCCCCGGCTACACCGAGGATGAGAAGGTGGAGATTGCCAAACGACACCTCATCCCTCGCCAGTTGCAGGAGCACGGCTTGAACGAGCAGGAGCACATCCAGTGGACGGAAGAGGGCATCCGTGCCATCATTCGCGGTTACACGCGCGAGGCGGGCGTGCGCAATCTGGAGCGGGAGGTCGCCTCGGTGTGCCGCAAAGTAGCCCGTCGCTTCGCAGAGGGCGAGACCGAGAAGGTGGTGGTGGACGCGGCGAAGGTGGAAGAGTTCCTCGGCGCGCCGCGTTTCGAGTTCGAGGAGATTTCCGAACGCACCTCCCAGCCGGGCGTGGCGGTCGGGCTGGTGTGGACGCCCGTCGGCGGCGACATCGTGTTTGTGGAAGCCACGCTGATGCCCGGTAGTAAAGGACTATTGCTCACCGGACAACTGGGCGACGTGATGCGCGAGTCGGCGCAGACCGCACTGAGCTATATTCGCAGCCATGCGAAGGAGCTGGGCATTGAGCCCAACTTCTTTGAAAAACATGACGTACATATTCATGTGCCCGCAGGCGCCATACCCAAAGACGGTCCGTCGGCAGGCATCACGATGGCGACCGCGCTGGCATCACTGCTCACTGGCAGATGCGTGAAGCCTCGCCTAGCGATGACGGGTGAGATTACCCTTTCCGGGCGCGTGTTGCCGGTAGGCGGTATCAAGGAGAAGGTGCTGGCGGCGCACCGCGCGGGCATCGAGACGGTGATTCTGCCCTCGCGCAACAGGAAAGACCTGATTGAGGACGTACCCCAGCAGGTGCGCGAGCAGATGCGCTTTGTGTTCGTGGATACCATCGACGAGGTGCTGAGCGAGGCGCTCGCCGCAAAACGCCGGATACGCAAGCGTGCCGAAGAGAAAGTGACAGCAGGCGCAGTCACCTAAAAGCGACATCGTGGCGGAG
>CALJAP010000154.1 GCA_938027655.1 uncultured bacterium | reverse complement strand
ACGATGACGATCACAGCAGTTACTGGCGATACTTCACGCTTCATACTCGGAACCTCCCTCCTTGGGGTGAATGCGCCGCAGCGTGCGCGGCTCGCGCCACAGAACCGGTACCGACAGAATGTACGTGCGTGGCGTGGATTGCCTGCCACTCAGCCACTCGTCCAGCACTTCCACCGCGATTTCGCCCAGACGGGCAAAGTCGGGCTGCGAGGTGGGAAACGTCGGCTGGAAGAAGTGTGTGGCTTCGAGGTCATCGAACCCGACCACACGTATCTGCTCTGGAACCGCCACCCCCGCCTTCAGCAGTGCACGGATTATCGTAACGGCGGTACTGTCTTCCCATGCGATAAGCGCGTCTGGCACAGGAGAGAGCTGCAATAGCTGATGGGCGACCTCCTCACCATCGATGTTCTCCTCCCGGCGTTCCAGTGGCGTCCACTGCAGGTAGCTTTGCGGAACAGGTACACCGGCATCTTGCATCGCAGCCAGCCAGCCGTCGCGTCGTTCATGGATGGAACGATGCAGGCAATCTGGGTTCAAGGGCAGGAAAGCAATGCGCCGGTGTCCGTGCGCCAGCAAAGCCTGCGTCATTTCGTAGCCCAGCCTGAGGTTGTCAAACAACACCATCGGTCGCTCCCACTCTTCGTAACCGATGTCGAAGATAACAATCGGCACGTCCCGCCAGCGGTGACGCAGGTAGTCAGCAGGCAGTTGATGTCGCCAGCGCGGCACCGGATACAGGATAATACCCTTTGCGCCTGCCTGCAGGTGTTGTTCCACCAGCTCTTCCTCATGCCGGACATCGTTCTCGGAACTTGCCATCAGCAGCTGGTAGCCTCGTTGCCGCGCGCGTCGCTCGATGCCGTAGTACGCCCGCAGCACCAGTGGGGCGTGCGCACGCGGCGCAATGAAGCTCAGCAGACGTGTGCGTGTGTCTGCCAGTGGTGCCGAGCGCAGATAGATGCCGCTGCCCTGCCGGGACTCGATCAGCCCTTCCGCCGCGAGCAATGCCAGCGCTTTGGCTACTGTCGGGCGGCTGGCCCCTAATACCTGGCGAAGCTGATGTTGCGTCGGCAGTTTATCGCCCGGGCGGATGTCGGGGCGGCTGATCCACTCCGCCTTAATCCGCTCCGCCAGCAGCACGTATGTCGGTAACCGTTTCTGTGCACTCATGGTAGTTCCATTATAGGGGTTCCTTCCCGATTTGTCAATCCAATTTGAGGTTGGTATGCTTCTACTTTTAACGAAACTTTCGCATGACCAGCCCGCTAAGCAGCTTGGGGTAAAAGTAGGTGGATTTGGGTGGCATTTTTTCGCCCGCGAGGGCAACCTCACGCACCTCCTGCACGGTAGGCGGGTTCAACAAGAAAGCGACCGCCGCCTCGCCTCGCAGCACCCATTCTATCGCCTCCACTTCGTCACGGGTGTAGCGGATGCCCTCGGCGCGCTCCAGATGGTGATGGGTGATGCCGAACAGCGGTTCCAGCACCACAGCCTGCAGCAGGGTCACATCCAGCCGACGGGCGATTGCGCTGTACTCACCAGGCACAAGCGTCTCCGGCGCGATATCTTCTCTGAGCCACGCGGTAAACGCCTTTCCACCTTGCATCACCACCGCGAAGCCTCGGCGGGATTTACCCTCGTGCAGAGCGCGCGCCGCCTCCTGTGGGGCGCAGGGGTGTACGTCGAACCACTTCGACACGTAGTCAGGCAGTCGTGTCAGCGTCTGCTCAGGAGTGTACGGCACAACGCGATGCGTGGGCAGTATCACCACGCCCGGGTCCTCCAGCGGGGTCAGCGCAATCATCAACCAGTCGTAAGGTTGCAGCGTTGCGGGGTTACCTTCGGCGGCGCGTCGCTCGCGCCGGTACTGTAGGCAGGTCTCGTAACGATGATGTCCATCCGCAATCCACACCCGCGCAGGGGCAACCAGAGAGGCTAACCTCTCCAGCGTGGAGACGTCCTCTATTCGATACAGGCGGTGCAACCCATCTGTATACTCCGTCTCCGCTGCCACAGGAGCGGTGCGCATCAGCTCTTCCAGCACGGGGAACAGACCACCCTCCACCAGTCCGTAGATAGGCTCCAGGTTGGCTTCGGTGGCGCGCAGCAGCTGCAGGCGGTCCTCTTTCGCCCGCGCCTGCGTGTTCTCGTGAGGCAGTACCACGCCCGCATCGTACTCCTCCAGTGCCATCAAGCATACCAGCGCAAGGCGTCGGTGGTGGTCGCCGGTAACAGGATGGGTGAATTCCTGTTCCAGCAGGTACATCGCCGGAGCGGGGTCAGCCTGCAGTGTGCCGTCTTCTTGCCATTCACGCCATAGCCGCGCCGCCGAGTCGTAGCTGTCGGGGAGGGTGAGGCGGGCGATGTTATAAGGGAACTGCCGGAGCTTTTCACGCTCCGGCGGCGTAATCACATCGTATGGCGGCGCGACACATTGCTGTAGTTCCGGAACAGTGTAGCGCACGCCGCGAAAAGGGGCAATGCGCGCCATGTGGCTACAGCAATGCCTCCAGCTTCTGCACGATGGTCTGCTTGGGCACTACGCCCACTATCATATCCTGCACCTTGCCGTCCTTGAAGAACAGCAGGGTAGGTATGCTCTGAATGCCGTAACGCAGCGCCAGCTCCGGTTCCTCATCCACGTTTACCTTCACCACCTTCGCCCTGCCTGCGTACTCCTGCGAGATAGCATCGACATGCGGGGCAATCGCCCGGCACGGACCACACCATACCGCCCAGAAATCCACCAGCACCGGTACGCTCGACTGCAGCACCTCGGCATCGAAATCGGCTGTTGTCACATGCGTTGTGCTCATCCTTGCCTCCTGCAGAAAATCTTACCTCCTCATTATGGGGGATAGAAGGTCATTTTGTCAACCGAGCACGTTCCTGCCCGGAGAAGGATGCTCGTGAAAACACCGTTTTTTTTGGCTCCGGTTGCGAAAAAATCATGCTAACTCTTGCATAATCATAGGTAGGGTGTTATAATAATAGCTGTTATGTTATGCTTTTGAGGTGTGCCATGCGGGCGCATATTCTGGAAGTGCACGGCTCTGAGGGCGTGGAGCTGTTTAAAGCGCTGGCTTCCGAAACGAGGGTGCGGATACTGGAGCTGCTCGCGCAGAGCGAGATGAATATCAACGAGCTCGCTCAGGCGCTGAACACCTCTCAGCCCACCATCACCAAACACGCCCAGCTGCTGGAGCAAATCGGGCTGATCAGGACGGAGTACAAGCCGGGTGTGCAGGGAATGCAGAAGCGATGCCGTCTGGCATACGACCGCTTTATCATCTCCTTTGAACCCACAAATCCTCCAGAAGACCGTGTGGAAGAGGTGGAGATGCCCGTCGGGTTATACACTCTGGTAAACCCTACCCCTACCTGTGGACTGGCAAACACCGATCGCATTATCGGTTTTCTGGACGACCCGCAATCCTTCTTTGACCCTGAGCGCGCTACGGCTCAGCTGTTGTGGATGGCGGAAGGGTTTGTGGAGTACGTTTTCCCCTGTACGCTGGGGACCGGTGTGGAGATACGCCGCCTCGAGCTGCTGATGGAGGTCTGCTCCGAAGCGCCGAACTACGACAACGACTACCCCTCCGACATCACGGTGTGGATAAACGGCGTGGAGGTCGGAACGTGGACATCACCCGGTGACTTCGGGGGTAGGCGCGGACGGCTCAACCCACCCTGGTGGAACGACTACATGACGCAGTACGGCATGTTGAAAATCTGGTCCGTTGATGCAGAAGGCAGCTACGTGGACGGCACCCCTGTCTCCGAAACCACCATTGCCGACCTGATGCTGGCGCCGCACCATCCCATTATCGTGCGTATTGGTGTCAAGCCTGACGCCAAGCATATCGGAGGCTTCAACCTGTTCGGGAGAGGGTTCGGCAATTACGAGCAGGACCTCGTATTACGCCTGCATTACGCTACCAGAGGGCGCGTTTCTCCACAGGAAACTGTTGTCACGCGGGAAGGAGGTGAGATCGGGTGAGTTCTTCTGGTCTGAAGCGAGAGATACCCGGCTGGGTGGGGGTAGTGGTTATCGTGGTGATACTGGCGATACTGGCAATCGCCGGTTACCGCTACTTCACTGCCGGCGGAGCACGCAAACCCGGCGAGTATCCACCGGAGGCATATCAGCCACCCGGGTACGCGCAACCCTCGCAGACACCCGGCGCCGCGACTGGCGGGGGACGGTAATGGTTTCGCTGAGGCACGGCACCGACATGCGGCCGCCGATGGTCGCATCAACTGAACATAACAAAAAAACCAGAGGAGGTTACCAAAATGTCCAGGCGTAAAGCGTTTACGCTCATCGAGTTGCTGGTCGTCATCGCCATCATCGCGATACTGGCGGCGATCCTGTTCCCGGTGTTTGCCCAGGCTCGCGAGAAGGCACGAGCAGCATCCTGTCTGTCCAACATGAAGCAACTGGGATTGGCTCTGCAGATGTTCGCTCAGGACCACGATGAGTATCTACCTAAAGCGTGGTTCAACGATGAGCCCGACACTTCGTGTCCGCGGTGCTGGGGCTACAGGGACCCGATGTGGGGCTGGGATTACGTGCTTCTGCCCTACGTGAAGAACAAGCAGATTTATCAGTGCCCCTCCGATAGCGACAGCTATCCACGTGGGCTGTGGAACGACGGGTGGAGCAACCTGCCCGATGCACCCGAGGCAGACAACATCCCCGGCTCATACCGCATCAACATCAGCGACTATCCGAACGGACCCTGGAACGCGCTGAAGCTGGCCGCGCTGGAGAAGCCCGCGGAGGCCATCCAGATTGTGGAAAGCGTGCCGGGCGTTAACAACTGGGAGTGGCATCAGGTGGCAACCTGGGAAGCCGACCCAGGCTACGTGTGCATCGACTTCACCAACAACGTCGCCTACGGACGCCACAACAAGACCACCGGCAGCACCATCGCCCAGCGCAATCAGGGCGGTTCCAACTACGTGTTCGCCGATGGACATGCCAAGTACATGACCTGGGGACAGACCTGGCGACGCATTGGCGAAGATGTACAGAAAGGTGGGCAGACCGTAACGCCCACTATGTGGAGGCAGAACTTCAGCGGCTGGGACGACCGCTGCAACTATCAGGAAGGGCAGAACCGGTAAGGCACTACCTGGAGGGCGAGGCTCCTGCCGAGCTGTTAGCCCCCCTATCGTCCCCCCGCAGGCGGGGAAGGGGTCAGCCCCCCTGTCGTCCCCCCGCAGGCGGGGGGATATAATGCCCCTCCTCGCGTGCGGGGAGGCTGGGTGGGGCATTCTCCTCCTCGCGTGCGGGGAGGCTGGGTGGGGCAATCGGCTCATCGGCAGGTTCGCCCTCCATTTTAAGCAACACTGCCTATGGAGGTCACGATGGCAACCTACACCAACCCGGTCTATGCGCGCGATTTTCCCGACCCCCATGTGCTCATGTACCGCGGCAAGTTCTATGCCTACGCGACGCACTCATCCGGACATGACTTTCAGGTGATGGAATCGCCAGACCTGGTGCACTGGACGCATCAGGGCAGCGCATTCTGTCCCCCATGGTCGCGTGAGCACCTGTGGGCGCCGGAGGTAATCGCATACCGCGGATCGCTATACATGACCTACTCCGCCCGCAACCCGCAGACGGGCAAACACGATATCGGCATCGCTACGTGTACGAACCCTCTGGGACCGTTCACCCATCGGGCGGTGCTGGTGCGTGGGGACGATAACCGCGTGGGGGTGATTGACGCTACCCTCTTTTTTGACAGGGACGGAACCCCTTACCTGATATACTCGGAGGAGGACCCTCGCGCCATCGTGATGCGCCGCATGACCCCTGACCTGCTGGGCGTCGGTGAGGAGAAAACGGTGCTGCTCCGCCCAGACCGGGATTGGGAGAAGGGCATTGTGGAAGCCCCCACCATGCTTTACCGCAACCGCACCTACTACCTGTTCTACTCCGGCGGATGGTTTCAGAGCTATAAACGGGATGCCTGTTATGCGGTGGCGTACGCTACCGCCCCGTCGTTGAACGGACCGTATACGAAAGCCGAGCGCATCCTGCAGACCGTGCCGGGCAAAGTGTACAGTCCGGGGCACCAGTGTATCGTGAGTCTGCCCTCAGGGGAGACGTGGATGCTCTATCACGCCTGGGACGACCAGAACGAACCGTTGTATGGCTCCAACCCGCTGGGACGTACGCTCCGTCTGGACAGGTTGCTGTGGAAGGGCAATAAGCCATACGTGGATGGTCCCAGCACCGAACCAAGATCGGTGCCGAAGATACGGTGAGCGTCATGCAGATAGAGTGGTCCCCGGAAATACATCGCGCTGAGGGTGCAAAAGGCTTTCTGGTGTTACCCAACGGCGACGTGCTCGCCACGCGCACCGAGGCACGCTCTGACGGGGTGCATGTTCTTCTCTCGCGTAGCCACGACGGGGGACGGTCATGGCAACACGTCGCCACTATCGTTTCTGACCCCGACCCGGCTACCGACATTGGCGACGGCAACCTATGCTTGCGTCAGAACGGTGAACTGCTCTATGTTTACCGCCACAACCGCTATCGCGGGGAGTTTGCGCAAAAACCATATTATTCCATCAAGGTGGCAGTCAGCAAAGATGGGGGGAAATCGTGGGTGGCTCACTCCACCGTGTTCGGGGTGCGTCCTGTCGGCGAGGGACCCAGCCGCGGCTTGTGGGCGCCTTTCCTCTTTGAGACACGGCGTGGGGTGCTGCAGTGCTACTACGACGATGAATACACCCC
Organism: uncultured bacterium; assembly: GCA_938027655.1. GTDB lineage: Bacteria > Armatimonadota > HRBIN16 > HRBIN16 > HRBIN16 > HRBIN16. The sequence goes on along the minus strand of CALJAP010000154.1, from coordinate 667 downwards.
CTGGCGCGAGGGCTTTTCGGGGCACCAGTGGGTGCAGATGCATACTTGGGACCCCAAAACGCGGCGGTGGCGGAACCCTGTCACCGTCAGCCGGGCGCACAACCCGGCGCACCTCTCGCGCGACGGAATGCCTAGCGTTGCGGAACTATCCGGCGGGCGGTTGCTCTGTGTGGTGGAGAGCGTGCAGACCTTTCCTCCTCATGCGGGCGTGATACGCTGGGTGGAGTCGCACGATGGGGGACGCACCTGGAGCTGGACACGTGAGGAACGTCGAGTGGTCTATCAGCCCCGAGACACCCGATTCATGGCGCTGGCGTCATGGGTGACAAAGGTGTTTGACAACCACTTGCTCTGCGTGTTCATCACCGATGAAGATAGAGAATCTCCAGACAAGCCGGGCACACCTGTCCCGCACCTCAACATGGATGTGAAATGTGTGTGGAGCACCGACGGGGGCAAAACTTGGAGCCGACCCGCCCAGACCGTGTACGCCGAGACGCATAAATGCTACATGCCCGGGGTGGGTGTGCTGAAACAAAACAGCAAGGAAGCAGAGGTTCTGGTGTTGTTTCTCGAAACACAAAGAGGGTTTTTCAGCCGAAAAGGTATCGCACAACGATGAGGAAGAGAAAACCTCACCCCCAGCCCCTCTCCTACAAGGAGAGGG
>CALJAP010000153.1 GCA_938027655.1 uncultured bacterium | reverse complement strand
CAGCGGTTTGATACGCATCGAGCCGGGGGCACAGAAGGCAAACGCCTACCAGCGCAACGAGAATCTGGTGCTGAGCAGCACCGCACATGCCGAAACTCTGCCCAATCTGGAGATCGAGGCGAACGATGTGCGCTGTACGCATGGTGCCACCGTCGCGCCGGTGGATACCGAACAGATGTTCTATCTGATGAGCCGGGGTATGGCGCCTCGCGATGCCAAGCGACTGATTGTGGAAGGCTTTCTGCAACCGGTGCTGGACCGCATACCCGCGAAGAGCCTGCGCGAGATGGTTAGCGCGAAAGTAGACGAGAAGATAGCCAGCAGGAGGTTGTGATCATGCTGCTGCGCATACGCGTTGCTAGAGTCGCCGAACTGGAGGTAGGTAGAGCGCTTGCGGTTGAGGTGAACGGCAAAAGGGTGGCGCTCTGCCGTCCTTCTCAGGACGAGTTCTACGCAATAGATGACATCTGTTCTCACGCTCTGGCTTCCTTAAGCGAGGGCGAGTTGATGGGTTACGAAATCGAGTGCCCCAAACATGGGGCGCATTTTGACATTCGCACTGGCGAGGCACTGACCTTGCCGGCTACTAGGTCAGTGCACACTTATAAACTGGTTGTCGAAAACGGCGAGTTGTTCATCGAGATGCCCGATGAGGGAAGGTAAAATGGAAGTCGCAGTAGCACAAAGGGGGGAACGGAAAATGAACTTGCTGCAGATTGAGCCGACATACGACGTGGAGGCAATACGCGCCGATTTCCCGATTCTTCAGCGGCGCGTGAAAGGGTATCCGCTGGTCTATCTAGATAATGCTGCCACCTCTCAGAAACCTCAGCAGGTCATCGAGACGCTGGTGCATTATTACGAGAACACCAACGCCAACGTGCACCGCGGACTGCACACGCTGGCAGAGGAAGCCACCGAAGCGTACGAAACCGCCCGAGCAAAGGTCGCTCGTTTCATCGGAGCGGAACCGGAGAGCCTTGTCTTCACCCGCAACACCACCGAGGCGATTAACCTTGTCGCGTACGCCTGGGGACTGGCAAACCTCAAGGCGGGCGACGTGATTGTGCTTTCCGAAATGGAGCACCACTCGAATATCGTGCCCTGGCAACTCGTTGCTCGTATCACCGGCGCTAGGCTCCACTACGTACCCTTCACCCCGGAAGGCGAGCTGGACATGGAGGCGTTCGAGGAGGCGTTACGACAGGAGCCGAAGCTGGTAGCCATCACACATGCTTCTAACGTGCTGGGCACGATAAACCCTGTGGAGCAGATTACTAGCAAGGCGCACGCGGTCGGCGCGAAGGTGCTGATCGACGGCGCACAGGCGGTACCGCACAGGCCGGTGAACGTTGCCCAGATAGGCTGCGATTTCTACGCCTTTTCCGGGCACAAAATGCTTGCGCCCACCGGTATCGGTGCACTGTACGCCCGGCGCGAACTGCTGGAAGAGATGCCACCGTTTATGGGCGGGGGCGAAATGATTCGGCGCGTCACGCACGAGTACAGTACGTGGGCGGACATTCCCATCAAGTTCGAAGCCGGAACGCCAAACATCGCCGACGGCATCGCCTTCGGTACGGCGGTGGATTACCTGCAACAGGTCGGAATGGAATCCATTCTGCAGCATGACCAGCAGCTGGTCGCAGAGACCTTACGCCTGCTGGAAGCTGAGGAAGACATTGTGATTTACGGTCCACGCGACCCGGCGAGTCGCTGTGGATTGGTCTCCTTTAACTTCAAGCACGTCCACCCACACGACGTCGCGCAAATTCTGGACGCGCACGGCATTGCCATCCGCTCGGGACACCACTGCTGTCAGCTGATTATGCGCCGACTGGATGTGACCGCTACTGCCCGTGTCAGCTTTTACCTGTATAATACGATAGAGGAGGTTCACGCCTTCTGGAAAGCTTTAGACGATGTGAGGAAGGTCTTCGGCAAGTATGGTGGACGATGAACTGTATCGCGAGATTATTCTGGAGCACTACCATCATCCGCGTTACAAGGGTGCGCTGCCCGATGCCAACCTGACCGCCGAGGGAATGAACCCGCTCTGCGGCGACGAACTCACGCTTTATCTGAAGACAGATGGCGACCGGATTGTGGAAGCACGTTTCGATGGGCGAGGTTGTTCTATCAGCCAGGCGTCTGCCTCAATGCTCACGGAAGCGGTGCGGGGACTGACGCTGCACGAGGCAAAGGGGCTGCAGGAGCGGGTGAAAGCCATGCTGACCGGCGCGCCGCATGAACCCTTTGATGAGGATGATGACCTGAGCGCGCTGGAAGGGGTGAAGAACTACCCCGTGCGCATCAAATGCGCCCTGCTGGCGTGGACAACGCTGGGGGAGATTTTGGGACAACAAGAGGAGTAGGCAATGGCGCTGACAGCAGAACAGGAATCGCAGATACGCGAGCGACTGATGACCGTATATGACCCGGAACTGGGCATCGATATCATCAATCTGGGGCTGGTATACGGCATCGATATGGACGATGAGGGCAACGTGCTGATTACTATGACCCTTACCAGCCCGGGATGCCCTATCGGTCCACTGCTGGAGGAGATGATTCAAGACAGGCTGTCGGAGCTGCCCTTTGTGAAGGAGACAACTGTGCAGCTGGTATGGCAACCACGCTGGGACCCGCGTATCCACTGCAGCGAGGAAGCCAAGATGGAGCTGGGCATTTGGGAGTAACCGGAGGGACTACCGGAATGGATGCAACAACCTGTCCTGTGCAGTTCACCGAAAACGCGCTCAATCGACTACGGGCAGTGCTCGCCAGGCACGGCAACGACCCTGAGGTGCGTATCCGCGTCGGGGTGCGTGGTGGAGGCTGCCATGGGCTAACCTATGTGCTGGATGTGGACACGAAGGTCACCGAGAAAGACCTCCTGTACGAGGTGGAGGGTCTGCCTGTGGTGATTGACCATAAGAGCAAAAAGTTTCTGGAGGGCACCCTTATCGATTACTCCTTCCAGAACTTGCTGGCAGGGTTCACCTTCCACAACCCCAATGCGGAACGCTCCTGCGGTTGCGGCACCTCCTTCACACCGAAGGGGTTGCGGTGACGATTGTGGACCACTCCCCTATAGCAGACGGTTCTTCAGCTGCGCGTATGCGCTCAGAATGCATTGATGCATCGGCATATCGGGAGTGATACCGGTTAGCTTTTCCAGAACTGTGGAAACACCTTCCTGCTCGATACGCCTCTGCAACGCAACCGCCGACACATCCTCCGGGTTGTTGTACAGCAGAGCAGCGGCGATAGCCATACAGAAGCCCTTTGGCTCCAGTCCGTTCTCCACCAGAAGCTTGACGGCACCTGCTAGCCGGTCATCAGGACGCAGCTTGCGCTCCGGGTCACGCGCCACCCGCGCAATGGTATCACCCAGTGCAGCGTTTTCAAAACGGCGATACAGGTCAAGCAGGTGTTCCTGCATCTCCTCATGGGTGAAGCCGTGTTTACGTATCAGCGCCTCGCTCACCTCTTGCATCGACTCGTCCAGCATGGAGCGTATCTGCTCGTCCGCCATCGCTTCGTGCACGTAGGTATACCCCTTCAACCAGCCGAGATAGCCCAGTATCGCGTGCGCGGCATTGTGCACGAATATTTTGCGTTCCACGTGCCCAACAAAGTTTTCCACCGGTTCCACCCCCACAATAGGCGGCAGTTCACCTTTAACCACTTTTGCGTCCACCGGCAGTCGCTTGTATGCTTCCACCTTGATAGCAAGCGGATCAGACCGTTTCTCCTCCGGTGTCATTAACGGAACCATCCGGCTCACCACACACAACACGAAGCCCACATGGGAGTGCACATATCCGTGCAGCTCGGCAGGCAGGCGTTCCAGAACGGCATTACGCAATATCTGGTCCGCATCCAGCTGGTTTTCACAGATGAGAATATTGAGCGGAGGCGCATCCGGGTTCTGGCTTCGCAAGGCGATACCCCGCGCCAGCGACGGGGCAACTTGCTTCAGCACATTCACTCCCACTGCGGTGCAGGCGACCTCTGCACGAGCAATCTCCTGCGCAACCTGCTCTACTCTCTCGCTGTGTATCGCGCGAATGTTCGTAATCTCTACACTCTGCTCGCCGTCACCCACAATGTGGATGGAGTACCTCCTGCGGCGGTTTATCTCGTCCACAATCGCGGGCACCGCTTCCACGAAAACCACCTCGTAACCCGACTCATGGAAAAGCTGAGCGATAAAACCGCGCCCGATATTGCCCGCGCCAAACTGTACAGCAATACGGTCCATCTCTACATTCCTCCCAGTATGAGTTCATCGTCGCCGGATGGCTGCGATGGCAGACGGAAAGCAAACGGCAGCAAATCCGCTAAACGATATTCTTCTACCGCCACATCCTCATCCGATGCACACCATATGACCGCATCGCCATCGGCAAACTCCGATAGCACCTGCCGACACGCGCCACACGGCGTCCCCCCATCACGGGTGACCACCGCTATCGCCTCGATGCGGCGCGCCCCTTCGTTGACCGCACGAAATACCGCCGCGCGCTCCGCGCAGATGGTCAAGCCATAACTGGCGTTCTCCACGTTCGCACCGGCGAAAATGCGCCCGTCCTCGCAGCGTACCGCTGCTCCCACCGCATAACCCGAATAGGGTGCATACGCATGGTGACGAGCCTCTCGCGCCGCCGCCAGCAGCCTTTCGCGCAGCGCTTCCCTGTCCGGCGATGGTGTTGTCACCCGTACTCCTCCCTGAAAGACACTCTCACACCATTTGCTATTATACTTTAGTCAAGAGAGGATGTTTACCCTATCTCGCCGTCAGCTGTTGAATAGACTCCATCGCCAGACGCGCGGTTTCGGAACCGGGCGCCGCCTGAATCGCCTTCTGCCACAGGTCTACCGCCATCATGCGGTCGCCGCGTTGATACGCATCCAGCCCACGCATGTACAGCTCCATCGCTAACTGCTCATTGCCGCGCGGACGCGGTGGGGGTTCGAGGGAAGGACCATCCGACCGCACCACCGGTGGAGGCACAATGGGCAGCGATAGGTTTAGATTACCCGAATAGGAACGAGACACCTGGTCTATGCGCTGGCGAGCGGCGGACGAGTTCGGGTCATATTCCAGCGCTTGCTGATAGTACTGCAGAGCAAGGTCGGTTCTCCCCGTTTGCAGCGCTTCGTCCCCAAGATGCACCAGGCATACGGCGGCGTTGCGGGCGGCTGTTGCCCGCACTTCGGGGTTGCTGGCATGCTGGTAGACGTTGACGAACCGGGCTAGCGCCTCGCGGTAGTTACCCGACTGCGCCAGTTTTACCCCATCGCTCATCTGCGTGCTGAGCATCTCCAAGCGCTGTAATTCGACATAGCGCTCGTAGGCGATGTTAATACCATAGGCAATCAGCACAATGAGCAAACCAAGAAATAACACCAGCATCATCTGCTTCATGGCTTCACTCTCCCTTGGAGACAGCCACGGCTCACGCGGTGGCGGAAGGGGCGGTGGCGGTTTTTTCGGCATCTGCGGCAACGAGGAGACCTGTCCGCCGGTTGGCGCAGGGTTTGGGACAGGGTTCAGCAAAGGTGGGAGCGAAGATGAGCTGGGCGGTGCTGTTGGGGGCGGGGATGCGAGCACAGGCGGTGGCACCGGCATCACCAGCGCGCCCGGCTCCATCGCACGCTTCAAATCCTCTGCCATCTCCCGGGCAGAAGCGTAGCGGTCTATCGGCCGCTTCGCCATCGCGCGCATTAACACCCGCTCGATGCCGTACGGCACGCCGGGCGGTGGCGTTGGCTCTTTGTGCATGATGTTATAGGTGATGGTAACGATGCTTTCGCCGGTGAAGGGCTTGCGCCCGGTGAGCATCTCGTACAGCACTACCCCTACCGAGAAGATGTCCGTACGGTGGTCTATCTCACCACCCTCGATCTGCTCGGGAGACATATAGCTGGGCGTGCCGAATATCTGTCCGTCGATGGTGATGTTAGGTTCGAAGACGATCCGAGCGATGCCGAAGTCGGTCAGCTTCACCAGTCCGTCGGGTAAAAGGTGGATGTTTTCGGGCTTGATGTCACGGTGCACCACGCCCATGCGGTGTGCATGTTCCAGCGCAGAAAGCACCTGTAGCGTAATGTCCACCGCCTCCTTGAGGGCAATCGCCCCCTGCCTTTGCAAGCGTTCGCGCAGGTTCTCTCCCTCCAGGTACTCCATCACGATATAGTGGCGACCGTTATCGATACCCACCTCGTGGATGGTGACAATGTTGGGGTGGCTGAGACGCCCCGCCGCCTTCGCCTCGCGCAGGAAGCGGTTGATGCGGTCTTGTTTCTGCGACTCGGTGACACCTTCGGGCAGATTCAGCTCCTTAATCGCCACGCGCCGACCCAGCTCGGGGTCCACCGCCTCCCACACAATATCGTTGCTGCGGGCGATTTCGCGCACAATCTGATATTTGCCCAGCGTGTTCACCGAAGGGGTCATCTGTTACACCCAGCCTATCTGCTGCGCCTTGTCCCACGTTAGCAGCTCCAACACCTGCACCACTACGACCGTCACGTTATCCGAACCGCCTTCTTCCAGAGCCATTTCCACCAGGCGTTGTGCCGCCGCAGAGGGCGAATGGCTACGCACCACCTCTGCGACCCGTTCGTCAGACACATGTGTCGTCAAGCCATCGGTGCAGAGCACCAGCCTGTCACCTGCTTGCAGTGGCACGCGATAGATGTCAGGCTCTACCGCGTCCATACCGATGGAGCGCGTAATCACGTTGCGGTAGGGTGAGTACTGCGCCTCCTCCGGCGTCAGCAACCCCTGCCGTACCTGCTCCATCACGTAGGAGTGATCGTCGGTTATCTGCTCGATGTGCTCGCCGCGCACCAGATAGCACCGGCTGTCTCCCACATGCACCACATGGGCGTCCCCTTCGCATAGCACGGCGGCGGTCAGCGTCGTGCCCATGCCACGCCTGCCCGGGATAGCCTGTGCTATCTCGCGCACCAGCGCGTTTGCCGCTTGCACCGCTACTGTCAACGCGGTGTCTATATCAGGCAGGTCCAGATTATAATACGCTTTCAGGAACGCCTTGAGAGCCAGCTCGCTGGCGATTTGCCCTGCGCTGTGCCCACCCATGCCGTCGCAGACCGCGTAGACGCACCCCCGTTCCGCCAGAAGGGTTGGTTCGGTGGGTTCAAAGAAATCGAACTTATCCTCGTTGTTCTCGCGCACGTTGCCGAGGTCGGTCTTCGCCCCGAAGCGCACAAACGGCACGATGTCCGGCTGTGCTTTCGGCTCGCGCCGGGCTTGCGCCAGCAGCTCGTTGCGCCGAAACTTGGCGGTAATCTCTATCTCCTCGTTGACCTGTTGCTTGCTACGGTTGTTCTGCATCACTGCCTCCCGCTTCGCCAGGCTTCTCCTCAGTGCTCTCTGGCGCAGGCTCCTGCCCAGCGGCTTCTTCCGCCCCCTCCAGATGATAGGTACCCTGCCCTATCTGCACTTTTACCCCAAACGGCAGGGGCGCGGCCACGTGCGGTATCAGCTTCGTATCGTCCACAAACGTGCCGTTGGTGCTGCCTACGTCCTCGATGTTCACCAGGTCCGGCTCCACCAGCAGAATAGCGTGATTGCCGGAGACATAGGGGTCGGGGATGACGATATGGTTGCTCGGCCTGCGCCCGATGGTGTACATACCCGGCGAGAGGGGTACCCGCATTGTGCCGTCGTCGCTGCACCAGTAAGCCACCACCCCCTCTTCTTCCTCTGCGGGCGCGCCCGCAGCGGCTTCCTCTTCCGCTGAAACCGTCAGCGTCTGGGTAACCGGTGCGGATGCGGCAAGGACAGGCTCCGGGGGCGGCGCAGCGGCAGACATGGCGCCGGGCATTCGCAAGGTGAGTTTCATTCCCCCGAAGGTGACTTCCGCGCCATCGCTTAGGGGAACCGGAACCTGCGGGGTAAGCCTCTGTCCGTTGACGAACGTGCCGTTGGTACTGCCCACATCCTCAAGGGTCACCGAGCCGTTCTGCACGATAACTCGCGCATGACTGCGCGACACGCTGGGGTCACTCAGCAACACGTCCGCGTTGAGCCGTCCAACGGTGTTGATGCCCGGGCGCAAGGTGTACACATTGCCCATCGCGTCCACCAGCGCAGGCAGCTCAGGCACCTCCAGCGAAGGAATCTCCTGTACCGCCTCCGCTCCTTCCAGAGCGAAGCCACACTCCTCGCAGTAACCGTCAACCGCCGCGGTCTCCGTTTTGCACACGGGGCACGTGACGCGCACGCCCATCTGCGTGCGCTGTACATCTGCTATCTGCTGGGTTGCCAGCAAATCCGGTGCGGGTGCACCGATAACTGTCGGCGCGGTTTCGGGAGGCGGTGTTACGGGAGGCGCAGCTGCCAGTACACGGGCGTCGGGGCGAGGGCGAGCAATTGCCGCTTGCTTGTCGTACTCTGCCCGCAGGTCGGGGTTGCTGAGCACCTCAAAGGCGCGGTTGAGCCGTGCGAACTTCTCGCGGTCCCACAGGTACTGCTGCACTAGCTTGCGGTACTGTTCGCGTATCAGCTCATCTGAGGCATCGGGCGGCACCTCCAGTAGCGCATACAGGTCTTCATGCGGGTCAAAAGTACTCATGGCTGTTTACTCTTTCCCACCTCCAGCGAGTAAGCGGTTCCCATCAGCGTTTTCTCCACCACCGTCGGGTCGGAGCCGAGCGCGGCGAGAGCCTGTTGCACCTCTTGCGCCTCCTGCAGTCGCCCCTGTCGGGTCAGCATCGCCATCGTGCGCTCCAGTTCCTGACGCACCTCGGCGGCGGAGAGTTGCTGTGTCTTCAAGCCCAGCACAGTACGCTCCAGATTGCGCGACAGTTGCTGCATCTCTATCGCCCGCTGCACGCGCGGGTTGATGCCCTGCGGAATGCGCGATACATCCTGTGTAAACTCCATCACCGCATCCGCCTCGATGCGCTCCACCCTGCCGGTGATGGTGTCATCGTATGCCAGCGCGACCTTCGCTACACGGTATCTGCCCGGCGGACGCATCTGCAACTCCATCTCTACCAGCTGCGTGACCACCGCACCGCGCTCGATATCCACCTGCGGTATCTCCACCACTCTGTTCTGCAGGTTGGGCTGCGCTCCGTACACCTGCCGAATCTGCGTGAAGCGGGGCAGGGTCAGGATTAAGCGCACGTTCTTCGCCACAACGGTCATCAGCAGCTCTAGCTCCCGCCGAAACACCTCGGGGATGAGCTCCGGTCGCTGGATATAGTAGTAGTTGCCGCCGCTGCGTCGGGCGATACCGGCGAGTAGCTCCTCATTAAACTCTGGTCCGAAGCCCAGCACGGTGATGGTGATACCACGCGCCTTCTGTTCCGCCGCCAGCTGCACAATGGAGGCAAAATCCTTGATGCCGGATGTAGGCTCGCCGTCGGTGAACACCAGCACGCGCGTCAACACCTGCTCGCTCATCACCGCCGCCACCTGCTGACAGCCAACCAGCATCCCATCGTACAGGTTGGTGGTATTGCCGATTTCGATGCGCTGGATGTGCTCTTTAATGAGCGTCTTGTTCACCACGCGGCGCGCAGGCATCACGACGTCCACACTGTCCGAGAAAGTGATGATAGAGAGGATATCGTTCTGGTCCAGCAGGTCTACTACATATCCACAGGCGCGTTTGACGTAGTCAATCGGTTCGCCCTCCATCGAACCGCTGCGGTCTATCACCAGGCACAGGTTGAGAGGCAATCGCCTGCCGATGCCGGTGTTTGTGCCCGTAATCTCCACCAGCAGGTGTTCACGCCCACCGTAGGCGTTGCCCACCTCACGTCCCAGAATACACTCCATCTGCAAAGCGCGCGCAGGTGCGCCCATAACGGTCGGCGCTCCAGCCCCCACCTGCTGGGTACGCTCGGAGGTCGGAGGTATCTGTTGTGTCGGCTGTGCCCCAAACGGGTCTACGCGCTGAGTCGCATCCATCTCTCGCCCCCAAAAGCAGTCTTCTTATTATGTCTTTATCTCCGCTTACGGCGAACAATCTGATTGTAGTCGCTATGGGAACCTATCCAGAACCACGTCACACGGTTTCCTTCCCGCAGCCCAAGTGCACGATAATTGGCTCCAATCCGCACCGAGTAAATCGGCTGGCTAGGGCTAACCTGCTTAAATTGCAGGCTGGGATGGTACGGGTCCCTTCGCCACAGATCGTAGCACCGCACTGCCTGTTTTTGCACCTCTGGTGGCAGTTCAGCAAAGAGCTTGCGGAAACCTTCGGTGACTACAGAAAGCACCTCTACCCAATCTCTCTTAGAAAAGTATCCAAATCTATCGTCGCTCCGCGAGCGATTTCTGCTTTCACCTCTTTCACCATTCGGTCCCACTCCTCGTCCGAGGTAGATGCAAATTGCTCCTCCCACCACATCTCGTCCGCGAGGTCTTCCAAGAGACGCGAAGCGATAGCATCCTGCACCTCCGGAGGCAGTTTCTGAATCTCGGCAATTGCCCGTTCAAGCAATTTGGTCATACTGCCTGATCACCCCCCAATAGTATTACGATTTCTTAGACTAAAACAGGGTGGTTTTGGGTTCCTTTTTGGCTTCAATCACCTTCTGTCGTGCGGCGGCGATGTCCTGAACGAGCAGGCGGTAGTTCTGCTGATAGCTCTCCCCTTCCTGTCGGAGGATGTATGCCGGATGAAGCGTCGCCATGGCGTAGCGCGCATAATGGCAGGGGAACCAGATGCCCCGCTCTTGGGTCATCTTGAAGTTCTTGTGGATGAGGGTATTGGCAGCGGGTGCGCCCAGGCAGACGATGACCAGAGGCTGGATGATGGTGAGCTGCTTGTCGAGCCACTGGTGGCACGCAGTAATTTCGTCGGCGTAGGGAGGGCGGTTGCGCACCCGCCCGTTCTCTACCACCGAAGCACGGCACTTGATAACGTTACAGATATACACGTGCTTCCGGCTCAGACCGTTCTCGCGCAGTGCCTGATCGAGCAATGCACCCGCGCGTCCCACGAAGGGACGTCCAGTGGCATCTTCATGTTCGCCCGGGCCTTCTCCAACGAACACCAGCGGGGCACGCGGGTTGCCCTCACCGAAAACGACGTTCGTTCGCGTTTCCGCCAGGCGACACGCGGTGCACTGCAGTGCTTGTTGTCGCACCTTCTCCAGTTCTTCTTCGGGGTTTTCCACGCCCCACAGGTCAAGAGTCAGGTCCATTTCCATCGCGCTGGCTCAGTACTTGATGGAGTTTAGCGTAGGTGTTTTCCAGGCTGTCGGGAATGACGCGCACGTCCGCCAGCACCGGCATAAAGTTGGTGTCGCCGTTCCAGCGTGGCACGATGTGCCAGTGGATGTGGTCCGCGATACCCGCGCCAGCCGCCCTGCCAAGGTTGACCCCGATGTTGAAACCGTCGGGGCGATAAGCCTCCTGCAACAGGTTGACGCTCTCACGCACCAGACGCATCACCTCCAGCAGCTCTTCATCGGAAAGGTCGTTCATGTCGGCGGTATGGCGCACTGGAGCGACCATCAGGTGCCCGTTGGTGTAGGGAAAGGCGTTGAGCATCACGAAGGCGTGTTTGCCCCGCAGCAACACCATATTCTCGGCAGAACAGGGCTCTTTCGCCCTGGCGCAAAAGAGGCACTCCTCCGGCTGTTCTCGCGCGGAAGAGACATATTGCATTCTCCATGGTGCCCACAGACGTTCGGTCATGCCTGCCACTCCTCTCGACAGTGCTTTCAGTTTACCGTATGCGGGCACAGGGGTCAAGGGGTGCTGGCACTGCGCTCCTTCTGTTCCTCTATCTCGCCAACAATCTCCTGCAAACTCTTGCCAGCGAACAACACATCTCGCTCCTGAGTGTAGTTGCCGAATCCAGAGGTGAATTGCCTCAGGAAACGCACGGCGTTAACAACACCTAATTCCCTGTATAAAAGCCGCAGGGCTTGCTGATTGATTTCCGCCAGCGGTTTGACTATCACACTCATTGCTCTATCTCCTGAACGAGATCAATCGGCGAGACCGCTTTCACACGTAGGTCTGCTATATGGTTGGCTTTTCGCAGTAACCGGTTATCGCACGTGCAAAAGTATACCGCATTTGCCGCCTCTGCAAACGCTAAATGCAGAGCATCCAGCGGCGCGATGCCCAATGCCGTCAATTGTTCTGCTCGCTTTTTGATTTCGTTAGACAACACAACATGGTCCTTCGCCATAGATAACACTGCCCTACCATGCTCTTTCCGCACCGGCAACGGGTTTCTCTCCACCTCGTATGCCAGCGCGTCGGAGGAAACTAATTCCACCTGTCCAGCCTCACATAAGGCGAGGATACCTAAAACGGCTTCCGCTTCCAGAACAATTCGAATCTGGTCCGGAGTATCCAGCGGCCTCTGAATAGCACATACATCAAGATATATCTTCACCCTGGTAGCCCGCGTCTCCTCTCGACAGTGCTTTCAGTTTACCGTATGCGGGCACAGGGGTCAAGGGGTGAAAGGAACCTTTTCCTGTCTCGCGAACTATTCTGCAACCAACACCACACGGAGGGTGGGATGAAACGCTGGTGGACCTTTGCACTGATAGTCTGGACAGGAGTTAATGCCATGAGCCAAACGGTGATTCCCGAAATAGACCCCAACGAAAAGCCGGGCGAACGCCCTTATGAGATGGTGTGGGCGAACCGTCAGGAGCCTGCACCACCCACATTGACCTTTGAGAACCTGCAAGGCTGGCAGGTGGAGGTGCACAACGGCGCGGAAGCCATCTTGCAACTCAGCCGTGCGCAGAATGTGTGGAACCGTCCTGTCGCTAAACTGCGTTACAAGGGCAACGGACAGGGTAACTCTGCGCCGCGCATCGTAATGGTCCCGCCTGCTCCTGTCCCTGTGCCGGATGGGTCAGACTGCGTGGAGCTATGGGTATACGGCAACCGCTGGAGCTGGGAGAACCCGCCAGATACGCCTCCGGTGCAAATCATCGTGGTCCTTCGCGATAGCACAGGTGAGGAGCGCCCCGTACCGGTTACCAGTGTAGAGTGGAAGGAGTGGTGGCTACTGCACCGCAAGCTGCCCGCAAACCTCCGCTTCCCGGCACAAATGGTGCGCATCGAAGTCACAGGCGGCTGGCAAAGCGACTGGCGAGAGATTTTCTTCGACTCGGTGCGGTTCTATCGCGAGCAGCTGCGCCCCCTGCATTTCGCACCGCGCCCTCAACGCAACCTGACGCTGTTCGAGGGGCAGTCTCCAGGCGCGAACACCGGACCGGGCAAACTGCCCTTCCCCACGCGCGAACTCACCATCCTGCCCATGCACCTGAGCGGTGAACACACAAACCGGCTGGTCGGCGAGGGGCAACACCGCTTCGCCTTCGTCTATGAGGGCAAGGACGGCAAGCTGGTGTATCGCTTCGACGCAACAATGGGCATGAACGGCATTCGCGCCGAATGGAACGGCAGGACAGTATGGCAAATCGCCGGGGCGGGTGTGCGCTTCAGCGAAGAAAAAGCCGCGCCAGCCCTGAAGAGCGTCCGTCAACAAGCAGGGGTCGTCACCGCCGAGTACGACGACGGCACCACCCTGCGCCTGCAGATGAAGCAGAAGTCGCTGATTCTCGATGTGCTCAACCGCACCACTCAAGCCACCGAACTGCATTTTGGACAATTCAAGGGCGTTCAGCGACCTCGTGCGATGTACATTCCCTACATCACTTACGGAGGCTCGCATCCGACAGTGCTGTTATCCCGTGCGGGCAACCGCTGGCTGTTCACCTCGCTATGGCTGGACTGGTATCGTTCCAATGGCTCCGAACCATACGGCGCAGAGTACGCGGCGGGTGACATCGCCCGCATTCATGGAGGCATTCGCTACCACCCCAAAACCGACGGCGCACGCAACCCGATGTTTGAACGGCTCTTCCTCACCGTCTCGCCCATGATGGAGGAGGTGCTGCCCACGATTGCGAACCCCGTCGGACTGCACGCGAAGATGGCGGTAGACCGACTGTGGCAGGAATCATGGGGACCCGACAACTACGAGAACCAGATGAAACGGAGTCGGATGTTGCGTGCCTACGGCATCGAGAAGCTCATCCAGTGCAATCACGAAATCTCGTGGCGCGATGGCGGGGAAAGCTTTACCCTGCGCACCCGTGCGGCTCCGGGCAAGGGCGGCGACGAAGCACTCAAGCGATACGTGGCGCACCAGCGTTCATTGGGGTGGTTCAGCGGACTGTACACCAACTACTGCGACTTTGCTCCCGTGAACGAACACTGGAACCCCGACTTCGTACAGCGTCAACCGGACGGCGAGTGGCGACCCGCTTGGCCGCGCAACTGGGCGTTGAAACCGCTGAAGGCGGTGGAGTTCGATGCCCTGCTCGCCCCGCAAATCAAGGCGAAGTACAATCCCAACAGCGCATATACCGACGTGCATACCGCCGTACCACCGTGGGTATACACCGACTACGATGCCCGTGTGCCCGGTGCAGGAACCTTCGCCCAGACTTTCTACGCCTACGGCGAGCTACTGCGCAACGACTCGCGCGTGTACGGCGGTCCTATCTTCTCGGAGGGCACATACCAGTGGATGTACGCGGGACTGGCAGACGGCAACTACGCGCTGGCATACAACGGACGCCCGCTAGCGGTGGAACCGCTGCTGCCTGTGTTTGACCTCTACCAGATTCATACTAAGGAGTGCGATATCGGCATGGCGTGGACATCGTGGTTTTGCGATGCCATCCCCAACTGGCAGGCTCCAGAGAACATCGACCGCGCGATAGACCGTTTCCTGTTGCACACGCTCGCTTACGGACACATCGGGTGGCTGGTGGAAGAGGCGCATGGTATCGAGCGCACCTGCCGTTCGTACTATATGCTGCAGCAGGTACAGGCGCGCTACGGACTGCTTCCCCCTGCCCGAATCGCGTACTGGGACGGGGCGAAACTGGTTGGCGTCTCGGAGGCAGTAGTGCGCGACCTGCCCCGCACCCGTCGCCAGATCTACGTGGAGTACCCGAACGGGTTGAAACTCTGGCTGAACGACCATCCCGCTGAGGAGTGGAAGGTGGTTATCGGCTCCCGTGCGTTTACACTGCCTCCTGCAGGGTGGTTGGCGTATCAAAGGGAGCAGCTGCTAAGCTACTCTGCGCTGGTGGACGGACACAAGGTAGACTACCTGCGCAGCGATGCCTACATCTACCTAGACGGACGCGGCGAGATGTTCCACACGCCCGAAGCGTCTTCAGATGGCGGCCTCGCTATCACACGCCTTGCGCCAAACAGGCTGCAGGTGGTGCACATCAGCGGTAAGGAGCGTTTCTGCATCCGTCGCCCATTCGGCGTGCAGGGTGCGTTGACCTCGTGCAGAGCATATGACGTGGAAGGCAAAGAGCTTGCCAAACCGGTCACGCACGACAGCGGGCAGGCGACGTGCATCGAGCCGGTGCAGGGGGCGATACGCTACGTGCTGGAGTTCTCCGGCAAACGGGCGTGGAGCATTGCACCGGAGCGGATGGAAGTCGTTGCAGGCGGTACGGTAGCGGTGAAACTACAGGGCATTGATCGGGTGCAGTGGCAGGTCGAGAACGGTACAGTTTTGAACGACTTAGTGCGCGCAGATAGCGACCTGAGCCCCGGCGACGTCGTGCTGGTACGTGCCAAAGCGGGCAGTGAGACGCGCGAAGTGCTGTTGCGCGTGGTGGAGCCAGTACGCTGGCGATGGCAGACAGGAGGCTGGCAGAACCCTACACGCCTGCGCCTGATACCTGCATGGCGCACCGTTCCCAAAGATGGCGAGCGGCTCACCGTTGAGTTCAGTCTGCCTGACGGCTGGCACATCTCTCCCCGCTCGCTTCACATAGAGGATGGTAAACTGCCTTGGCACATCGACCTGCATGTGGAGACTGACGTCCCTACCGGTGCAGAAGCCACCCTGAGCGTTACCCTGCGCAACCATATGGCTCCTCACCGTGCGACATTACGCCTGCGTGTGGTAGAGGCGCAACCGGTGCTGGCGGAGTTAACCAACACTGTCGCGGTATGGGGCATTGCGCGGCGTGGCGAGAAAGAGATTCCCGACCCGGGTGGCACGGGAGCATTATACTACACGGGTGACCTGCCTGTCGGCGGGGTGGCGAAGAAAGGCATCTTCATGCACCCTCCTTACCTTGGCGGCGTGGGCTATGCGTGGGCGGAACTGAAGCCTCTGCAGCTGCCCCATGCGCCGAGCCTGTTCCGCTCCTTCATCGGCATTCGCGACGGAGGACACCCCAGTGACGGTGTGCTGTTCCGCGTAGAGTTGATGGATGGACAAGGCAAGGTGCACCGTCTGGCAGAGGCAACCGGCGTGCAGGGTGAGTGGCGTGAGATTCGAGCCGACCTTTCCCCCTTCGCTGGGCAGACGGTCCACTTGCGTCTGATAGCCGATGTTGGACCGAACGACGACTCCACCGCCGACTGGGCTTCTTGGGGCGAACCGGTTATTCAAATGGCTTCGCCCGCGAGGATGCTGGAAATATCCAGATAGAGGGAAGGCTTTAACCGCTCTTCGCAGGGTTATAGCCAGCGCAGGCTGGCTTCGTCTGTGGGGGAACGGCTTTAGCCGTGAAGACTTTTGATTCCGTCAATCTGGTTCTCCTCAAAGTAGGAAGACTGCACAAACGCTTTTCAGTCCATTTTGTCATGCTGAGCGTCAGCGAAGCATCTCCGTATGTCGTTAAAACGAGATTCTTCGCTTCGCCCAAAATGACAACGAGGCGGAGCTGCTCCGCTCATTACCCAAACAATCACGTGTGGTCAAATACTAGCTCACCACCTGCTTATTCATGCAACACTTCTTATACTTCTTACCGCTGCCGCAGGGACAGGGGTCGTTGCGTCCCACTTTTTGCGTTTTCACCATAGTGCCTGCGGCTGCACGATTCGCCGGTCGGGCAGCACCGTTGCCGTCGTCTGCCGGTGTAGTGCCTGCGCCCGACATGCTGGTCACCTGCACGTTTGGTTGGGGTTGAGGTGGTGCCACCTGCGCGTGGTACATCCAGCGGACGACATCTTCCTGAATCGAGGAGAGCATCTGCTGGAACATCTCGTACGCTTCTTTCTTGTATGCTACCAGCGGGTCCTGCTGGGCGTAACCGCGCAAGCCGATGCCCTCGCGCAGGTAGTCCATATTAGCGAGGTGCTCCATCCACTTCTCGTTGATGACGCGCAGCATCACCCAGCGCTCCAGCGCACGCATCAGCTCGGCGCCGAGTTCCTTCTCGCGCTGCATGTAAGCCTCCAGTGCCACTTCCTGCAGGTAGTCCACCAGTTTCTCCGCCGGGCGCGACTTGATATCGTCCACGCTGATCCACCGAGAGATACCGAACAGCTCCTCCAGGCGGCGGAAGAGACCGTCGGCGTCTACCTCCGCGTGTCGCGTATCCTGCAGGGTGAACATTACCACCGAGTCTTCCACCTTCTCACGGATGAAGTCGTGAATCGTGGAAGTGAGTGGATGCCCTTCCAGAATGCGCCGTCGCTCTTTGTAGATGACGCGGCGCTGTTCGTTCATCACCTCGTCGTATTCCAGCACGTGCTTGCGGATTTCGAAGTTGTACGCCTCTACTTTCTTTTGTGCCTTCTCAATCAGTCGGGAGAGGAGCTTCACATCCACGCTCTCGCTCTCCTCCCACATGGTCAGCAGGCGTTGCTTAGACGGGTCGCCGAAACGCCGCCAGAGCTCGTCTTCCAGCGAGACGTAAAACCGGCTTTCGCCCGGGTCGCCCTGTCGTCCTGAACGACCGCGCAGCTGGTTGTCGATACGCCTTGACTCGTGTCGCTCGGTGCCCAGGATAAACAGCCCGCCCAGTTTGCGTACCTCTTCGGCGGCTTTGGAGCGTTCGGCTTCATTCAGGGGCGGTGGAGGAAGAGCACGTCCGCGTCGGAACGATTGCCACTGCAGTTCCGCCTCCTCGTCCATCTCCTCGCCTTCCTGTGCTGGTTGTGGAGCCACACTTCCGCCGAGGATAATGTCCACGCCGCGCCCTGCCATGTTGGTGGCGACGGTCACCGCGCCTTTGCGTCCCGCCTCGGCGATGATGATAGCCTCTTTTTCGTGGTATTTGGCGTTCAGTACGTTGTGCGGCACGCCGTGCGCAAATGCTTCCTTCAGGTAGTCGATATTCCCCGGTGGCGCCCCGATAAGCTGGATTGCTCTCTGCAGATTCTCCGGCAGGTTCATATCGGGCACGATGCCCAGCTCCCGCGCCAATGGGGTCAGCGCACTGAGGCTGAGCTCGTCCAGACGACGGTTCAGCAGAGCACGATACTCCCTTTTCTTCTCGTTGGGTATCTCCTTGCGCTTTTCCAGCTCGTCGCGCAGGATATGGATAAGGCAAAGCAGTTTCAGTCGGTCAGGGCGCAGGCGGTCGCTCACCTTTTCCGACATCTCGATGGAGCGCGTGCCCACCAGCACCGGCTGCTGCTTCACGTACAGGCGCAGGATTTCGGTGGCGATGCCCCGGAATTTCGCTTCCTCTGTTTTGTAGATGACATCCGGGTGGTCGACCCGAATCATCGGCTTGTTGGTCGGCACTACCACCACATCCAGTCCGTAAATCTTGCGGAACTCGTCCTCTTCGGTCTTGGCGGTACCGGTCATGCCTGCCAGCTTCTTGTAGAGGCGGAAGTAGTTCTGGAAGGTGATGGTGGCAAGTGTCTGGTTTTCCTGCCGGATGGGTACGCCTTCCTTCGCCTCGATCGCCTGGTGTAAGCCGTCGGAGTAGCGTCGTCCGAACATCAGGCGTCCGGTGAACTCGTCCACGATAATAATCTCGCCGTCACGCACCACGTAGTCCACATCACGCTTAAAGATGGTGTGTGCTTTCAGCGCGGCGTTCACATGGTGCATCAGGTCGGGGTCTTCGGCGAGGTTTTTCACACCCAGGCCCTGCTCCACGCGGCGGATGCCCTCTTCGGTAAGGGTCACAATCTTCTGCTTCTCTTCCAGAGTGTAATCGCGCTCTGGCTGCAGGTAGCGCACCACGCGGTCTACGCGGTAGTAGAGGTCGGTGGATTCGCCCGCGTAGCCGGAGATGATGAGCGGGGTGCGTGCTTCATCAATCAGGATGCTGTCCACCTCGTCGACGATAGCGTAGTTCAGCTCGCGCTGAACCACCTCTTCAATGGAGAACGCCATGTTGTCGCGCAGGTAGTCGAAGCCAAACTCGTTGTTAGTTCCATAGGTGATGTCCGCTAGGTACGCCTCTTTGCGGTGGCACTCTTTCAGGTGCAGATAGCGCGGGTCGGGCGGCTGGTAGCCGGGCGTATAGATATAAGAACCGCCGATTTCGCCGGTTTCGGGGCTTTGCCCCTGAATGACGCCTACACTCATGCCAAGCAGGTGGTAGATAGGTCCCATCCACACCGCGTCGCGCCGTGCTAGGTAGTCGTTGGCGGTAACGAGGTGCACCCCTTTGCCTTCCAGCGCGTTGAGGTAGATGGGCAGGGTGGCGACCAGCGTTTTGCCCTCACCTGTCTTCATCTCGGCGATACGCCCATCGTGCAGCACCATCCCACCGATGAGCTGTACGTCAAAGTGGCGCATCTTCAGGGTGCGTTTGGACGCTTCCCGCACTACCGCAAAGGCTTCGGGCAGCAGGTCGTCCAGCGTCTCGCCCTTTGCCAGACGCTCGCGGAACTCGTCCGTCTTGGCACGCAATTGCTCGTTGCTCAGGGCGGCGATTTGCTCTTCCAGAGAGTTGATCCTCTCGACCACCTTACGGTAGCGTCGGATGTCGCGTTCGTTGCTGTCGAACAGGCTCAGCAGAAATGCCATGGCGTGCTCCTTCGGCGCGTGCGAGGTATTCGCAAACCGACCACAGTGTTATTTTCGGCTTTCCCCATTTCAGAGAATACGGTGTACTCCCAGATAGATGTTACCAGTGTGTACGGGTGATTGTCAATCCAGCAAAGCCAGCCTGCGCTGGCTCACAACCCTGTTTCAAAGGAGGGAATTTCCAATGCGCAAGATGTTCTACGCGCCGGTGCTCCTCCTGCTCCGTTTCGGGGGCAACCCTGCCAGCATCCCGGTGGAGTTGCAGATACGTGCACCAGGCAGTGTTACTCCGTTACAGGTGCACACACTGGCGTTGAACGCCTCGGGAGGGTATTCGCTGGCGGCTCCGCTGGACGGGGTGTATGACCTGTCGGCGAAGGCGTCGCACTGGCTGAGGCAGACGCTGGCAAGTGTTTCCCGTGGGTGGTGGTGTGGCGAACTTTTCGCTGGTGAACGGGGACATCGATGGGGACAACGAGGTGACGTTGTTCGACTTCGGTGCGCTGGTGTCGGCGTTTGGGAGTATGCCTGGCGATAGTGGATGGAACCCGGAGGCGGATTTAGACGGGGATG
>CALJAP010000152.1 GCA_938027655.1 uncultured bacterium | reverse complement strand
CGCAGCCTGAAGGCTGCGGCTACATTTTCTCCTCCCCTGTTGACTGCGTCACTGCACAACGGAACGCAGCCTGAAGGCTGCGGCTACATTCTCGGCTCGGCAGGGGTATAACCGTCCACTACTCCAGCCTCTTCAGCCGCTCCAGCAGTTTCGCCTGGCGTTCCAGCAGCTCCGTATGGATCGCCCTCTCTTTCTCCACGACCTCTTGTGGGGCGCGTTGCAGGAACTGCTCGTTGCTCAGTCTGCTGTTCACGCGCTGCAGCTCCTTCTCCAGTGAAGCGAGCTCCTTCTGCACGCGCTGGCGCTCTCGCTCGATGTCTACCGCCTCCAGCTGCAGGTACACGTCCGCCAGGTCGCAATGTGTTGCCACCGTCTTCGCGCCTTCGGGCAGGCTCTCCACGATGGTCATCGGCTCCACGCGCTGCAGGGTGCGTATCACCGCCTCGTACTCCCGAAGCAAACCGCCCGCCTCTGGCGAGACGGGCACCACGAACACGTTCGCCTTCAGCGAGATATCGAAACCTATCTCCGTGCGCAGGGCGCGGATGGCTCGCACCGCCTCTATCAACTTCTGCATACGCTCTTCCGCGTGGGGGGCGTTCCATTCGGGATGCTCCACCGGGAACGGCGCAATCATGATGCTCTCGCCCTCGTGTGGCAGGCTCTGCCAGATTTCTTCCGTGATGTAGGGCATGAACGGATGGAGCAGGCGCAGAGTGTGTTCCAGCACCACACTCAGCACGCGCTGAGCCACCTCGCGTTCTGCGCCCCCTGCGTTCAAACGCGGCTTGCACATCTCGATGTACCAGTCGCAGTATTCATCCCACAGGAAAGAGTAAATGGCTTTCGCCGCGTCGTCCATGTCATAGTTTTCCAGCGCCCCGTTGACCGTGCGAATGGTGCTGTTCAGACGGCTCAGTATCCAGCGGTCGATGTCGGTCAAGTGCTCGTCTGCAGGCAAGGAACCGTCAAACCGCTGGCGGAACTGCTCGTCCAGATTCATCAGCACAAAGCGCGAGGCGTTCCAGATTTTGTTGCAGAAGTTGCGTGCCTCCTCCACCTGGCTGTGTCTGCCGTGCTGGATGCTGGCAAAGCGAATGTCCTGTCCCTTGGCGGTGCGCACCAGCAGGGCAAAACGCAGGGCGTCCGCGCCGTACATCTCTATCAGGTCCAGCGGGTCCACGCCTGTGCCCAGCGATTTGCTCATGCGCCGTCCCTGCTCGTCCAGCACGGTGGCGTAGATGTACACATCACGGAAGGGCACGTCGTTCATGAAGTACAGCCCGGTCATTATCATGCGCGCCACCCACAGGTAGATGATGTCGCGCGCGGTAATCAGCACGGAGGTGGGGTAATAGGTGCTCAGGTCCTCGGTTCTCTCGGGCCAGCCCAGCACCGCATGGGGCCACAGCGCGGAAGAGAACCAGGTGTCCAGCACATCCTCGTCCTGCCGAATGGCTTTGCCCCCTGCCTTTTGACGGGCTTCCTCCTCCGAGCGAGCCACGATATACTCGCCGTCTTCGGTTGTCCACACGGGGATGCGATGTCCCCACCACAGCTGACGCGAGATGCACCAGTCCTTAATGTTCTCCATCCAGTCCAGGTAGGTGCGGGCGTAGCGGTCGGGGATAAAGCGGATGCGCCCCTCCCTCACCGCGTCAATGGCGGGCTGAGCAATCTGCTTCATGCGCACGAACCATTGCTCGGAGAGCAACGGCTCGATTACCGTATCGCAACGAGCGCAGGTGGCCACAGGAACCACGTAGTCCTCCACCTTTTCCAACAAGCCCTGTGCCTCTAGGTCTTCCAGCACTTTTTCCCGCGCCTCGTAACGGTCCAGTCCGGCGTAGCGCTCGCCAGCTTCGTCGGTCATGCGCCCGTGCTCGTCGATCACCACCACCTGCGGCAGGCTGTGACGCAATCCGCACTCGAAGTCGTTGGCGTCGTGTGCTGGCGTGACCTTCACCGCCCCGGTGCCGAACTCGGGCTTGGCATAGTCATCGGCGATGAGGGGTATCTCCCTACCCACCAGAGGCAGGATAATGGTCTTGCCGAACAGGTGCTGATACCGCTGGTCGGCGGGGTTGGCAGCGACGGCGGTATCGCCCAGCATCGTTTCAGGGCGGGTGGTTGCCACCACCACGTAACCGGAGCCATCTTTGAACGGATAGCGGATATAGTAGAGCTGAGATGGCTGGTCTTCATGCTCCACCTCGATGTCGGAGAGTGCGGTGAGACAGCGCGGACACCAGTTAATCACGCGCTTGCCGCGATAGATATGCCCGTCTTCCCACCAGCGCACGAAACACTCCATGATGGCGTTGACGTAGCCGTCGTCCATGGTGAAGCGGGTACGGCTCCAGTCAAACGAACAGCCTAGTCGCTGAAACTGGGTAAGTATCACGCCGCCGTACTCGCGCACCCAGTCCCACACGCGCTCCAGAAACTTCTCCCTGCCCAAATCGTGGCGCGTCAACCCCTCACGACGTAGCTGCTTCTCCACCACGTTTTGCGTGGCAATACCCGCATGGTCGGTGCCCGGCACGCAGAGGGTGTTATACCCTTGCATCCTACGCCAGCGGATGAGCGTGTCATGAATGGTATAACACAGCGCGTGTCCGATATGCAGCGACCCAGTGACGTTGGGCGGGGGGATGGTGATACAATACACAGGTTTATTCGGTTCCGGGCTGGGTGCAAAGTAGCCTTTCTTGCTCCAGTATCGATACCACTTTTCCTCCACGTTCGTGGGGTCATACACTTTCGGAATACTGATTGTTTCCGCCATCCGTCCATACGCTCCTGTAGAAAAAGCCTGTGTGTAATCAGATTATACTGCACGCGACAGGCGAGGGGCAAGCCGAAGCCTTGCTTGCTTATCGGTCAGGTGGCACAATCGCCTCAAGAGCCTTGATCAGAGCGGGTAAGTCACGTTTTACGGTTGTGTACACGATGCGCCAGTCTATTGAATCGTAACCATGCACTGCGGTTGCGCATAGAGATAGTGGCAGACCACGCGATTTGTGGATACGCGGTGCGGGTTTGGACGTCGACTCGATTAGCTGCCTCGCCGATAATCACTATTTGGCCCAACATGAACCATTGAGCGTCTTCATCCGTAAGAAACTCTTCCTCCGTAGCGGTAGCCAGGCGATTCACGGCGCGTCGTGCAGCGACCAGCATGTCTAACATTGCCGCCACAGCATCATGCGGCATAGATAACCTCCGCGCTGTCCAGTATCGCCCGGCGACGGATGTAGTTGGCGCTGTGCTCGATGCCACTGCGGGGAACCAACTCCACCTGTCTTCCAAACAATGCGGCGAACTCTTGCTCAGCCTCGTACAGCTGCATCAGCGACCATCGCGCATCGGGAGCAAAGGTTACCAGCAGGTCGACGTCGCTCTCACTGTGAAAGTCTTGGCGTAACACCGACCCAAATACTTCAAGCTTGACGATGCGCCATTTGCGACAAAGGTCTTGCAGCTTGCGCTTATTTACTTTCATCGCCCCTATTCGCATTGCGTGTTCACCTCTTCGCGGCTCAGCGCGGCGGCGTAGCGAATGGCAGCACGAATGTCATCCAGCCTTAGCGAAGGGTACTCCTCGACAATCTCTTCGGGAGACAACCCTTCTGCGCGGTTATCCAGAATCACCGACACCATAATACGTGTGCCAAGGATGCAAGGTTTTGCGTGACAAATGGCAGGGTAAGTGTGGATGCGCTCCTCCCAGTTTTCCACCTGCTTCCTCCGGTTCAGTCTGTCGCTGCGTCTCCATTATACTGCACGCGACGGACGGGGGGCAAAGTGCGAGAACCGCCGTAAAGCTTACCTCCCTTTTTGCCGAAAATAACCGTTGGGGAAAACAAGGATGCGTGCGTGAGGTTTTCTCCCCGGCATGACGTAGCGTATCGGCGATTCATGCACGCCCACCCGTACGGGGAGGAGAGAGGAAAACATGCGTTTCATCGTCATTCTCTGTGCTATCCTGACCATCTTGTGGGGGAGTGCAGCAGTAGTCCACAGCGATCCCTCGCCGACCGCTTCGGACCTCACCCAGCTCAGCATAGAAGAGCTGATGCAGGTGGAGGTCATCACGGCATCCAAAAAAGCGCAGCCAGTGCGTGATGTGCCTGCCTCGGTCTACGTCATCACCGCCGAAGATATCCGCCGCATGGGCGCAACTACTATCCCTGAGGCACTGCGTCTTGTGCCCGGTGTGCACGTCGCCATGATCGACGCCAACAAATGGGCGGTGGCGGTGCGCGGGTTCAACGGTCGCTACTCCAACAAATTGCAGGTACTCATCGACGGGCGCAGCATCTATACGCCCTTCTTTTCGGGGGTGTACTGGGATGCCCAGCCTCTGCTGTTCATGCAGGACGTCGAGCGCATTGAGGTCATCCGCGGACCGGGCGCGTCGCTGTGGGGAGCCAACGCGGTCAACGGCGTCATCAACATTATCACCAGGTCGGCAAAGGACACACAGGGCATGCTGTGGGTATCGGGCGGTGGAGGCGAGGAGAAAGCCTTCGGCGGGATACGCATCGGCGGGAAGATGGGCAACGAGGGCTACTACCGGGTCTATGCGCTCTATCGAGAGCATGATGCTCTTGACCAGGATACGGCGTACATCCGTAACAACGACGGCTGGTTGGTGAGGCGCACTGGATTCCGTGCGGATTGGAGCCGTGCGGAGAACGAGAACTTCACCCTGCTTGGCGAGGCGTATGGGGGGCGTATCGGACAGCGACTGAACATCCCCGATTTTACCCTGCCAGGCACTCGCGTTGTGGATGACCGTTACACCGTCTCCGGCTACTACCTCATGGGCACGTGGAACCGCCGGCGAGGTAACATCACCGACACCCTGCATCTATACTACGACCACTACGCCCGCTCGCCTCTGGACATCTCAGAGATTCGCGATACCGTCGACCTCAACTGGCAGCAGCGAATACAGGTAACAGATAAACACGACCTGCTCTGGGGTGTGGAGTACAAGCGCACCGCCGACAGCACCCGTGGTAACTTGATGAACCTCACTCCCGCTGGCAAGGTAGACCATCTCTTTGGGGTCTTCGTGCAGGATGATATCACCCTCAACGAGCGTACTCGTTTAACCGTCGGCTCCAAATTTGAGAACAACAGTTACACCGCGTGGGAAGTGCAGCCCAACCTACGCCTGCTGTGGAAGCTAGATGAGAGACGCATATGGTGGGGAGCGGTGTCGCGTGCGGTGCGGATGCCGACCCGAGCTGAGCGATCTATCGCCATCAATGCCTACTATGAGGGCATGGTGAGCGGCGTGCCGATGTTCTCCCGCATCTACGGTAGCCCCGACTTCCGTTCGGAGGAGGTTACCGCTTACGAGCTGGGCTACCGGTTTCAGCCCAACCAGCGAGTCTCGCTGGACATTTCGACGTTCTACAATGTGTACAGAAACCTGCGCAGCTTCGAACCCGAGGACCCCTTCCTGGAGAACACGCCGGCGCCGCATCTGGTGCTACCCGTGTACATGAGCAACAAGCTGCACGGGCGAACCTACGGCTTCGAGCTCTCCGCCAACTGGAACGTTACCGACTCGTGGACGCTCAAGCTGGGTTACGCGAACCTGACCTACCGCTTGCAGCACGCTCCAGATAGTAAAGACCCCTTCAACTTGCATAGCGACAGCACCAGCAACACACCACGCCATCAGTGGAACATCAGTTCGCACCTGAATCTGCGGGGGCACTGGCACATAGACTCTTATCTCTTTTTCGTAGACCGGCTGTTCGGTATGAATTTCCTGCCCAGTTACTATCGGCTGGACATTTCCATCGGCTGGCATCCCACGAAGGATGTGGAGCTGAGCCTGGTGTTGCAAAACCTGCTCAAGCGCGATATCCGGGAGTTCGAGCACCCGCTGTGGGAGCGCGATAGTATCCCGCAAAAGGCGATTTATGGGAGGGTTACGTGGCGGTTTTAGAGGGGCAGAGTGGTGCGAAAAGCAGACGCAGAAGCGGTGCGATAGCCCTGTTTGCCGTCGCGAATATGCTTGCTGTGGCGATAGCACAGAACTACAAAGAAGCAGAAGTGAAAGCCGCTTTCCTCTACCACTTCACCGGGTATGTGGAGTGGCCCGCCAGCGCGTTCGCGAGCAACTCCTCTCCTTTCGTCATCGGTGTACTGGGTAAGAGCGACGTGTTCCCCTCGTTGCAGAACGTAGTTCGAGGAAAAAACTGGAACGGGAGGTCTTTTGCCGTCAGGCATGTGGATACCGCGAAGGAGATGCGCGAATGTCATGTGCTGTTTGTCGCCAGCACAGAAGCCAAACGCCTACCGCAGATTCTGGAGGTGCTGGACGACGCGCCGGTGCTAATCGTCGGCGAGAGCGAGGGATTCGCGCAGAGGGGCGGCATGGTCAACTTTTTCATGGAGCAGAACAGGGTGCGTTTCGAGATTAACCCCGATGCTGCCACACGAGTGCGCCTGACAATCAGCTCTAAACTGCTTAATCTGGCAAAGGTTGTCAGGCAGTAGCGGAGGTTCCGTCGTCTATGCTGCAACGATGTCGTCTTTCCATCAGATGGAAGCTGGCTCTGGCAACGATGCTCAGCTCGTTGCTGGCTCTGTTGATTGCGTCGGCAGGGTTAATTCTTTACGACATGGCAGCGTATCACCGAGCCGAGACGCACGAGGCGTGGACCATGGCGCGGATGCTGATGCCCAACGTGATACCGGCGGTCACTTTTGGCGACAGCAAGGCATGTGCAGAGGTGCTGTCCTCCCTGAGCGCTCATGAAGAGGTTATCGCGGCGGCGGTATACAACCCGGATGGAACCGTTTTTGCATCCTATTTGCGCCCAGACGCATCTCCATCGATGCTCATATCCGCCCCCCCAGCCGGCAGATACGCCCAGAACTTGCGCTATATCGAGGTCTTTCTGCCTCTCAAAGACCGCTCGGAGCCGCTGGGGGTGCTTTACGTCCGTTACGATTTGCAGCAATGGTGGTCGCGTCTGCGCAGCTACTTCCACTCTCTGGGAATCCTGCTCGTCGCGTCCGCGTTGCTGGTGTTTGTGCTATCGCGCCGTTTCCAGCGCTGGATAGCCGACCCTCTGCTGCAGCTGGCCAGCGCGATGCATCATGTTTCGAAGACGAAGGACTATTCAGTGCACATTGAAGTTTCCTCCGCCGACGAAATCGGTGCGCTGGCACGCGGTTTCAACCAGATGCTTGCGGAGATTAAGGCGCAGGAAGCGGCGTTGCAGAACATGAACGCGGAGCTCGAGATGCGCGTGCAGGCACGCACCCAGCAGCTGCAACAGGAAATCGCCGAGCGCAAAAGGACCGAGCAGGAGCTAATCCAGGCGCGCGAAGCGGCTCTGGAGGCATCCCGGCTCAAATCGCAATTCCTCGCCAATATGAGCCACGAAATCCGCACCCCCATGAACGGCATCATCGGCATGACCGAGCTCCTGTTGCAAAGCGACCTGCGCGGGGAACAGCGCGAGTACGCGGAGACCATCAAATACAGCGCAGACGCCCTGCTCTCCATCATCAACGATATCCTGGACTTCTCCAAAATCGAAGCGGGCAAGATGACCATCGAGCAGATGGACTTCGACCTGCGCAATGTGGTGGAGGAGGTGGGGGCAACCTTCGCCCGCCCGGCTCACG
Source organism: uncultured bacterium (assembly GCA_938027655.1). Taxonomy (GTDB): domain Bacteria; phylum Armatimonadota; class HRBIN16; order HRBIN16; family HRBIN16; genus HRBIN16. Next base: position 18,391 of record CALJAP010000152.1, on the reverse strand, counting down.
AGAAGGGCATCGAACTGCTTACCGCGGTACCGCCCAATGTGCCCGCTGCCCTGCGCGGCGACCCGGTGCGCATCAAACAGATACTGAACAACCTCGTCTCGAATGCGGTCAAGTTCACCGACAGAGGAGAGGTGCTCATCAGCGCGGAGGTGATGTACGAGACCGATGCGATGGCAAGGATACGCCTCTCGGTGAAAGATACCGGCATCGGTATTGCACCCGAACAGCAGACCACCATCTTCGAGAGCTTTACCCAGGCGGACGGCTCGGTCACGCGCAAATACGGCGGCACGGGGTTGGGATTAACTATCAGCCGCCAGCTGGCAGAGCTGATGGGAGGCAAAATCGGGGTGCAAAGCGAGCTGGGCAAAGGCAGCACCTTCTGGGTGGAACTGCCCCTGCAGAAGGCACAGCGCAGTGATGAATCAGCAGAAGCCTCTTTTGACCGTAAGATAGCAAGCCTGCGCGTTCTGGTGGTAGACGACAACGCCACCAACCGGCGTATCCTGCGAGAGCACCTTCAGTCATGGGGATGCTCCGTACACGAAGCGAGCGATGGGCAGGAGGCGTTGCACCTGCTGGCGTCTGCAGCAGTTCACCCGTTCGACGTGGTGGTGCTGGACTACCAGATGCCGAATATGCATGGAGTGGAGGTTGCCAGACGCGTTCGCTCCGCGCAGAATGGTCAGCGACACAAAATTATTTTGCTGTCTTCCGTCGGCTCAACGACGGGACAGGAGGTGCAAGAAGCCGGTGTCGATATCTGGTTAACGAAACCGGTGCGTCGCTCCCAGCTGTACAACGCGCTCTGCGAAGTGGTCGATGTCGAAGCCGACCGCACACCATCTGATGTACCCTCTATGGAGCGACGCGCATCGGGCGTGCGAGTGCTGCTGGTAGAGGATAACGAGGTCAATCGCAAACTGGCTCTGCGCATGTTACAGCGTCTGGGCTGCTCGGTGGAGGTTGCCACCAACGGACGAGAAGCGGTGGAAATGACCTCCAACCGCGCATACGACATCGTGTTCATGGATATCCAGATGCCTGAGATGGACGGCATCGAGGCAACCCGCTCTATCCGCGAAAGGGAATCGTCCGCGGGAACCCATCTGCCCATTATCGCTATGACCGCGCACGCGATGGAAGGTGACCGCGAGCGGTGTCTCTCGGCGGGGATGGACGACTATCTAAGCAAGCCGGTGAAAATAGACCGGCTGGCGCACATGGTAGAGAAGTGGAGCCCGGTGCGGCGCCGCGCACACGCGCCGATAGGCGATGAGAGTTTACCGGAACGCCTTGCAGAGGAAGCTCGCTGGCTGGTGCAGGAGATGATGCAGTCGGTGACATCAGGTGACCGCAACCACGCGGTGGAACTGCTGCGCTCCCTGAAGCGGTTGAGCGTTGCTGCAGGCAACAGGCAGTTAGAGCAGCTCTGCGACCAAGTAGAACAGTCCCTCTCACAAAAGACGCCGGAGGAGATATTGCCCGAAATGGAGGCGTTACAGGAACACATCAGGGTATTCACTATGGGCACAGTGGAGGAGCAAGCGGCATGAGGGTGCTTATCGCTGAGGACGACGGCGTTTCGCGACTGGTGCTGCGCAAAGCGCTGGAGGAGATGGGCTACTCGGTGCAGTCTGCCAAAGACGGCGCAGAGGCATGGGAGCTCTTCCAGAAGCACCCCTTCCCGCTGGTCATCTCCGACTGGATGATGCCGGGCACGGACGGCATCGAACTCTGTCGCAGGGTGCGCTCCTTGCGAGAGAAAGGCTATACGTACTTTATCCTACTAACCGCGCGGGATAGCAAGGAAGACCGTCTACACGCTATCGAGTCCGGCGCGGACGACTTTCTTTCCAAACCGCTGGATCGCGCCGAGCTCGCTTCGCGCCTGAGCGTCGCTCGACGCATTCTGGATATGGAGCATCGCCTGCGCGACCAGAAAGAGGAACTGGAGCTCAAGACGCAGGCTCTGGAGATGTCGCAGGAAATGATTCAGCAGGCGAACCTGCGCTTCCGCGAACTGTTCGATAACGTGCCCGTTGCCTGCTACACCTTTGACGCCGGTGGGGTCATCTACGAATGGAACCGCGCCGCCACACTGCTGTACGGCTGGCACGAGTACGAGGTGCTTACACGCTCCATCTTCGACACCATCATCCGGGAAGAGGACAGAGAGGCGATGCAAGCACTGATACAGCAAGTGATGCAGGGTAACGGAAGCATTGGGGAAAGCATAGACCGTTGCCGAGACGGGAGCACGCGCTACGTGCTGCGCAGCCTGTTCCCTTTGCACGGCTCGGCAGGAGAGGTAGTCGGCGGTATCTGTGCCAGCGTGGACATCACCCAGCGTGTGCAGTACGAGCGCGAGCTGCGTGCGCTGAACGAGCGGCTCGAGAGCCTGGCGTTCACCGATGCGCTGACCGGCTTGCTCAACCACCGTGCCATGCAGGATAGACTGGCAGAGGCTTTCGCTGAGGCAAGACGTGGAGAGGCTACCTTCTCGTTCGTGCTGCTGGATATCGACCATTTCAAGCGATTTAACGATACCTACGGGCACCAGGCGGGTGACGAGGTGTTGAGGTTGGTCGCGCAGGTGTTGCAAGAAAATGCACCCTCGGGGAGCTCTGTGGCGAGATACGGTGGAGAGGAGCTTAGCGTAATACTGCCCCGACACCGGCTGGAGGATGCACTCGCCGTTGCCGAAGCCTTGCGACAGGCAATTGCTACCACCCCGAACCCCTATCGCCAGATTACCGCCAGCTTCGGTGTGGCGGAGTACATGTCCTATATGCATTCGCCATCCGATCTGGTAGAGGTCGCAGACGCAGCCCTTTACGAAGCCAAACGCGCAGGACGCAACTGCGTGCGCCCGCTGTTGGAAGACGCTCAGCGGAAAGCCGCGTAACAATCAGTGGCGTATTTGCTCTTCCCATTCACCTCCTGCTTCTCCACTCGACCATACTTGCCCCACGCGTGGGCAGGGAGAACATCGTACTGAGGCGAATATGGCACACGAAGGCGCAACACTAGGGAGGTTCGCAAGCATGGAAAAGGTACGCTTGGGAATTATCGGCGTGGGGGGGATGGGCTCCGCCCATGCGAAGATGGTGCAGGAAGTGGAAGAGGTGCGGCTGACGGCGGTCGCCGACATGGACCCGAACGTGGCAAAGAGCGTTGGTGAGCAGTATAATGTGCCCTTCTTCGCCGATTACAGGCAGTGCATCGACAGCGGGTTGCTGGACGCAGTACTAGTGGCTACCCCGCATCCAGTGCATCCCGAGGTAGCGGAATACGCTTTCGGTCAGGGTCTGCATGTGCTGACCGAGAAGCCAATCGCGATTAACCCGGTAGAGGCGGACCGCATGATAGAAGCGGCAAAGCGCGCAGGCAGGGTGTTTGCAGTGATGTTTCAGATGCGCACCGAGCGACCCTACCGCATCGCCCGTAAAGCGATGGAGCAGGGCGTCGTAGGGGAGATAATGCGCACGGAGCTGGTATCCGCCTGGTACCGTAATCAGGCATATTACGATTCGGCGGGATGGCGCGCTACATGGGTGGGTGAAGGCGGTGGCGTGCTGGTGAACCAGGCGCCGCACCACCTGGATATGTTCTGTTGGCTCGCTGGATTGCCCGCGAAGGTCACCGCCTCCACACGCACCCGTCTGCATGATATCGAGGTAGAGGACGAGGCGTTCGCCCTACTAGAGTACCCCAACGGCGCACACGGCTACCTGTATACCACCACCAACGAAGCGCCCGGCACCAACCGCATCGAAATCGCAGGTGACAGGGGCAAAATAGTGATTCAGGACGGGCAGGTAACGGTTCGGCGTGTAGAACCGCCCCTTCGCGAGTTTACCTTCAGCGCAGCCGACATGTGGTCGGGACCGAAAACGGAGCCGGTAGAGATCGAGGTGGAGGAGATGCCCGCCGGACACGCACAGGTCGCTCGCAACTTCGCGCGAGCGATATTGTACGGCGAGCCGCTGTTATCGCCCGGTGAGGAAGGCATCTGGTGTGTGGAGCTCGCCAGCGGTATTATCCTCTCCAGCAAGCGAGGCAAAACGGTATCTCTTCCCGTAGACCGCGCCGAGTACGATGCCCTGCTCCGGGAACTGAAAGCCAACTCCCAGCCCAAGCGCAGGGTGCTCGGTCAGCGCGTCTCCGATCCAAACATCGTCAGGTAACAGACCAGATGCAACGGGTGCGTTTTGGGGTTATCGGGGTGGGTGGCATGGGCGTGGCTCATGCCACCCTGATGCAGCGCATAGAGGAGACCGAGCTGACGGCGGTCTGCTCGGCGTCGGAGGAGCGCACCCGGCAGGTCGCCAAGCGGTTCGGCGTGCCCGGCTTTACCGACCATCGCGAACTGCTGCACAGCGGTCTGGTGGATGCGGTGCTCATCGCCACACCACACCCCTCGCATGCGGAGATTGCTCAGTACGCTTTTGAGCATCGTGTGCATGTACTCTGTGAAAAACCGCTGGCGGTGAGCATTTCTGAAGGGCGTCGCATGGTGGATACCGCACGGCGACATGGGCTTTTGCTTGGCGCGATGTTACAGATGCGCACGGAAAGGCGTTTTCGAATCGCCAGGCGAGCGGTGGAAGAGGGAATTATCGGTCATCTATTGCGGGCGCACACGGTAGCCACCTGGTGCCGCAACGAAGCGTACTATCGGTCGGCGGCATGGCGAGGTACGTGGGCGGGTGAAGGAGGAGGAGTTCTCATCAATCAGGCGCCGCACCATCTGGACATCTTCTGCTGGCTGGCGGGGATGCCGTGCAGGGTGACCGCGCAGGTACGCACGCGCTACCACCAGATAGAGGTGGAAGATGAAGCGTTTGCTCTGCTGGAGTATCCTAACGGCGCGCATGGTTATCTTTATGTGAATGTGAACGAAATGCCCCCCACACGCCATTTTGAGGTGGCTGGCGAAGGGGGCAAGGTAGTTGTCAGCGGTGACCAGGTGACCGTTACCCGCGTGGTTCCCCCTCTCCCACAGTATATGCAGCAAACACAGGATATGTGGGAACTTCCTGCCACAGAGCCGGTGCATCTGGACGTGCCGGAAGAGCACGAGGGGCATGAGGCGGTCATTCGCAACTTCGCGCGGGTGTTGCTGGGACTGGAGGAACGGTTGATTGCCCCCGGCGAGGAGGCACTGTGGAGCCTCGAGCTGGCGAACGCTATCGTCCTCTCCGCGAAGAGGCAAAAGTCGGTCACCCTGCCGCTGGATGGAGCGGAGTACGATGCGCTTCTGGCGGAGCTGCGTTCCACCTCGAAGGCAAAACCTGCTGCGCAGGAGACGCGCCGCACCGACCCCAACATCGCCAGAGCCATCCGTATGGACTCGGACGCGCAAGAATGAACGACAGTCGCCCCGTTGTGGTTCACATGGAAGACATCTGCAAGCGCTTCGGCGCGGTGCAGGCGAACAACCATATCAGCCTCTCCGTTCGGCAAGGCACTATCCACGCCATCGTGGGTGAAAACGGCGCAGGCAAGACCACCCTGATGAACGTTCTCTACGGTGTGTTTCCCCCCGATAGCGGTACGGTATCTCTTTACGGACAGCCGGTGCGCTTTCGCTCGCCGGCGGAGGCGTTGCAGGCGGGGGTGGGTATGGTCAGCCAGCATTACGCGCTCATTCCCCGCCTGAGCGTGCTGGAGAACCTGATGCTCGGTGGTGAGGGGGCGTCTTTGGCGCCCCTTCCCCGTGCGCAAGTGCTGGCGCGCGCGCAGGAGCTGGCCAAAGTCATCGGGCTGCAAGCGGATTGGGATGCGCCTGCAGGTGCGCTGTCGGTATCCCAGCAGCAGAAGGTGGAGATTCTGAAGTTGCTGTTACGCGACGCGCGCGTGCTGATTTTCGACGAGCCGACCGCTGTGTTACCGCCTGCCGATGCGGAAGCCTTTTTCGCGCTGCTACACCGCTTTACCGAGGAAGGACGCACGGTACTGCTGGTGACGCACAAGCTACAGGAGGTGTTAGGGCACGCGGACGAGGTAACGGTGCTGAGGGCTGGCGAAGTGGTCGCCACGATGCCGGTGCGCGAGGCGCCCGGCGCGGAACCGCAGATAGATGCCCGTACGCTGGCGAGGCTTATCGTAGGCGAAGGAGGGGTTTTACCGGAGGAGGAGCTGTTGCTGGGCAAACGCTTGGATGACAAACCCCGCCTGCGCGTGGAGGGGCTGGTTGTCCCGCCGATACGCAGTCGCGCAGGATTGAAAGCGGTTTCCTTTGAGGTCTATCCGGGTGAGGTCTTCGGTGTTGCCGGTGTGGACGGCAGTGGGCAGGCGGAGTTGATCGACGCCCTGGTAGGGCTGGCTCCTCCGACACAAGGACGTATCTGGTTGAACGATGAGGACATCACCTGTGCGCCCCCTTCGGCGCGTTTGCGCAAGGGCGTGCGCTATATCGCCGAAGACCGCCATCTGCGCGGGGCGATACTGGGATGGTCGGTGGCGGAAAACGCGGCGTTAGGATTGCATCGGCAGGGAGGTTTCGGCTCGGCATTGTCGCTCTCGTTTGCCCGGATGAAAGAGTTCGCGCAGAGGATTATCGCGCGGTTCGCGGTGCGTGCTCCTGCCGCCGATGCACCCTTCTCCGCCCTGTCGGGGGGCAACCAGCAAAAGGTGGTGGTGGGGCGTGCGCTGATGGAGACGCCGGTTTTGCTCATCGCCGGACAGCCCACGCGGGGACTAGACGCCGCCAGCACGCGAGCGGTTCACCACGCTATTCGCGAAGCCTGTCGGCAAGGGGCGGCTGCGCTGGTGGTGTCGTTCGATTTGGACGAGCTGCTCACGCTATGCGACCGCATCGGCGTGCTGTTCGATGGGCGCCTGGTGGACATTGTGGAAGGCGAGCGCAGACGACGCGAGGAGATCGGCGCGCTGATGGTGGGCGCGGTGAAGGGAGGAGGCGCATGAAAACCTCGTGGCGACTGCTCTTGCTCCCCGTGGCGGTGTTTGTGGTAGCGGTAGCGGTGGCTGCAGTGGTGATTGCGCTGTCGGGCAGTCCGCCGTTGCCCGCGCTGGCAGCCTGGTGGGAGGGAGCGGTTTCTGCGCCCGGCGCGCTACCCGAGAGTCTGCTCAACACCACTCCCCTGTTGTTTACCGGTCTAGCGGTGGCGGTGGGGCTTCTGGCGGGGCAGTTCAACATTGGCGTAGAGGGGCAGTTGCTGATGGGCGCGCTGGCGTCGGCGTGGGTAGGGTTTGCGGTGTCGGGTTTGCCTGCGCCGTTGCACGCCCTGCTGGCATTGTTGGTCGGCGCGCTGGTTGGGGGGATATGGGGTTGGATACCGGGCATCCTGAAGGCGTGGCGTGGCGCCCATGAGGTCATCACCACCATCATGATGAACCACATCGCGATTTACCTCACGCAGTATCTGGTGACGAAGGTATGGAAGGACCCGAACTCCATGTCACCGCAAACCCCGGAGGCACTTCCTTCGGCGTGGCTACCCATACTGGCGGAAGGCACGCGGCTCAGCGTGGGGTTGCTCCTTGCGCTGGCAACCGCGCTGTTGCTGTGGTATTTGCTGAAACGCACCATATGGGGCTACGAGCTGCGGGCGGTGGGTGCGAACGCCGAAGCAGCACGAGCGGCTGGCGTGCGGGTCTCGCGCATGATATGGGGTAGCATGGCGCTCAGCGGGGCAATAGGCGGGCTGGCGGGGGCAGTGGAGGTGCTGGGTGTGCATCACCGTTACTATGACCAGTTCTCGCCCGGCTACGGCTTCGACGGGATAGCGGTGGCTCTGCTGGGCAATAACCATCCGCTGGGCGTGGTGTTTGCTGCGCTAGTCTTCGGCGCGATGAAAAACGGGGCGGTGTATATGCAATCGGTGACCGTTCCCGCCGTGCCCCGCGAGATTACCACTGTGGTGCAGGCGGTGGTAATCTTCTTCTTGGCAGCGATACGTTTTCAGCGGAGGGCTGGCTGATGGGCGAGGTGTTCGATATCGAGCTGTTTCGCAGTGCGCTTCGCCTGGCAACCCCTCTCGCGCTGGCAGCGATGGGCGGTATCCTGTCCGAGCGCAGCGGCGTGGTGAACATCGGGCTGGAAGGGCAGATGCTGATGGGGGCGTTCGTGGGCTGGGCGGCAGCAGTCGCGCTGGGCAGTGGCTGGTTGGGGGTGCTGTGCGGCGTTGCGGCAGGCATGTTGCTGGGGTTCCTACACGCCTTGCTCACCCAGCGGTTCCGCGCCGACCACGTGGTCAGTGGCATGGCGGTGAATCTGCTCTCCGCCGGGTTGACCGTGTTTTTGTTGCGCCGTTTCTTCGAAAGACCGCCGGGTGCAAGCGGTGTGCCAAACTGGGGTCTGGAGTGGCTCCAGCCGATACCCCTGCTAGGCGGTCTGCTCTCGAATCAGAGCCCGTTTGTCATGCTGATGCTGATATTGCCTTTCGCACTGCATGCTCTGCTGTATCACACGGTGTGGGGCTTGCGGGTACGGGCGGCGGGCGAGAGCGCACGCAAAAGCAGGCTGGCGGGCATCGGCGTGGTCGCTATCCGATATCGGTGCGTGATGCTGAGCGGTGCGCTGGCTGCACTGGCAGGTACCTACCTTTCCCTGAGCCAGCTCAATGTGTTCACCGAGGGGATGAGCGCAGGCAAGGGCTTCATTGCGCTGGCGGCGGTCATCTTTGGCAGGTGGACACCGCTGGGAGCCACCGCCGCCGCGCTGGGCTTCGGCTTTCTGGACGCGCTTCAGCAGCGGTTGCAGGGCGAGACGCTGTTCGGTGTCAGAGTGCCTTCGGAGGTGTTGCTGTCCTTGCCTTATCTGCTCACTATTGTTGCTTTGGCGGGTCTGGTCGGTCGCTCCATTCCCCCGCAAGACCTAGGCAAGCAGGAAGAGGGCGAGTGAACTGTTGCCCCCTCCCGCCACGCACGCTTTAATCTCTGCGGTGACAGACTACGGAGAAACGCTTTGTGGGCATGGGCCCCTATACCGAAGAGCAGTGCTGGCAGGCTTTCACCACGATATGATTGTCTCCATCCGGGCGCTGCTGACCCCACCGGTTACGCCGAAGCACTTCGCGCAGCTCGGGAAAGGGTAACTACATAATCTGCACGTCGTGCCCGCCCCGCTGCACCTCACCGATGAGCATGGCGCCTTCGCCCTGCATCTGCAGGAACTCCACCAGCGCGAGACTCTGCTCGCGCGGCACAATCACCACCATGCCGATGCCCATGTTGAAGGTGCGGAACATCTCGGGGTCGGGCACGTTGCCCTTCTCCTGTATCAACCGAAAGATAGGAGGCACCTCCCACGAGCGGCGGTCGATAATCACCCGGCAGTCGCTGGGCAACACACGTGGGATATTATCGTAGAAACCGCCGCCGGTGATGTGCGCCATCGCATGGATATCAAACTGCTGCATCGCCGCCGTCAAAGGGTGCAGATAACATCGGTGCGGGCGTAGCAGCTCCTCGCCCAGCGACGTGCCCAGCTCGGGCACATAGCTGTCCACGCGCATCCCCGCCAATTCGAACAGCACATACCGCGCCAGCGAGTAGCCGTTCGTGTGCAAGCCACTGGACGCCAGCCCTACCACTGCATCGCCCGGCCCAATTCGACTGCCGTCGATAATCGCATCCCGTTCCACCACGCCCACGATGGTTCCGGCGAGGTCATACTCGCCCTCGGCGTACATGCCGGGCAGTTCGGCGGTCTCACCGCCCAGTAGCGCGCACCCCACCTCCCGACATGCCTCGGACAACCCCCTTACGACCTCCACCAGCACCTCCGGCTGCAGCTTGCCGGTAGCGAAATAGTCCAGAAAGAAAAGCGGACGCGCACCCTGCACCAGAATGTCGTTGACGCAGTGGTTTACCAAGTCGTGCCCGACGGTATCATGGCGCCCCATCATGAACGCTACCTTCAGCTTGGTGCCCACACCGTCGATACTGGAGACCAGCACGGGCTGCCGATAGCGGCTGAGGTCCAGTTGAAACATCCCACCAAATGCGCCCACGTCTGCCAGCACCTCCGGCGTCTGGGTGGCGCGAATCAGATCCTTCATGCGGAGCAGTGCGGCGTTTGCCGCGTCGATATCTACTCCTGCCTGTCGGTAGGTTACCGGTTCCTCTGGCATACTGATTGCCTCCGTGCAAGTCGCTACGGGCACATTATAACCTGTGATGCACGAGGCGTCAAACCGGAGGACGGTGTAGGACATTCCGAGCGTACCAATGAATAGAACCGTTGAGCGAGTAAGAGGAGGTTTGATGCATGGCGCTGTGTCAACTGCGGTTCTTCAGCCAGTCGTTGGGAAAAGCATCGGAGATGCTCGTGGTACTGCCGGACAGCGGTGAGGCACCGTTTCCTGCCCTTTACCTGCTACACGGGCTATCCGACGATGCATCCATATGGCTTCGGCGCAGCCGGATTGAGTGGTACGTGCGTGACCTGCCGTTGATTGTGGTCATGCCCGATGGAGGCAGAGGCTGGTACACCAACGGCGCGAACGGCGACGCTTACGAAGACCACATCATCCAAGACGTCATCGGGCAAACGGAGCGGCTGTTTCCCGTCGCCCGAGGCCGTCAGCACCGTGCCGTAGCGGGACTATCGATGGGTGGATACGGGGCGATGAGCCTCGCCCTGCACTATCCCGACCGCTTTGTCGCCGCCGCCAGCCTGTCGGGAGCGGTAGCCGTCGGGCATAAGCCGATAACGGAGGAGATGCCCCCCGACTTCAAGCGCATTTTCGGGGAGAATCCACAAGGCTCCGATAAGGACCTGTTCGCGTTGATACAGAGGGTGGACAGGGCGCAATTGCCCAGACTGTGGCTGGATTGCGGTGTGGACGACTTTCTGATTGAGGACAATCGGGCATTCCATGCGCATCTGGAGTCGCTGGGTATCCCACATATCTATCATGAGTTCCCGGGTGCGCATACGTGGGACTACTGGGACGAGCATATCCAGCAGGTATTGCAGTTCGTGATGGAAGCCATGGGGCAGTGAACCTTTCACCGATACCGCCACACGTTCGACAGGAACTTCTCGCGCTCACCGCAGCGGTGGAGGGTTGGCTCACCGTGGAAGAGGGGGAACTGCTCTACCGGATGGCGCGGGCGTGCACCGGCAGGGGAAGCATTGTGGAGATAGGCTCGTTCAAGGGCAAGTCCACCATCTGGCTGGCGAAGGGTTCGCTGGCGGGTGCAGGCACGACAGTGGTTGCCATTGACCCGCACACCGGTTCGGCAGAGCACCGGCAGGGCGACCAGCCGGTGTGGACATACGACGAATTCCTTGCTAATCTGCGCCGGGCAGGGGTGGAGCAGGTGGTCACGCCCATCGTGGCAACCTCCGCCGAAGCGGTGGAGCGATTCGACCAGCCGGTGGAGCTGCTCTTCATCGACGGCGACCACCGCTACGAGATGGTGCGTCAGGATTTTAACCTGTGGTTCCCCAGAGTGTTAGAAGGGGGCTACCTGCTGATGCATGATACCATTCGGTGGGAAGGTCCCCGGCGCGTGGCGAGGGAATGCGTTTACCGCTCGCGGAGTTTTCGCGACGTGGGTTTTGTGCACTCCATCACCTTTGGGCAGAAGGTGGGAAAGAACACCCCTGCCGACCGCCGACGCAACCGCTACCTGTTGCTGCTGCACATCGTGTATGACCGCCTGAGCACGGTGCGCGCGTCTCCTGCCCTCAAGCGCGTCGCCAAGGCGATTTTCGCACGCTTGCAGTAGCGCTATTGTCCTTCTTTCAAGCGGCGCAGCTCCTCTTCCAGCTCGCGCACCCGCTCTTCCAGTTTGGCACGCGCTTGTGATTCCCGGGCAAAGCGCTGCTCCAGCTCTCGCATCTGATGTTGTGCCAGCTCGTACTGCTCCGCGACTTCGACCGGATTGGGTAGCCACCGCTCGCGCTGCGGCTCCCACAGGCGCACCTGGTAACCACCCTCACCGGGCAACAGCACAAAGGTCAATCCCAATAGTTCGCTGTGTACTCGCCATTCTTCACTACAGGGGTGCTCGTTGGGCACACGCTGATACTCGTTACCCTTCAACCGATACAAGTTCAGGGGTTCCTTCAGATACTCATGTTTCACGTCAATCAGCACGCACTCGCCTACCTTCAAACGTTGATACAGCTGGTATTTTCGCCCCAGGTCCTCGGAGGCGGTGGAGGGAGAGGTGAGTTCGATAATGAGGTCGGGCGCTTTGCCGGTCTCCCAGACCTTCCATGTGGCGCGCCACGGACGCCGAGGCACACCAAATACCACATACACGTCGGGAGCCACACGCTGTCTGGGGTTGCCCTCCACCCAGTACAGGAACTGATTGCCTGCCACGTAAACGTCCTGTCTCGCGGCGAAATATGCTTGCAAAGAAGCAATCAGGGATAACATCACTTCCAGATGTTCGGGAGATTCTGCCATTGGTTTACCGTCCGACTCCGGGTAGTGGATGACCCCCAATTTTGCCTGCACCACTGCCATCGCTATCACCTCTTGTTCTATTATAGCGTACGCTCAGCGCCGTTTGCGCTATCGCTGCACCCAACCCCTCACCATCCTAGAAGGTAACAGGCAGGAATCAGTATAACATAAAGACATCCCTGCTGCCGAGTATTATACTGCAGAGCACGACAGCATACGCTCTCTGCGACCCCTTTTATAACGAGGTGAAGAATGGGTTTTGACGTTTTCGGCATGTGTAACGCGCTGGTAGATGTTCAGGCGAAGGTGGACGAGCCGATTATCGAAGAACTGGGATTGCAGAAAGGCGGCATGTTCCTCATTGACGAGAGGCAACGCCAGTATCTAGTAGAATATCTAGCCGAGAGAGTGGTGCACTCCGAAGCGGGTGGTTCGGGTGCGAATACCATGATTGGCGTATCGTTGCTGGGCGGTAAGGCGTGCTATACCAGCAAAGTGGCGGACGACGAACACGGTAGCCTCTACCGACGCAGCCTCAGCGAGAAGGGAGTGAAGCCGAACCTTGCCGTCGGCGAGGGGAGTACGGGCGTCTCGTTCATCCTGCTCACCCCCGATGCCCAGCGCACCATGTGCACCTATCTGGGTGCGAGCCAGCAACTGCGCCCCGACGAGGTGAATATCGACGACCTGCGTCGGAGCCGTTATCTATACATCACCGGTTACCTGTGGGACGCCGAGTCGCAAAAGCAGGCGGTGCTTCATGCTATGCAGGAGGCGAACAGGGCAGGCGTGCGGGTGGCGTTCAGCCTGTCAGACATCTTCTGCGTGCGTCGGCACAAGACGGATTTCCAACGGTTGCTGGAACAACATGTGGACGTGCTCATCGGCAACGCTACGGAAGCACAGGAGCTGAGTGGAGGCGATAATCCGTATGATGCCGCCCGCCTGCTGGCGGACTACTGCGATGTGGCGGTGGTGACGATGGACAGTCGGGGTGCGCTGATTCGGCAGGGGGACGTGGTGCACGAGATTCCGGCGTTCCGCGTACAGGCGATAGATGCCACCGGTGCGGGCGATATGTATGCAGCGGGGTTGTTGCATGGTTTATGCGCAGGATTGTCGCTGGAGGTGGCAGGCAGGCTGGCAGCGTACACCGCGGCTCAGGTGGTGACCAAACTGGGGGCACGGCTGGATAGTGTCGAAATACCTTCGGACATTCTGCAGTGACGGGATGTGGAGTGTGCTCATAGAGGACGAGATGATGGCGATAACAATGCAGGCGTCTGCCAAGAGGATGCTCCTCGACAAGTGGCGGGCGCGGCTGCGCGAAGACACCTGTGCGCTCGGGTCGGATTTTCTGTTGGTGGAGCGACGATGAGCGGCGGGGTTATCTTAGTAGGAGGAGGTGACACTCCCAACGAAGTAGCGCAGACGATACTGCGTCTCGCGGGAGGTTCTCAAGCTCGCGTAGTGATACTAGCGCACACGCAGAGGGATGTGGCGCAGGGCGGGCGGCGCTCTGCCGAGTTCTTTGCCAAGAACGGCGCCCAAAACGTTCTTGCCCCCGACACGCAGGACGCTCAAGAAATCGCAGGTCTCCTGAGCGAGGCGCGCGCGGTGTGGATTCCCGGCGGCAACCAGAATCGGCTGATGGAGCGGCTGGGCACATCGGAGGTGTTCCGAAAGGCGGTTCGGCAGGTCGTGGCGCGTGGGGGAGTTGTCGCAGGAACCAGCGCCGGTGCGTCGCTCATGGGATCTCACATGCCCACTGGCGACCTACCTTTCAGCGGCAATCTCACATCTGGCAGTAGCCTCGTCGCCCCTGCACTTGGCTTGATACCCGACGCAGTTGTCGACCAACACTTGCTCAAACGGCAACGGTTGCCCCGACTACTCTGCGCCGTGCTCGAACATCCTACTCTGGTTGGCATTGGCGTTGACGAAGGCGCGTGGGCAATGGTACAGGTCAAACGGCTCACAGTGCACCGTGCCCAAGTGGTCATCGTGCGTGCCCGTGCCCAAACGTGGATACGCGAGGGGTTGCTCGGCAATCGGGACGTGCAGATACAGGTGCTACTGCCTAAAGAGCAAGTAGCTTTGTGATGTTATTTGGTTTCGAGAATCACCAAACGTGATAAATGGGATAACAGCTGCAGCGTGGAGCGCTACTTTCACGGTTCGCTTAATGCTTGTTTGTAGCACGATTACCTGCTTGGAGGTTCGTGTGAGAGGATTTTGAATCACTGCACCACTCGGTGGTGTGCTATAATGGAGGCAGAGGTGATGGCGATGATCGCGCAAGCGCCCACTAAAAAGATGAGTCTGGACGAGTTCCTGCAGTGGCTGGATGAAGACACCCATGCGGAGTGGGTAGAGGGCGAGGTACTGCTGATGAGTCCCGTTTCATTTGAGCACCAGGATGTCGCACGCTTCTTGTTGAGAATACTCTCTGAGTTTGTGGACGCGAAGGGGGAAGGGGTGGTTTGCTACGAGCCGTTCCAAATGCGTCTGGCGAACTCTAGCCGGTCTCCCGACATCCTGTTCGTCTCCAACGCTAACCTGCACCGACTGAAAGAGACCTACCTGGACGGCGCGGCAGACCTCGTCGTGGAGGTCATCAGCCCGGAGAGCCGTGCTCGCGACCGAGGTGAGAAGTTCTATGAATACGAGGGGGCAGGCGTGCGCGAATACTGGCTGATAGACCCCGAACGCAAACAGGCGGAGTTTTACCAGATGGCGGAGGACGGTGTGTATCGTACGGTACTCATGGCGTCACAGGGGGTTTATCACAGCAGGGTACTGGAGGGGCTATGGCTGCAGGTAGAATGGCTGTGGCAACAGCCAAAGCCCCTGATAGTGGATATACTACGCCATTGGGGGGTGCTACCCTGAGGTAATCCATCTACTCGACCTGTACCCCCAGTTGCTCGGCGATGAGGCGACGCACTTCGTTGGGGTTAGCGCGTCCACGACTGAGCTTCATCACCTGACCCACCAGAAACTGCAGGGTCTGTAGTTTGCCGTTGCGCACCTTGTCCGCCGCGTCGGGGTTTTCGGCGATGGCTTGCTGCACCCACGCCATCAGCTGGTCGGTATCGCTCACCTGCGTCAAGCCCTTCGCCTGTACTACCTGAGCAGGCTCTGCCCCTGTCTGAAAGACCTCTTCCAGCACCTGCTTGGCGACGCTTCCGGTGATAGTGCCCTTTTGCACCAGCCCGATGAGGTCGCGCAGATGTTTCGGCTGCACCTTGCAGTCGCGGATATGCTCGATGCCTGCGGCGTTCATCAGGCGGGCAAGGTCGCCGTTCATCCAGTTTGCTACCGCTTTCGGTTCCGCACCGAGCTTTACCACCTCTTCAAAGTAGTCGGCGGTAGCGCGGTGCTCCACCAGCAGGGTGGCGTCGTATTCCGGCAGGGCGTACTGTTCTATGAATCGCTGGCGTTTTGCCAGGGGCAGCTCCGGCAGGGAGGCGCGTACTTGCTCTATCCACTCCTCTGTGAACTGCACCGGCACGAGGTCAGGCTCGGGGAAGTAGCGGTAGTCCTGTTCATACTCTTTACTGCGCATCGGGAAGCTCTCACCGCGCTCGTCGTTCCAGCCGCGCGTTTCCTGAACCACCTTGCCTCCCGATTCCAGCACCGCAATGTGTCGCTGTATCTCGTACTCAATGCCTCGTTGCACCGCGCGGAAGGAGTTCAGGTTCTTCAGCTCGGTCTTGACGCCGAAGGTATCACTGCCTGCCGGGCGCACGGAGAGGTTGGGCTCACAGCGCAGGCTACCCTGCTCCATCCGTCCGTCACACACGCCAAGATACACCAGCACGCTGCGCAACGTCTGCAGGTAGGCGCGCGCCTCCTCGGCGGTGTGCATGTCGGGCGGAAACTCGGTCACAATCTCCATCAGCGGCACACCGCTACGGTTGTAGTCCACCGCGCTCTCACCCGTCGGCAGGTGGAACAGCTTGCCGGTATCCTCCTCCAGATGCACACGGCGGATATGCACCCGCACGATACGCCCGTCCACCGGCACATCCAGCCAGCCCCGCTTGCCGATGGGTGTGTCTCCGTACTGGGAAATCTGGTAATTCTTGGGCAGGTCGGGATAGAAGTAGTTCTTACGATGAAAGATGGAGGTCATAGAGATTTCGCAGTTGAGCGCAAGGGCGGTGCGCAGCACCATCTCCACTGCCTTCCCATTCATCACCGGCAAGGAGCCGGGCATCCCCGTACACACCGGGCAACAACGGGTGTTCGGCTCACCGCCAAAAGCGTTGGCACAGGGACAGAACATTTTGCTATCGGTCAACAGTTCGGCATGTACCTCCATGCCGATGCAGGCTTCCCACTCAGTCATCCACAGACCTCCATCCTTCAAGCTGGCGTCGTTCTTATTTTATCACAGGCAGGGTCAGATTGAACAGGTTGGAGGGCGAGGCTCCGTCCGAGCCGTTGTGGAGATAATAGCGCTTCCCCAGCATGAAAGGCGTTCGTCGACCTGCGCTCGCCTGCCGGGATGCGGTATGATGTGACTGATGGTCTCGGCCACGCCGGTTTGCTTCCCTCTCATTCTGAAGTCCATGTTGTCTGCGCAGAAAGATGGGCAGGGGGCATTGGCGGCTGAAGCCGTTCCCTGGCAGGGCTTGGTTTGTAGGGAGAACGGCTTTAGCCGCTTGAGAACACATCATCTCCTCACCGCAACCACTTCTCACCAGCAGGAACCCGTCACACCCACCACGAAACCTTGCCTACAGCGGGAGGTCTGCCAGATGAGAATAGGCATTGTGGACCTGGACACCTCGCATCCGCCCAGCTGGATTCCGATAGAGCGCGAGCTGGGGCATGAAATCGCTGGCGTATGGGACGGCGGTTCGGTGCATCCACCAGGGTACGCCGAGCGGTTCGCACAGGAGCACGGCATTCCCCGCGTGTACCAAACGCTGGAAGAGATGACGGAGGACGTAGACTGCGCTATCGTTCACGGCTGCGACTGGGGTACCCATATCGCCAAAGCACGTCCGTTTGTGGAATCAGGCAAAGCGGTGCTGATTGACAAACCGCTCGCCGGTAATCTGCGCGACCTGCGGCAGATAGTAGAATGGGTGCATCGCGGCGCGCGCATCACCGGAGGCTCTTCCCTGCGCTTCTGCTACGAGACGCAGCGCTGGCTGTCGCTGACTGTAGAGGAACGCGGCACGCCGGACACGGTGATTTGCGGTTGTGCGGTAGACGAGTTCAACTACGGCATCCACGCCTACGCGATGCTGGCGGGATTCATGGGAGGCGGAGCGCACAGCGTGCAGCATCTCGGCAAGGGCGTACTGCGAAGGGTGGTCGTGCGCTGGGCAGATGGTCGCATGGGCATCGTGATTATCGGAACAGCGGAGAAATGGATGCCCTTCTATGCCACCATCGTCACCGAAAAAGGCGTCACACAGTTTCAGGCAGACACCTCGCAGCTCTACCGCGCTCTGCTGGAGAAGACCCTGCCCTATCTGGCAGGCGATACGGACACTCCTCCTGTACCTGTGGAGGAGCTGGTGGAACCCGAGCTGTGGGCGTTGGCAGCTCGACAGTCGTGGCAACAGGGAGACCGCGAGGTGTTGCTCTCAGAGGTAGCCGATGACGAAGGCTACGACGGCGCCGCCTTCGCGCAGGAATATCGAAGGGCGAAATACCCCTAGAGGCTGCGCCCGGCTCCCGCCCTCCTCGCGGGAGAGGGGCCGGGGGAGAGGTTGATGAACCTTCCCTACACGGGAAGGGGGAGCATCTCCCCTCTCCTACAAGGAGAGGGGACAGGGGAGAGTTACACGTTGAAGAGGTAACCCGTATGAGCAACGCGGTGACTGTGGCTTTTATCGGCGCGGGGTCGCATGCCAACTACGCGCATTATCCCTCGCTTAGCGAGATGGGCGATGTGCAAATGGTGGCAGTGTGCGACCTTTCACCGGAGCGCGCCTCGGCTACTGCACAGCGGTGGAACATCCCGCGCACGT
>CALJAP010000151.1 GCA_938027655.1 uncultured bacterium | reverse complement strand
CGCACGCAGGCTAAAGCCTGCGGCTACAGTTGCGCACGTTGGGGGAGAGGTTTAATCTCTGTTATTCCCAATGTAGCCGCAACCTTCAGGTTGCGCACGTTGGGGGAGAGGTTTAATCTCTGTTATTCCCAAAGCGCACGCAGGCTAAAGCCTGCGGCTACAGTTGCGCACGCAGGGGGAGAGGTTAATCTCTGTTATTCCCAATGTAGCCGCAACCTTCAGGTTGCGCACGCAGGCTAAAGCCTGCGGCTACAGTGATGGCAACAAACTGCATGGATTGTTTTGAATGGACAAATACGAACAGAACCGGCTGTCCGGAAGGATTAATGCCCCGTCCGTTCTAAATCGTTTAAGTGAAGGATTCTGACCGGCGCACGCCGAATATTGAAAGCGCACTACTCTGATGGAGCGTAGATGGCGATGCGCTTTCCGTATGGACCTGCGGCGCTGAGTATGCTTATTCTGTCCATCCTTTCGGGGGCGTGGCTGGCTTTGAACCCGATCCCGCCGAAGAAAGCCACGCTGGTCATGTGGACGTTTGCTAAAACACACTACGACGCCTACAAGCAAGCAATCCCTTCCTTTGAAGCCAGGCACCCGGGCGTGAAGGTAGACCTGCAGCTGGTGTCGTGGCAGGCGGTGACCTCGCGCCTGCAGGCGGCTTTCCTCTCCGACCTGGATGTGCCCGATCTGGTAGAGGTGGAAATCAGTGCGGCAGGCAGCTTCTTCCGGGGACCGCTCAAGGACGTCGGCTTTCGCGACCTGACCGACCGCATCAAGCAGTCAGGGCTCTACGATCGTATGGTGCAGGCGCGGTTCGCGCCCTACACCAGCCGCGGACGTATCTTTGGACTACCGCACGATGTGCATCCTGTCATGATTGCCTACCGTCGCGACATCTTCGACCAGCTGGGCATCGATGTGAGCAAAATCCAAACGTGGGACGACTTCATCGAGGTCGGGCGCAAGGTGACTATCCCGGGCAAGCGCTATATGCTGGAACTGCCCGATAGCGAGTCCAGCCGCTTCGAGCCTCTGCTTTACCAGCGCGGCGGAGGACTGTTCGACCCGCAGGGCAATTGCACCATGGACAACGAAATCGCGGTACAGACCATGCTCTTCTATGTGCCGCTGGTGGCGGGACCCCATCGCATCGCCAGCGATTTGGGTGGTGGGCAAATCTTCACCCGTGCGGTGGAGGATGGCTACTTCCTGTGCATGATTGCCCCCGACTGGCGTTCCAAGACCATCGAGGTAGACGTTCCGAAAATGCGCGGCAAGATGGCACTGATGCCCTTGCCTGCCGTGTACCCTGGTGGCAGGCGCACCAGCACCTGGGGGGGAACGATGATCGGCATTACCAAACACTGCAAATATCCCGACCTCGCCTGGGAATTGGCGCTGCACCTCTACCTGAATAAAGACGACCTCGCTCAGCGGTTTCGCGATACCAACATTTTGCCCGCGCTGAAAGAAGCGTGGGACCACCCCGCCTACGACGAACCACGCCCCTACTGGAGCAACCAGCCGTTGGGCAGATTGTACGCGAAGCTCGCGCCGGACGTGCCCTTCCAGTATACCAGCCCCTTCGTAGCTACCGCGAAGGGAAAGCTCAGCGAGGCGCTGGTGGCATGCGTGCAATATTACAAACAACATGGCGATAACGGTTTCGAAGAGTTCGTGCGCAAGCGTCTGAAGCAGAGCGCGGACGAAGTACGCCGACTGATGCGGAGGAACCCTTACTGATGGCAACCCAACCAACCGACATCTCCCTGTCGCCGGCACGAGCCGTACCTACCTCGCGCTGGTTCGTATTACAATATAAAATGGCACCGTACCTCTTTGTGTCGCCATTCCTGATACTGTTCGCCATTTTCGGCGCGTACCCTATCGTCAAAAGTCTGGTGCTCGCCTTCTACGTCACCAATGGACCCAAGAGCGCGGTGTTTGTGGGCTTGCAAAACTTCATCTTCCTGCTTTCCGATGACGATTTTCACAAGGCGGTATGGAACACCGCCGTCTTTGCCTTCTGGTCGGTGTTTTTGCAGTTGCCTTTAAGTTTAGGCTTGGCTTTATTGCTGAACAGCCGCTGGGTGCGCGGGCGAGAGGTATTGCGCCTTGCCTTCTTCTCGCCTAATCTGCTCGGACAGGTGTTTGTCGGTGTGCTGTTTAGCGTGCTGTTCATCCCGCAGTATGGTCTGGTCAACCGTTTCCTGCATTTCATCGCGGGCGTGCCGCTGGACACTAAGTGGCTGGCGAATCCCAATCTGGTGATGCCTGCTCTGGTGCTGACCTCGCTGTGGATGTATGTGGGGTTCAACATGATTTACTTCCTCGCGGCGCTACAGGCGGTGGACAAAGACCTCTACGAGGCGGCGACGGTGGATGGCGCGAACGCCTGGCATCAGTTCTGGGCGGTGACCCTGCCCGGAATCAAGCCGGTAGCGGTATTCGTGCTCGTGATGAGCACCATCGGCTCGTTCCAGCTCTTCGAACTGCCATGGATTATGCTGAACAACTCTGCCGGTCCCGACCAGGCGGGGCTGACTATCGTGATGTATCTGTATCAGACGGGCTTTGTCACGGGTGATCTGGGTTATGCGTCAACCGTCGGCTGGACGCTGGCGCTGGGAGTGCTGATCATCAGCCTGTTCCAGATGCGCGTGACAGGCGCATGGAAGGGAGGCGACTGATGACGAGCTTTTACCGAATCGCTCGGCTACTGGTCAACCTGTTTCTGCTGGCGTTTGCCGCGTTGACCCTGACGCCGATGGTATGGCTGCTGGCGGCGACGTTGAAATCACCCGATGACCTGTTCAGCTACACCTTCTTCGCGCCGCGAATCAGCACGTTCAACTTCCGCGACCTGTTCAGCACCGTGCCCTTCCACCGCTATATGGTTAACAGCGTTTTCGTTGCCAGCACGATGGTGATGGTGCAGCTGTTCTTCTCCTCACTGGCGGGGTTCGCGCTGGCGAAGTACGACTTCAAAGGCAAAAAGCCTATCATGATTCTGATGCTTTCCACCATGATGTTGCCCAGTCAGGTGCTGATGGCGCCGCTCTATGAGCTCATCTACCGCATGGGTCTGGTGGATAGCTACGCGGGGCTGGTGGTGCCCGGCGCGGTCAGCGTGTTCGGTATCTTTTTGTTCCGTCAGTCTATCCTGCAGGTTCCCGACGAACTGTTACACGCGGCGCGCATCGACGGCTGTTCGGAGTTCCGCATCTACTGGGACATTGTGATGCCCGTGTCACGCCCGATGATTGGCGCGTTCTGCCTGATTTCCTTCATGGGCACGTGGAACAGCTTCCTCTGGCCTCAGATTATCCTGCACAAGACGGAGCGTTTCACCCTGCCCATCGCGCTGAACCAGCTGGTGGGCCTCTACCAGCAGCAATACGGCACGCTGATGGCAGGCACTTTTTTGAGCGTGCTACCGGTGATTATCCTGTTCATGCTGCTGCAGAAGGAGTTCATCGCGGGGTTGACCGCCGGAGCGGTGAAAGGGTAGGCATCCAGCCCTCGCTCGAGCTGGACGTTAAAAGAGGAGGTCATCATAGCTGACGTCAAGCGGGACGCCCGGCGCGTCCCGCCCCATCTACACCTTGAACTGTTCGTAAGCCCGACGCAAGGCGGCGAAGGTATCGTTGCCCTTCGGGATGAACTCGTGTCCCACCCAGCGGTCGTATCCCGTGTCCTTAATCGCGCGGGCAATGGCGGGATAGTACAGCTCCTGTGTCTCGTCCATGTCGTTGCGACCCGGGTTGCCTGCGGTGTGGAAGTGCCCAATCCACCGGATGTTTTCGCGAATGGTGCGAATGATGTCACCCTCCATAATCTGCATGTGGTAGATATCGTACAGCAGTTTCACCGCGGGCGACCCCACCATCTGGCACACCCTGACACCCCACGCGGTGCGGTCGCACTGGTAGTCTTTGTGGTCTACTTTGGAGTTGAGCAGTTCTACTACCAGCAGAACCCCTGCCTCTTCCGCCGCTTTTGCCACCAGTTTCAAGCCTTCGGCGGTAATCTCGGCGCCACGCTCGTCGTCCAGCCCGCCGCGATTGCCGGAGAAGCAAACGAGGTTGGGAATATGATACTTCTTCGCCAACTCGATGTTGCGTTGCAGTTCCTCGGCGATACGCGGATGGTTTTCGCGTCGGTTCAGTCCATCGGTGAGCGAGGCGTGTCCCACGTAGCTGGCAATCTCCAGACCATGTTCCTTCACCTGGTCTAGAAGGTCGGTTGGAACAAGGTCTACCCCCTCGTAGCCGATGGCTTTTGCGCCCTTCAGCAGTTTGGCAGCGTCGCCGCCGATGTCCGGGCGACCAGCAAAACACCACCACGAGAAAGACTGTTTAAACGCCATGCTGTTCCTCCTGTGGTCGGTCTGTGATGTTCTGTTTCGTGCCCGGTGAAGGGATTCCTGCAAACGAGGTTCTTTGCTTTGCCCAGACCAGTCCTTAAGCTCTCATCAATGTTAACGTATGCGTGTTCTGAAGATACCCCTTGTAGCCGCAGGCTTCAGCCTGCGTGCGCACCCTGCAGGTTGTGGCTACATTGGGAACGTCCGGTATTATAACCTTGTAGCCGCAGGCTTTAGCCTGCGTACTTTAGCCTGCGTGCGCAACCTGAAGGTTGCGGCTACATTGGGAACGTCCGGTATTGTAGCCTTGTAGCCGCAGGCTTTAGCCTGCGTACGCACCCTGCGGGTTGTGGCTACTTATCCGGCATCAGCCTCAATGACGGGTCTTGCTCTAGGTACTCGTGGAAGTCGATCATCTCGTCGACGGTAATCGGTCCGAGTTTCTCCACGCGTTCTTTTTCAGAGGGTGTCAATTCGTTTGCCTCG
>CALJAP010000150.1 GCA_938027655.1 uncultured bacterium | reverse complement strand
CTCTTACCGCATCGGTACGCCCACCTGCGCCTGCGGCGACACCAGCGCATAGGTCGGGTGACCGTCTCCCCTCCAGCGTTCCTTCACCTGCCAGAGGAAGTGCGCTAGCTTCATGTCGCGGCTGGCGTCCACGAAGCCGTCATAGTCCAGATTCAGCATCGGGATATTGCCGTAGCGACGGCGCAGCTCGCGGGTAAACGCCGCTACCACGTTGCCCGGCATACAGCCGAACGGGCGCACCGCCACGATGCCCGCCAGTCCGCGCCGCGCGAAGTCCACCGCTTTGCCGAGACTGCATATCGCCTCACCGCCGAAGTCGGGGTGCACGAACTCCGAGCCAAGCCGAATCACCTCGTCCGCGCTGATGTCTGGGTAGTCGCCGAGCGTCTCCTGTACCACTTCTGCCAGCGTGTGCTCTTCACGTTTGGCGAGGCGGTGGTTGATCCACGCGGCGAGGAAGTTCACCAGATGTTCCCGGCGCAGGGTGTCCAGCCAGCGGTTGCGCTCGTTGTACATGCCGATGCAGTTGGCATAGGCGAAGAACTCGGTGGCGGGAGCCAGCCACGCCTCACCGCCCAGCTGCTCGATGCGCCGAATCACGTCCTGATTCGCGCCCTCGTGGATGCGCACGTAGAACTCGCCCACCACCCCGATTAGCGGTCGGCGTTCGTCGCGTTTCGGCAGTTGCCGGAACTCCTCTTGCGCCTGCGAGAGCAGCTCCTGAAGCGGCTCCAGGTGTCTGGTGGTCAGCAGGGAGCGGATAGCCTTCCAGCCTTCCTGCACGCGGCGTTGATGTTCCGGCATCATCTCGCAGATGGCATCCAGACCTTTGCGGTAGATGGTGTCCGCGTCGCCGGGGTTGATGGCGTAGGGGCGCGTGCGATAGAGCATCCTCTGCAGCAGGTCGTGTGCCACCAGCGCATCCCAGACCACCATCGCGAACAGCGTGCCCAGCCCGTTTTCTTCGTCGCCCGTGCCCAACGTGACCATATCCACCGTGTGCAAGCCCATCCTCTCCAGAATGCGCTTCTGCAGGATGTGATACATACCGAAGCGGCAGGGACCATCACTGCTTCCCATAAAGAACGCCTCGCGCTCGGGGTCAAAGTCGGGCTGTTGCACGCGGTACAGGATGTCTTCGGTAGTCATGAACGCGGGCAGGCACACGTCTTCCGTGATGGCAGAGCGCGCACTTTTGAGGGCGGGGTCGGGCGAGCGGGGGATAATCTCCGCGTCCACACCACACGCCCGCAGGGCGGCGGCGATGACCTTCGCCCCTTCAGATGCGTAGGGTACCCACACTTTGCGCCCGCGTGCTCGCCTTGGGCTGATAGACGAAGCACGGATAACCGGTTTCTCCGAGACAGGTTTCGTGCCGCGCACGGTGTCCGCGAACGCTTCCAGTCGGGTGATGATGCCTGCGTCGGCGGTGTGCTCGTCAATCTGCAGGATGCAGCATGGTTCGTTCAGCTCGTCCTTGAAGAAGGGGTTGGCGAACGAGTCGGGTCCGCAGCCGAAGTAGGTCAGCACCACCGCGCGCAGGCGGGGGTCTTCGCGTATAATGCGAGCCGTTGCCAGTTTGCGCTGCACCTGGCGCGGGTTCACCGCTTTCCACGAATCGCAAAGATGCACCTCATTAATCGGCAGGAAGTCCTGCGGGATGGGCAGGATGCCCATATCGCGTATCTTCTTGCCGATGTTGGTGTTGACCGACTCATCGAACAGCACGTACTGCCTGCCCACCACCACGAACGCCCTCTCGTCGTCGCCCAGCGAGTCCAGAATCTGCAGCCCGCGCTCGCGCTGCCACTGGCGGAACCGCTGCAGGGCGTCCAGCCCCACCTCAAGCGCTCGCCTCGCCTCGCGTGGGCTTTTGCCCAGTTCCTTTGCCAGCCCCGTGAACACGCGCTCCAGATGGCGTTTGCCGCGCTGGAAGTGCAGGCGCGGGGCGAGGTACTTGACGCCCTTCTCCCCTACCTTGCAGTAGGTCGCCAACAATTCGGGTAGCACCTGCAGGTAGGGACAGGTAAGCGATTTACGGATGTGCGGGTCGGGTTGCTCGGCGGAGACCACGCCCGGCACAAACAGGATGTCTACGCCCTTCTCCAGCAGGTTCAGCACGTGCCCATGTGCCGCCTTGATGGGGAAGCAGAACTCACCGTGCGCGGTCAGCAGTCCGTCGCGCACGATGTGGCGGTTGGGCTTGTCCGAGGGAACCACTTCGAAGCCTAGCTCGGTGAAGAAGGCGTGGTAGAGCGGGAAGTACTCGTAGAACATCCCCACGCGCGGGATGCCGATGCGAGGAGCACCGTCGGGAGCTTTCCTGTCGTACACCTCGAACAGTTTCTGCTCGCGCTCGGCGAACAGGTCGGGCAGTTTACGCTCCGAGCGAGCACGGTTCGCCGCGCCGAAGCGTTCGCAACGGTCGTTGTAGAAGAACTTGCGCCCGCCGGGTATCTGGAAGGTGTTCACGTCACACTGGTTGGCGCAGGCATGACACTCGAAGGAGCCGACCTGATAGCGTCCTTCCGCCACCTGCTCGAAACCCCGGAATCGCGACTCGGCAGGGGCTTCCAGCAGCGCCAGCCGTGCTACGCCGATAGCTCCGGTCAGGTGTGGGTAAGGCGGCACCAGTATCCCCTTGCCCAGCACGGTTTCAAACGCCGCCACCATGCCCCTGTTGAACGCTACCGCCCCTTGAAACGCCACCTTCTCGCCAATCGGTCTACCGCCCACGTTCTTGCTGAGATAGTTATGCACCGCGGCGAGACACACCGCCGCGCACAGCTCCTCTACCGGCACGCCCACCTGCTGGTAGTACACCATCGCGCTTTCGGTAAAAACGGTGCACGTCCAGTCCATGTGCGGCGGATTCACTGCCTTCAGCGCGCGCTCGCCGAACTCCTCGATAGGAATGCCCAGCTTCGCCGCCTGTTTCTCCAGAAATGCTCCGCATCCCGCCGCGCAGGCTTTGTTCATTTCGTAGTCCACCACCACGTCGCCGTCCAGGCGGATGTACTTCGAGTCCTGTCCGCCTATTTCGAGGATGGTGTCTATGTCGGGGAGGAAAGCGCGGGTTCCGCTCGCCTGCGCGGTGATTTCGTTGCGAACGAGGTCCGCGCCGATGAAATCGCCGGTGAGGTATCGTCCAGAGCCGGTGGTCGCCGCCACCACCCTGCCCAGGCGATAGCCCTTCTGCTGAATCTGCTGGTGAATCTTCGAGATGGTGTCCCGTACGGCGGTAAGCGGGTCGCCGTCGGTGCGTCGGTAATAACTCGCCAGCACGACCATTTTCCCGTCGCGTTCGGTCACCAGCGCGGCTTTGGTGGATACCGAGCCAATGTCCACGCCCAGTGCAGCCACCGGAACCTCGCGCAGGGAGCCGTCTTGCGCAGGGGGCTGTAGGATTTCGGAGCGCTCGAAGCACAACGCCCCTGCGCTGGCGTAGGTCACCGGACGCACCATCTGCTCGTCCAGTAGACGGATGGCTTCGCGCAGGTTTACCCTTTGCGTGGCGCAGAGTGCCGCTCCCAGCGCGCCCAACTCGCGGGCGTATTCGGGTACGAGCAGATGTTCTATACCCAGCTCCTGCTTCAAGAAGCGCACCATTGCCGGGTTTTGAGAGACGCCCCCGATAAACGCTACCTCCGGCTGAACCTCTTTACTGCGGGCGATGCGGTTACAGAAGTTGCGACAAATAGCCTGGTGGATGCCCGCAGCGATGCGCTCGCGCGACGTGCCCTTCTGGTAGAGATGCACGATATCGGATTCGGTGAACACACTGCATCGCCCTGAGAGGGAGGCAGGCTTTTCGGTGTGCAGGGCGACCTGTGCGAACTCTTCGATGCTGGAGAAGTTGAGCCGTGTCGCCATGTGCTCCAGGAACGCTCCTGCGCCCGCTGCACACCGGTCACCCATGTCGCAATCGGAAAGGGTCAATCTGCCCGATTTCTCATCGTGTTCGAACAACAACAGCTTCTGGCATTCTCTGCCCATTTCAATCAACGTGCGCACCTGCGGCAGGAAACGGTTCACCGCTGTGGTGAGCGATACCGGTTCGTCCACTGCCTTCATGCCGAGCGCGTTGGCTACCGCCACGCCGCCCGAACCCGTCAACGCGAGGAGCACCTGCTCGGTGGGGAGTGCCTGCAACAGCTCCTCGAACAGCTCTTTGGCGCGCGTCAGGGGGCGTGCGTGCACGCGACGAATGGGAAACCGCTGCAGAGAGCCATCGGGAAGAAAGACGACCGCCTTCACCGTGTCGGAGCCGATGTCCAGACCCACGCGAACCATCCGTTTACACCTCCTTCCGAGGGGAGCGTCTGCGTTGCTTTATTAACTATACTAAGTGTATCTCATTGCGGGCAAAATGTCAACCACGTTGCACGGTAAGGGTATCGCGAATATGGTATAATGAGACGCGGAAAGGAGCATTTGCCGGCATGGTAGTGGAAGACCTTCATGACCTGGTTCGGTTACTGGAAGAGCATCCAGAGTGGCGCGCCGAGCTCCGGAAGGTGCTGTTGGGCGACGAGCTGTTGCAGCTGCCAGAGCTGGTGCGTGAAATCCTGGAAATACAGCGTCAGCATTCGCAGGCGATAGAACGTCTGGCGGAGGCGCAACGTCGCACCGAGCAGCGGTTAGAGGAACTGGCACAGGCGCAGAAGGAGCTGTCAGAGGCGCAAAAGAAGCTGTCAGAGGCGCAGAAGGAAATGGCGGAGACGCAGAGGGAGATGTCCCGGCAGCTCAACAGGTTGATAGAATGGCAACGAGGAGAGGCGGGGCGTCGCGACGGCGAACGCTATGAACAGGAAACGCTACGTCGCGCAGTGGCTCTGTTCGCCGGCGGAGAAGGTGGTTCTGCCGACCAACCTCACGTGCAGACCGCTCTGTATGGATGGCTGTCCTCCGTGTATCACAAAAGCGTCTTGGAACCCACGAAAGACCCGTCTCTGGCGGACATCGTGTGGTGGAAAGGCGACCAGGTCGTGGTTGTGGAGGTTTCGCTGAAGGTAGATGCTCAGGATGTACAGCGTGCCCGCCAGCGGGCGGAAACCCTGCGTGCTGTAGGAGTGAAAGCGTCCCCTGTGGTGATAGGAGAGGAGTGGGCGACAGCCGACACCCAGGCGTTGGCTCAGCGAGAAGGGGTAGAGTGGATGGTGGCGGGTGGCTTGTCGCAGGGTCTCCTTGAGTTTCGCAGGCTGCCTCATCCTGTTTGACAAGGAGAAGGCAGACGCCCCATCATCTCTCGCGGGGAGGTGAACACGATGGCATCTCATTATGCGACGGTTGTATGGCTTTTTTCTGTCTGCCTTCTCACGACGAGCCCTCTGCTGGGCGCACCGCCGTCTCTGGACCCGCAAGCCGACCCTCGCTTGGCGAAGAGGTATACCCTTTACTACCCACCGACGCCTATGAGCGAGCTGCTACAGGCTCTGTCGCGTCAGGCGGGCGTTACGCTGCGCGTGGAACGCTCGGTGGCTCAACATCGTGCCATGCTGGTAACCCACGAACAACCGCTCCATGAGGTGCTGAATAGGCTCGCCGAGGCGTTTGGCTTCACATGGCGCAAGGTGGAGGCGAAGGGTAAGCCCGCGGAGTATATGCTATACCAGCCTGCATCCTCGCTGGCGCGACAGCGGGCGGAATGGAACGAACTGCAGCGGCTCAATCAGCAGATTATTCAGGGGGCGTTGCGCGACATGGTCCAAGCGGACGTGTCGCAACTGGAGGCTAAGCGCCGTCAATATTTCGAGCGGCTCAAGGAGCTGCGCAACACTACACAAGCGCCGCGTCACCGCGACGAGGCGCTTGCCATTCTCCAGCAACGGTTTCTGATAGAAGCGTCCACCTCGTGGCACAAGTGGGTAGCCGCGTACGTTCTGGCGAAGCTTCCCGCCTCGGCGTGGCGTCGGCTAGAATCGGGTGAGGTGCTGCACTTTTCCACCTCGCAACCCGATACGCCTATTCCGCCGAACTATGTGGCGGTGTGGAAACAGCTGGAGCAGGAGGCGCTGGACCGCCCCTCGCCGTTCGGGAACGATGAGCGGTGGCGGCAGGTTGTCACACGCAACATGCAGGCGGTGGATGCCGGGCGCATCTCGCTGTTCATGCATCCCGTCTCCCGTGCGCTGATGTTCAGCTACGCCATGACGCAAGGAGACTTCCCGATGGTGCATGATAGCCCCAAGCCGCTGTGGTATAGCCTGAGCGACGTGGCGTACCTGCTGGATGACCTCCTGCAGCGGTCGCTTGCTCGCGGGCAGAAGCCTCCTGCGCCCTCCATCCAGAAGCTGTCACAGCCGCTCAAAGAGGTAAAGTGGAACCTGAAAGAGATGGGCGACATCGCGGGCAACCTGCTTGCCCGCTTCGCCCAGGCGAACGGCGTCAACCTCGTTGCCGAGTGGTATCCGTATCCTCCCACGCGGCTGTATGATGTGGTCTTGCCTCGTCAGTCCGAACAGAACGCGCCGCCAGAGTGGAAGAGTGTCGCACAGTTTCTCCAGGATTACGGTTACGAGATGCAGGATAGCGATGGTTTCGTGCTCGTTACCCAGAGGTTGCGTACGCTCTACCGCCAGTACGATGTTCCCGAAACGCTGGTGCAGCGCTGGCTCTTCAAGCGCGGGCGGGAAGGGGAGCTGGAGCTCAACGACCTGCTGGAAGTCGCTGCCTTACTGCCTGAGCAGATCGAAACCATCCCCTATCGGGCGGACAACATCCTCGCTTTCCGGGGGAGCAAAAATCATCCACCCGGACACCTGCGCGAAATAGGCAGTCACCCGCAACTTCAGGTGGCTCTGCTGGCGGTAGCCGCTCTCCCACCCGGGATGCGACAGGCGGTGCTTCAAGGTACACCCATCCCCTTCGTCCAGCTGCCGCTGCAGGCACAGCGTTTGCTGGTTTTGGCTGCTGGTTTCGAACAGCCGGTTCCCCTTCCGTTTGAGCGTACCTCGTTGCTGCTGCGCATTGAGGAGCGCAACCGACCTGAACCGCCTTCCGAGGTACCGATGGGTGATGATGCGCTCAGAGCGATTGTCGATCGCTTCCACTCCATGCCCTACGAAGAGTTTTACGCCAGTCTGTCGGAAGAGGAACGGCGCCGCTACCTGCGCCAGCACTACCTGCGCCACGTGCAGATACACCTGACGGGGGGCGATCAGTTATACTTCCTGACCGGTCTCTACTGGGAGCGATGGGAGGAGTGAGTTGTTCTCTCTTCTCCGCATGTGGTATATTTCACCTGCTATGAGCAAAGCTTCTGTGATGGTGCTGGGTAGTGGCACGTCGCACGGCGTGCCGATGATCGGTTGCCGATGTGCCGTCTGTACTTCTGAGGACCTGCGTAATCAGCGTGCCCGCCCCTGTATGCTGCTGGAGCTGCCTGAAGGGAACGTGTTGATCGATACCCCGCCCGAATTGCGCCTGCAGTGTATCCGCTTTGGGGTGGAGCGTGTGGACGCGGTGCTGTACACCCACGCGCACGCCGACCACCTGTTCGGGCTGGACGATATCCGCCGTTTCAACGAACTGCAAGGGCGCGAAATGCCCATCTACGCCGAGCGCGAGGTGCTGCAAACCATTCGCCGCGCTTTCGCCTATGCGTTCATGCCGACCCAGGCGGCGGGAGGCAAACCGCAGTTAAGCCTTTACCCGCTGGATGGACAAATCGACCTGTGCGGAGCGCGGATAGAACCCCTGCGTGTCTATCATGGGGAGTTGCCCATCCTGGCGTTTCGGGTGGGTGGTTTCGCCTATGTCACCGACGTTTCGGCTATCCCGCCGGAGACGGAAGAGCGTTTGCAGGGGCTGGAATGGCTCTTTCTGGACGCGGTGCGCTACGAGCCTCATCCCACGCACTACTGCATGGAGCAGGCGATGGAGGTGGTAAGGCGGTTGAAACCCCGCCGTGCCGCCTTCGTACACCTCTCGCACGACTATGACCATGAGGCGACAAACGCACGCCTGCCCGAAGGCATGGAGCTGGCTTACGACGGGATGCGCGTGACCTTTTCTTTGTAGGGGCGAAGCAGGCAATCGTTGTGTGCAGGACGAACAGAATGGTAGGAGTTTGTGAAGGAGGGGAGCAGCACCGATGGAGTTCTTCAGCACCGTCCATTTTATCAGCGGGCATCATCTGGATGTGATTATCGAGGCGGACAGCCTCGAAGCCGCCGTGCAGTGGTGGCAAGAGCAGCTCTCGCAAGAGAAACCGGTTCTGGCATGGCGAGGCTTCTCGCCCAAGCGACCGGTGGTCATCAACACCGAGAACGTCGCCTATGTAGACAGCATCGAGCGTGCCCGCCCTGAAACCGAACTGCGCCACCCAACACCTTTCGGCACGCCGTAAGCTACTCTACCATCACACCGGGTTGCAGCTCGATGATTTCCAGTCCCTCGATATCGCGGGTCAGGCTGCGCAGCTCGTCTGGCGTACCCGTTAGCGGGGGGAAAGTGCGGTAGTGCATCGGGATGACCTTTTTCACGCCCAGCAGGCGCACCGCCACTGCCGCCTCGCGCGGGTCCATCGTATAGAGCCCACCGATTGGCAAAAGCGCCAGCTCCGGTTTGTATATCTGCCCAATCAGCTGCATGTCGCTAAATACCGCCGTGTCGCCTGCATGGTACAAGGTGAAGCCATCCTCGCATCTCACCACGAAACCCGCAGGATCGCCCAGATACATAATCTGTCCGCCTTCGCCCACGTGCGCGCTGGAGTGCAGGGCGTGTACCATCGTGACCGCTACTCCTGCCGCTTTGACCGTGCCTCCTTTGTTCATCCCGACGGTGTTCTGTACGCCCTGCGCGCTGAGGTAACTGGCGAGCTCATAGATGGCAACCACCTGCGGCGTGAACTGCTTCGCCAGCGTGACCGCATCGCCAATGTGGTCGCCATGTCCATGCGTGAGAAGCAACACGTCTAGTTTGGGTAGCTTTTTCGCCGAGTCCGGGCAGAGGGGATTGCTTAGCCACGGGTCTATCGCAAGGTGCGTGCCGCCGGGTGTGCGGATATAGAACCCCGAGTGCCCCAGCCAGGTGATTTGCAAACCGGGATGTATCTTTGCCATCTGCGTTCACCTCCCTCTTTAAATTATCCGTGCGAAGGTGATGCTCCTGCTGCGGGAAAAGTGCGTGGGTTGAGCAAATAATAAACTGTTCTTGGTCGTGAAGAGGTCGAACCGTTTACGTGGGGGGATGTGCTCTGTCCCATCCTCAACGTCTTGGTCGCGACGGAGCACGACCCTCCAACGGCAGTACACCGAAAAACGAATGTGAAGGAGGAAGATGGTGCGTCTGTTAGCTGCTATTGCCTTTCTGCTTCTCAGCGGGCTGCCCGCCAGCAGTCAGCTCCCCGCTCTACACTCCCTGACGCAAGTGCGCGACGAAATCACCCGGCGCGAGTCTAGCAGTGACCCCGACTGGCGCAACGGCAATCGCGACGCGCGCGCCATCGAGCCGGGTGAGACGCTGGTCATCGCCGACCTGAAGGGTCCGGGAGAGATTACCCATATCTGGTGTACTGTTGCCGCAGGCGAACCGCAGTACTCGCGCCTGCTGGTACTGCGCATGTACTGGGATGGCGAGCAGCATCCTTCGGTGGAGTGCCCGCTGGGCGATTTCTTCGGCTTAGGGCATGGCTGGGACGTGTCGTACGATTCCCTGCCCGTGCGCGTGACAGCCAACGGCAGGGCGCGTAATTGCTACTGGGTGATGCCCTTCCGCAAGTCGGCGCGAATCACCGTCACCAACGAGGGGCATTTGAGGGTACGCTCTTTCTACTATTACGTGGACTGGCGCCAGCTGCCCAGACTACCAGCCAACACGCCCTACTTTCATGCGATGTACCGTCAGGAGTTCCCCACTGTGATGGGGCGCAACTATCTGATAGCCGACATCGAGGGGCGAGGACACTACGTGGGCACGGTGCTCAGCTGCAGGCAACTGTCCAAATGGTGGTGGGGTGAGGGAGACGACTTCTTCTTCATCGACGGCGAGCGGGAACCGAGTCTGCGCGGCACCGGCACAGAGGACTACTTCTGCGACGCATGGGGCTTCCGTCAGCATTCGGGGCCCTTCTACGGCGTACCGCTGATGGAAGGGGACTCGGTTGGCGCGCGCTCCAGCGCGTTTCGCTGGCACATCAACGACCCCATCTCCTTCCGCAAATCGCTTCGTCTGGAGATAGAACACAAAGGCGCAACCGTGAAGCCGGACGGGAGCATGCAATCGGGCTTCGAAGAGCGGGAAGACGACTTCTCTTCGGTCGCCTTCTGGTACCAGTTGGAGCCGCACAAGCCGTATCCGCCTTTGCCCAAAGGTTACGCGCGAGTATTCCATACAGCGGCAAACGGCGGAACCGAAGCGGAGACGCTGGTGGATAAGGTGACGGTCACTGCAGGTAGGGTGGAACGGCAAGAGCTGCCCCTTTTCAGCGCGGGGGCGCAGCTCTTCTGGACGCCTGAAAGCGAGGGGCAGGCTCTCAGCATTCCGGTAGAGGTCAAGCAGTACGGCAGGTATGTGCTCTTTCTGGTCACCACCTACTCGTTTGACTATGGCATCTTCCAGGTGGAGCTGAACGGCAAGCCGTTGGGAGTGACCTTCGACCTGTATGCCCGCAACCCCTTCCTGCATGAACAGGTGGTGGAGTTGGGGTTTTTAGAGCCGGGTACTTACACGTTGACCCTGCGCAACCGGGGCAAGAACGAGGCATCAAAAGGTCATTTCTTAGGCATTGATGCGTTGTTCGTACGGCGCATGGCGCGATGAATGAAGGAGGGATACTCATGTTCGAAGAGTTCAAAAAGTTCGCGATGCGCGGCAACGCCATCGACCTCGCGGTGGGTTTCATCATAGGCGGAGCATTCGGCGCGATTGTTAACTCGCTGGTGAACGACATCATTATGCCGCCCATCGGGCTGGTGCTCGGCAAGGTGAATTTCTCCAACCTGTTTATCAACCTCTCGGGCACGCCGTACGCGACGCTGGAGGAAGCAAAGAAGGCAGGAGCCGCCACGATCAACTACGGGCTGTTCATCAACACGCTGGTAAACTTCCTGATTGTGTCGTTCGCGCTCTTCTTGGTGGTCAGGCAGGTGAACCGCTGGACGGCAAAGCCCGCACCCGCTGCCGAGCCCACAACAAAGGAGTGCCCATACTGCTATAGCGAGATTCCGATCAGAGCGAGGCGTTGTCCGCACTGCACCTCGCAGCTGGAGGCTTAAAGCAAGGGGGGCGGCAAGAGGGAATCTCCGCCCCCTTTCGTGCGTCTTATCCCTTTGAGAAGGGGTATGGGTGGGTACCATGTTCGACATAGACAGTCGGGTGGTGGAACGTGCCAGAGCAGGCAACGTAGACGCCTTTGGTGAGCTGTATCAGCTCACCCATCGGCTTATCTACCAGTACATCCGTCAGATGGTGCCCGCCCGGGAAGACGCCGAAGACCTGATGCAGGAGGTCTACCTAAAGGCATGGAGCGGGCTGAAGGGATTGCATTCGGGCGAAGCCTTTTGGGTGTGGTTGCACCGCATCGCCCGCAATGCCGTGCTGGACTGGCGAAAACGCAAGCAGGTGGATACCGCATCGCTGGAGAGCACGTATACCGATGAGGAGGATGGGCGGGTAGAGCCCATGGAGGTTGCTGATTGGTCGGAGAACCCCGAGCAAATTGTGCTCGCTGAGACGACACAAGAAGCGGTGCGGCAAGCGGTGCGCTCTCTACCGGAGAACCACCGCGAGGTAGTGACCATGTACTATCTGGAGGAGATGGAGATTTCTCAAATCGCGCAGGTGCTGGGCGTGCCGAAGAACACGGTGCTGTCGCGTCTGGCGCGGGCGCGCGAGGCACTACGCCACAAGCTGGCTTATCTGGTGGACGGGAAATGAGGCGATGAAGATGCAGTGCGAGCAAATCAGGACCAAATTAGCCGATTACGCGGTGGGGCTACTGGACGAGCGGGAGCGCAAGGCGGTGGCAGAGCATCTGGCGCAGTGTGCCTCCTGCACCGCCGAGCTGCGCGCGCTGGAACGGGTCGACAGGCTACTACGTGCTGTAGCACCTGAGGAACCGCCCGCATACCTCTGGCAGAGCATTCGGGCGCGTATCGAGGCAGAACCTCCGCAGACGCGCGCCCCCTTCTGGCAAGGCTGGTGCACGATACCTCGTCTGGCTATAGGCGGTGCTGCGGCGGCTGCGGTGCTGGTGGCGCTGGTGTATTTCGGCGTGCCACGCTCTCCGGAGGAACAAACACCCTTGCAGGAGAGCGCCGAGCAGTTGATGCACACCCACCAGATAATGTCGTGGGGTGACCCGCTCAGTGATAAGGCGGCTTTGGGCATTGCGCTTGCCAGTCGCACCCAGCCGCAGGAGGTGCCTTGATGCTCGATCGCTGGATGAGAATAGCGATACTGTTTGTGGCAGCGACGGGGGTAGCGTTTGCTCAGAAGCCGGACCCGGCGCAGCGCGTACGGGCGGCGTATCGGGCAGAAAGCACCGTGCAGTTGAGCGGAGTGATGCGCACTACCAGCACCCTGCAGGCGGGGGAGGTCAGCTCGGAGGTGCTTGTGTACCGCAAAGCGGGCATGACGCGCTATGAATACCGCTCTCCTGAACTGCGAGGGCTGGTGCTTATCGACAGGGGCAACGCACTGATACGTCTTGACCCTGCTGCACGCACCGCAACGGTGGAGACGGTACACCGTTCACCTGTGGGGGTAGACCTCGTGCTGAGGAACTACCAGGCTGTGCTCGCGGGGCACGAGCAGATACTGGGCAGGCAGACCGACGTGGTAACGCTCCAGCCGAGGCATGGCAGCGGCCCCTCGCGCAAACTGTGGATTGACCGCGCAACAGGCATGGTGCTCCGCACAGAGCAGTACAACTCCGGGGGCAAGATGGTCTCGCGCTCGCTCTACCTGTCGGTGGACTGGAAGGCAAATCCATCGGATAGCCTGTTCACCATACCGGAGGGCTGGAAACAGGTCAATGCGCCGGTGCAAACGGAGCGCCACTGGGAGAAAGAGGAATTGTCTAAGCGTCTGGGTTTCTCGGTACGGGAGCCGGGCTACCTTCCACAAGGGTTTGTGCTGGACGGTTTCCATCTGGTACTGCGCCCTGGTGCGCAGCCTTCCGCACATATCCGTTACGTGGACGGCCTGAACAGCATCTCCGTCTTCGAACACCGTTGTCCGCCCGGTCGCGGACGAGGATTTCAGTGGGGACGGCGCATGGGCAGGCGTGGTAACTGCGAGTTCTTCGCCAGCAGCGAGGGCAACCTGTTGGTCAAAGAGGTCGGCGGTATCCGCTTCATCGTGGTCGGCGACCTGCCCGAAGACGAGCTGCAGAAGGTGATAGATAGCATTCAGTAAGATCCATGAGTAAACTATCAATCTTCATCCCTCTGGAGGGCGAGTCTCCCGCCGAACCCGTAACCGCGTCGGGTGTTCGAGGTTAAGTTTTCGCAACCTGAAGGTTGCGGCTACGTCCTTTCTCATACGTTTGAGCAGATTGTGCTCCCCCTTAGCGCATGTTTCCCGTGCGAGGTTCGGCAGCCGATGTTCACGATTCACGTACTACAGAGAGCTAACCGTCGACAAGTCACCCGGAATCGCCAAGCCACTTCGTTCGTCTTATCCCATAGATACACTCTCTGGAGGAGGTTCGACGATGAAAAGCGTTAAGGCGTTGATTCTCGGCGCGGTGCTGCTGGTAGGCATTGCGGTACTGCCCTCCCTCGTTGTGCCGGTGATCTCGCATCAGCCAACGGCGTGGAGCGCAGCAGCTCAAGACGTGGCGGTTGTGGAGGGCAAGGTGCTCAGCATCGGCGAAGAGAGTTTCGTAATGCAGGTTCGCCGCGTGCGCAATTGCGACCTTAAAGGGCTGACCATCACCGTCGTATGGGATGAGGACACGCAGTGGACTCGTGGCAAGCGTGCCGCCTCGCCCGACGATCTGTGGGTTGGCGCAGCGGTTACCGTATCGGGCACGATGGTAGACGGTGTGCTGTATGCCGATACGGTGCAGATTGGCGGTGGCGGAAAGAGGTAGCGGTCCACAAAGCGATATTCCGTCTTCGCCCCAACCCCTCTCCCCAGGAGAGGGGTTTGTTCATGTGGGCTACAACTGTCCCCCCGTCACGCTGTATGCCTCGCCCGTGATGTAGCTCGCCTCGTCCGAAGCGAGGAACACCAGCAGGTTCGTCACGTCGTCGTAGGTGCAGCCGCGCCCCAGAGGAACCTGGTCCTCGTACTTGCGCCGTACCTGTTCTACGGTTAACCCCCATTTGCGGGCGTACTGCTCGTACAGGCTGTCGCGCCACAGGGGAGAATCCAACAGGTTGCCCGGGCAGATGGCGTTCACCCGCACGCCGTACGGCGCGAGGTCCAGCGCGATGCTCTGCGTCAAGCCGATGCCACCGAACTTGCTCGCCGCGTACGCGCTGTTGCGGAAGGAGCCTTTCTTGCCCGACTTGGAGTTAATCTGGATGATAACGCCGCTCTTCTGCTGTACCATCACCTTCGCCGCCTCGCGCGCACACAGGAAGTAACCGTACAGGTTCACATCCACCACCTTTTTCCACTGGTCGGCGGGGAACTCGGTGATGTCGTGCGCGATGAGGATGCCCGCGTTGGCGACCATGATGTCCAGCTTGCCGAACGCCTGCCGGTGGCGCTGCACCATCTCTATCACCTCTGCCTCGCTGGTGACATCGCACTTCACCACCAGCGTCTTGCACCAGGGCGCCCCCGTCTCGATACCCTGCGCTACTGCCTGCGCCTTCTCGGTCTGCAGGTCCGCCAGCGTCACCCCGGCACATCCTTCCTGCGCCAGGCGGGTGGCGATAGCTTCGCCCAACCCCTGCGCCGCTCCGGTTACAATCGCCGTTTTACCTTCCAGACGCTTCATCTCCGCGAACTTCCCTCCCTGTTCTTGTAAAAGTTCATCAGAGGCAACGTCACATCCTGCCTCTATGCAACGGTTGCCTTTTTCGCACGTTGGTGCTACAATGGCAGTGGAAGTTGATTTGCACTTTAGCCTGCGAAGGAGGAAGGAAGGGATGAAACTCGCAAGGTTCCTGTTCGCGCCCCTGCTGGCAGGGGTGCTCGCGGCTGCTGTCGCCGCGCAAACGTTCCCCATCACCGATTTCGAGGGGTTTCCCGCGCCCTCTACAAACGGCACGGTGATGTTCCGCCAGCCCAGCTTCTCGGGGTCCACCGGCAGCTTCATTGACAGCACTGTCAATACCTCACAGGTGGTCACCGACCTCGCCTACAGCGGCACCAAGTCGCTGCGGGTGAACTGGAAGTTCCTACCAGATAAACCCGGTGCATGGCTACGGTTGACCACCTATCAGACGGCGAATCTGCCCAACCCCGCTATTGCCTACGCGCACGCGCTCCGTTTTAAGCTGTACGTAGCCAGCGGGACGCCAGATTTCTACATCACGCTGGGCACCCGCGACAACAACAACAACGTTCCCATCGGCGGCAATGGAGGGGCTGTGGGAAGCATCGAATGGGTAGGCGCGACCGACGGAACCCCCATCACGGGTGGCTACACCCGCCCCATCGGCAAGCTGATTACTGCCAAAGACCAGTGGATAGAAGTGGTGTTCAACCTGCCGATTGAACCCTGCTTGCCGTTTGCGTCCGCTGCGGGCTGGCCGCCGGCGAACGGTGTGCTAGAAGGACCGCAAGGTACCCTCGAGTGCCTCGCCTTCACCCCGGTAGAGGCAGGGGCGGTCGGTCCCTACCTGATTTACCTCGACGACTTCGAGCAGGTAGCGGTGTGGTCGGTGTCGGGCAGTGTGGAGCTGCGTGACTTCGGTGGCGACATCACGCAGGTTCCGGTGACGGTGGAACTGCGCCAGGACGGCAACGTGGTGCGCACCGCCACGGTAAGCCTCGACTCCGGCGGAAACTACTCCATTCCTGCCGTGCTGCCGGGCACATACGACCTCGCCTTCAAAGCCAGCCACTGGCTGCGCGTGGTGGTGCCGGGCGTGACGGTAGAGGACGCGGACGTGACGGGCGTGAACGTATCCCTGACCAACGGCGACATCGACGGGGATAATGAGGTGACGCTGTTCGACTTCGGTGCGCTTGTCGCCGCTTTCGGCAGTATGCCCGGTGACGACAACTGGAACGCCGATGCCGACCTGGACGGGGATGAGGAGGTGACGCTGTTCGACTTCGGTGTGCTGGTGCGCAACTTCGGCGCGATGGGGGATGAGTAGCCCTCACCCC